>NZ_JBFUHT010000048.1:0-56220 GCF_056402275.1 Azospirillum sp. P4_B5
GTCGATCTCCTCCGGCTGACGTAAGCGGACAACCTTGCTAATCTCGTCCATGGCGTATCGCTCCCTCGTGGAGGTTCTGGCAGGCTTCGTCACCCGCCTCGATACGCCGCCTTCTTCAGACCGTCATCACCCACTTTCCCGCATAGCTCGGCTCCAGCGTCGTCAGCCCATCCACGCAAACTGCGGGAGAAACGGGGAACGGAGACCATCTCAGTTCCTTGCAGAGGACCTCTGAATGGAACCATAAACTGTGGCGAGAACACCCGTAAACCGCACTCCCTGGAGCTGCGGGGCGCCTACTCCGCCGCAGCGTCGCCGGGCTCGTTTCCCCCGCTCCATTCCCGAACGAGGCCGTACGCCACGGCGAGCAGCGTCGGGCCGAGAAAAATGCCGATCAGGCCGAAAGCGACGAGACCGCCGACGATTCCCAGGAAAATGATGATGAAGGGAAGATCGCTGCTCCGACCGATCAGGATCGGGCGCAGGACGTTGTCGAGGCTGCCGACCAGCACGCCGACCCAGGCCACCAGAAAGATCGCCATGGCGGTGCGGCCCTGGCTGGCCAGCCAGATCGCGGCGGGCAACCAGATCAGCGCCAGCCCCATCGGCACCAGCGCCAGGAAGAAGGAGACGAAGCCGAGAAGCAGGACGCCGGGAATGCCGGCGATCCAATAGCCCACGGTGGCGGCGATGGCTTGCACCAGCGCGGTGCCGAGCACGCCATGGACGACCCCGTTGATCGTCTCGGCGGCAACGTCGAGGGACTGCCGCGCGCGGGCGCCGGCGATCCGCCCGACGATGCTGCGCAGCCGGCGCACGGCGGTGCGGCCGTCCCGGTAGAGGAAGAAGGCGATCAGGACGCTCAGAGCGATCAGCGACGTCCCCGAGAGAAGATGCCCGCCGCTCTCCAGTGCAAAGTCGCGGATCCGGCCGAGATAGGGTTGGAGCGTCGTGCGCAGATTGGCCTCGCCGCCCGCCAGCACGCTCCAGGTCACCTGCAGCCGGTCGCCGACTATCGGAACGCCGATCAGCCAGTCCGGCAAGGGCGGAAGTCCCCGGTCCATAGCCGCGTGAACCGTTTCGACGACGCGGAAGACATTCTCCGACAGCTTTATTCCAAGCGCCGCGAGAGGGCCGACGAGGATCGCCATGATCATCAGCGTCATGATCGCCGCCGCCAGCGTGGTGCGGCCGCCGAGCGCTCGCTCGATGCGCCGGTGCAGCGGCCAGGTGCTGAAGGAGAGAATGATGGCCCAGAGGATCGCCGCGATGAAGGGGCGCAGCACGACGAAGCAGCCGATCAGCAGGATCAGCATCATGGACAGGACGAGCGCCTTGCGGACATAGCTCATCTCGTACCGCTCCGGGGATTCCGAGGCGTCGGCGTGCGGCATGAGCCGGTCGTGAATGAAGTCCGCCATGGCTTGTGATCCCTTCAGGGCACGATGGCCCAAGTACCCTTGTCCGTCTTGCCGAAGTTCATCGGGTGTGGATGCCGCTGCGCGCACATGATGTCGATCCGAACATGACGGCAGAAGAAGCGGCGCGATCTCACACGTGCTGCTCGTGGACGGCCCTGTCGGCGTGGGCTTCCTTCGCGCTGTCGAGGAAACCGTCCGCCGTGGTCGTTGCGAAGACATGCATGAGGCGGGCGATAACCCCGGTCCAGCCGGTCTGGTGACTGGCCCCCATGCCGGCGCCGATGTCGCCGTGGAAGTACTCGTAGAAGAGGATGTGATCCTTCCAGTGCTGGTCCTGCTGGAACGTCCGGGCGCCGCCGAACACCGGCCGATTGCCGTGTTCGTCGCGCAGGAAGATGCTCTCCAGGCGCCGCGATATGTCCCGGGCGACCTCATAGAGGTTCATCATGGTCCCCGATCCGGTCGGGCATTCGATGAGGAAGCCGTTCCCGAAATAGGCGTAGTATTGGAGCAGCCCGCGAACGATCAGCGCGTTGATCGGCATCCAGATCGGCCCGCGCCAGTTCGAGTTTCCGCCGAACATGCCGCTGTCGGACTCCGCCGGCAGGTAGGGAACGCGGAATTCCTGGCCTCCAACGACGAAGACGTAGGGGTGGTCGGCGTGATGCCGGGACATCGACCGGATGCCGTAGGGGCTGAGGAACTCCCGTTCGTCCAACATGCGCGTCAGAACCCGGCGCAGCCGGCCTTCGTTCAGGATGGCGCCAAGCCGGCGCCCGCCGAACCCGATCTGCCGCGGGTCGTGCATGGCGCCCACCAACTCCGGGCGATCGGCCAGGAAGGAGTGGAAACGCCTGGCGATGTCCGGGTGTTCGGCCAGGAGGTCGCCGTCGAAGACGCAAACGGCGCACAGCGGCAGCAGGCCCACCAGGGATCGGACCTTCAGACGCTCCGTCCGTCCGTTCGGCAGCCGCAGCACGTCGTAGAAGAAACCGTCCTCCTCGTCCCACATGCCGGTGTCGTCGCCGATGCGGGTCATCGCCGACGCGATCCACAGGAAGTGTTCCGCGAATTTGACGGCCATGTCGGCGTGGAGCGGGTCGGTCTTCGTCAGTTCCGCCGCGATCTCCAGCATGTTCAGGGCGAACAGCGCCATCCAGGCCGTGCCGTCCGCCTGCTCCAGACAGCCGCCGGTGGGCAGCGGCGCGCTGCGGTCGAACACGCCGATGTTGTCGAGCCCGAGGAAGCCGCCTTCGAAGACGTTCCTTCCCTCGCGGTCCTTGCGGTTGACCCACCAGGTGAAGTTCAGGAGCAGCTTGTGGAAGGTCTGCTCGAGCCAGCGGCGATCCGCCTCGTCGCCCCGCGGCTTCAGCAGCCGGTAGGTGAAGATGGTCGCCCAGGCGTGGACCGGCGGGTTCACGTCGCCGAAATTCCACTCATAGGCGGGAATTTGCCCGTTGGGGTGCAGGTAGCGCTCGCGCAGCATCAGCTCCAGTTGCTGCTTGCCGAAGTCGGGATCGACCAGCGTCAGGGCGAGCACGTGGAAGGCCAGATCCCAGGCCGCGTACCAGGGGTATTCCCACTTGTCCGGCATCGACACGATGTCGGCGTTGTGCATGTGGTGCCACTGGCTGTTGCGCGGGCCGATCCGGCGGTCCGCCGCGAACGGGTTCGCTCCGTGCTGCTTCAGCCAGGTGCCGACGTCGTATTCGTAATACTGCTTGCTCCACAACATGCCCGCCAGGGCCTGACGGAACACCAGCGCCTCGTCCGCGCTGAACGACGGCGGGGTTATGGAGGCGTAGAAGGCGTCGGCCTCCCGGCGGCGGGCGTCGAACAGGTCGGTGAAGGCGATGCCGAAGACATCGTCGCCCGCCGCTTCTCCAGCCGTGTTGTTCGCGTCCAGGCGCAGGCGGATGGTCCGGCTCCCGCCGGGGGCGAGGGTCAGGCGATAATGGGCGGCGGCCTTCGTGCCGGACTTGTCCGGATTCACCGCCTCCGCCTGCCCGCGCACGACACAGGCGTCGATCCCGTCCTTGACGTAGGGGGTGCGGTTCGGAAGGCCGAACAGGCGCTGGCGGTTGGTCTCGTTCCCGGTGAACAGCAACTCCGGACCGCCGTCGCAATGCAGGGCCTTCTCCCCCTCCTCGGGATCGAGGGCGACGATGCGGCGGCCCGGTACGGCTTCGCGGAGCGTGGGTTTGCGCGCGGTGTCCTCGGAACCGTCGTCCCGTGACCACTGGTTGCGCCACCACAGCGTCGGCAGGACGTGCAGATCCGCCGCCTCCGGCCCACGGTTGTGAACGGTGATTTCGATCAGAATTCGCTCGGGAGATGCCTTGGCGTATTCCACGAAGACGTCGAAATAACGATCCTGGTCGAACACGCCGGTGTCGAGCAGTTCGTATTCCAAGTCCTGGCGGCTCCGCCGACAGCTCGTCTCGACCAGATCGTTGTAGGGAAATTCCGCCTGCGGATACTTGTAGAGATACTTCATGTAGGAGTGGGTCGGCGTGCTGTCGAGGTAATAGTAGTATTCCTTCACATCCTCGCCGTGGTTGCTTTCGCCGTTGGTCAGCCCGAACAGCCGTTCCTTGAGGATGGGGTCGCGCCCGTTCCACAGCGCCAACGCGAAGCAGAGCCGCTGGCGGTCGTCGGAGATGCCGGCCAGGCCGTCCTCTCCCCACCGGTAGGCGCGCGAACGGGCATGGTCGTGCGGGAAGTGGTTCCAGGCATCGCCGTGTTCGCTGTAGTCCTCGCGCACCGTGCCCCATTGCCGCTCGCTGAGATAGGGACCCCACATTTTCCAGGGGACGCCCTGTTCGCGCGCCTGATCGAGCCGCACCTGCTCGGCGGTCCGACCGCCCTCCAGCCGTTCACCCCGGTCAGGCATTTCCCCCTCCCTCGCTGGATCGTTCGTCGATGTTCCCGCTCATCCGGCGCCGATGGAGACGTTCTCGGAGACGCGCCGCGTCAGGGGGCGGATCGGCGGATGGTCACACACCGCTCGTCACGCCCTTGGTCGGCGCCGGCCCCGGCGGGTGCATGGCCTCGTCGTACCGCGGCTTGGCGCGTTCCTCCGCCGCCGGTTCCCGGATACGGAACCAGGCGACGTAGAGCGCCGGCAGGAAGAGCAGCGTCAGCAGAGTCGCCACGATCAGGCCGCCGATGATCGCGTAGGCCATGGGCCCCCAGAAGACCTCGGGCGCGATGGGGATCATGCCCAGGCTGGCCGCCGCCGCCGTCAGCAGGATCGGCCGCACGCGGTGCATGGTGGCGTTGATGACGGCGTCCCAGGGATGCTCCCCGGCCTCCAGATGCTCGTCGATCTGGGCGATCATGATGACCGAGTTGCGGACGATCATGCCGATCAGCGCGACCACGCCCAGAATGGCGACGAAGCCCAGCGGCGTGCCCGTCGGCAGCAGCGCCGCGACGACGCCGATCAGGCCGAGCGGCGCCACGCTGATGACCAGGAACAGCTTTTGGAAGCTTTGAAGCTGGATCATGAGGATGGTCAACATGACGAAGATCATGATCGGGAAGACGGCGGTGATCGAGGCCATGCCCTTGGCGCTGTTCTCCACCGTGCCGCCCGCTTCGATGGTGTAGCCGGGCGGCAGGCTGCGCCGCAGCTCGTCCACCGCCGGGGCCAGCTGCTGCACCACCGTCGCGGCCTGCAACGGGGGAACCAGATCGGCCTGGACGGTGATGGTGGGCAGGCGCGTCCGCCGCCAGACCACCGGCTGCTCCAGGTCGTAGCGCATGGTCGCGACCTCGCCCAGCGGCACGGTGCGGCCGTCCGGAATGGCGATCTGGAGGTTGCGCAGCGTCTCGATGGAGCTGCGCTCCGCGTTGGTCGCCTGGGCGACCACGTCGATCAGGTAGATGTCGTCGCGCACCTGCGTGAAGGCCGCGCCCGACACCGTGGCGTTCAGCGCCTGGTTGAGCGATTTGGAGCTGATCCCCAGCAGGCGGGCCTTGTCCTGGTCCACATCGACCCGCACCACCTTCGACGGCTCGTTCCAGTCGTAGTTGACCAGCAGCGTGTAGGGGTTGGTGCCGATGGTGTCGGCCATCCGGGCGGCGATGGCCCGCACCTCGCCCACGTCGGGTCCGGAGACGCGGTACTGGATCGGCCAGCCGACCGGCGGCCCCATCTCCAGCGGGCTGACCCGCGTGTTGAGATCGGAGAAGTTCTCGTTCAGCACCTTCTCCAGCCGGGCGCGGACGTCCTCGCGGACCTTGTAGCCCTTGGTCACCACCACGGCCTGGGCGAAGTAGTCGTTGGCCAGCTGCACGTCGAGCGGCAGGTAGAAGCGCACCGCACCCTGGCCGACGTAGAAGCTCCAACGCTCGACGTCGGGGTCGGCCGCCAGCACCTTCTCGAAGCGATCCACCACCTCCTCGGTCGCCCGGATCGAGGCCGTCTGCGGCAGGGTCAGATTGACCAGCAACTCCGGGCGGTCGGAGGCGGGGAAGAACTGCTGCTGGACGAAGCGCAGGCCGAAGACCGACAGGCCGAACAGCAGCAGCGTGGCCACGATCACCAGATAGCGCGCCCGCATGGCCAGGCGCAGGCTGCCCCGGAACATCCGCATCAGGCGGCCCGGTTCGCCGCCATGCTTCGATTTCATGGTCTTGGGCAGCACGTTCACCCCGATGAGGGGCGCGAACAGGACCGCCACGATCCAGGAGAACAGCAGCGCCATCGCCACCACGGCGAACAGCGTGAAGCAGTATTCCGCCGCACCGCCCTGGGCGAAGCCGATGGGGATGAAGCCGGCCACGGTGATCAGCGTGCCGGTCAGCATGGGAAAGGCCGTGGAGGTGTAGGCGAAGGTCGCCGCCTTATCCAGGCTGAAGCCCTCCTCCAGCTTGGTGATCATCATCTCCACGGTGATCATGGCGTCGTCCACCAGCAGGCCGAGCGCGATGATCAACGCGCCCAGCGAGATGCGCTGGAGCGTGATGTCGAAGAACTCCATGCCGATGAAGGTCATGCCCAGCACCAGCGGGATGGAGGTCGCCACCACCAGCCCGGCGCGCAGCCCCAGGCTGATGAAGCTGACCACCAGGACGATGACGACGGCCTCCTTCAGCGCCTTGGTGAAGCCGGCGACCGATTCCTCCACCACCACCGACTGGTTGGCGACGAGGTGGACGCCGATGCCCACCGGCAGGTTCGCCTCGACCTGCCGCATCCGCTCGCGGATGCCCTCGCCGAAGGTCAGCACGTTGCCGCCGGCCGCCATGGAGATGATCATCCCGATGGCCGGCTGCCCGTTGTAGCGGAACAGCGGCGACGGCGGGTCGGCGTAGCCGCGCCGGATGTCCGCCAGATCGGCCAGCCGGTAGAATTTATCGTTCGCGCGCAGGCTGATGGCGCGCAGGCTGTCCTCCGACGTGAAGGCGCCGCTGACCCGGACCGAGATCTTCTCGTCGCCCGCCTGCACCACGCCGGCCGGGGCCACGGCGTTCTGGGCCTGAAGCTCGGCGATGACCTGCTCGCGGTCGATCCCCATCGCGGCCAGCTTGCGCGTCGAGAAGTCGAGATAGATCCGCTCGTTCTGGACGCCGACGAACTGGATCTTGCCGACGTCCGGCACGCGCATCAGATCGGCCCGCGCGGTCTCCGCATAATCCTTCAACTCGCGGTAGCTGAAGCCGTCGGCGGTGAAGGCGAAGACCGTGCCGAAGGTGTCGCCGAACTCGTCGTTGAAGGCCGGCCCCTGCACGCCCTGCGGCAGGGTGGCCTTCATGTCGGCGATCTTCTTGCGGACCTGATACCACAGGTCGGGCACCGCCTCGGCCGGCGTGTAGTCCTTCAGGTTGACGTAGACGACCGAGATGCCGGGCTTGGTGTAGCTCTTGACGTAGTCGAGATAGGGGATCTCCTCCAGCTTCTTCTCGATCGGGTCGGTCACCAGCTTCATGGTGTCCTCGATGGTGGCGCCGGGCCAGTTGGCCTGGACCACCATGGTCTTGATCGTGAAGGCCGGGTCCTCCTCACGGCCGAGGCGCATGTAGGCCATGCCGCCCGCCAAGGTCAGCGAGATGATCAGGTACCAGACGAAGGAGCGGTGGCGCAGAGCCCACTCGGAGAGATTGAAGCCGGTCATGGTGCCGCCGCCGTTTCTATTTTCTGGTTGAACCGGACCCGCTGGCCTTCGCTCAGGCTGTGCACGCCGGCGGTGACCACGACGTCGCCGCGGGTCAGGCCTTCGGTGACGATGACCGGGCCATCGGTGTCCCTGGCGCCGTCCCTGGGTCTGATCACGACCGGCTGGCGCCGGACGGTCTGGGCCTTCGGATCGACGACCCAGACGAAGTTTCGCCCCGCCTCCTCGAACAGCGCCGTCCCCGGCAGTTCGACCACCGGGGCGGGCGGCTGCTTCAGGCGTCCGACGACGGTCGCGCCGAGGCGCAGGGCGTCGGGCGGGTTGTCCAGCGCGATCCGGACGGTGTGGGTCCGGGTGACGGGATCGGCCTGGGGCGAGATCTCGCGGACGCGGCCCACCGCCGCGATGTCCGGTGCTCCGGCCAGCGAGACCTCGATCACCGGGTCCTTCGGCGCCGCCCGGATGCCGGTCTCGGCGACGTTGAAGACGGCTTCGCGCTCCTCCGGCTGGGCGACGCGCACCACCATCTGGCCGGCTTCGACCACTTGTCCGGGCTCGGCCCCGATGGTGGTCACCACGCCGTCCCGATCCGCCCGCAGTTCCGTGTAGCCGACCCGGTCGCGGGCCGATTGCAACGCCGCCTGCGTCGCGACGACCTTGGCGTCGGCGGTGCGCATCGCCAGCAGCGCCGCGTCGTACTGCGCCTGGGGGGCGTTGCCGTTGGCCAGCAGTTCCCGCTTGCGGTACTCCTCGTTGCGCGCCTGCACCTGATCGGCCTGCGCGGAGGCGAGGTTCGCCTCGGCGGTCCGCAGCGCGTTGCGCTGGTCCTGGTCGTCCAGCCGCGCCAGCACGTCGCCGGCCTTGACCAGACTGCCCACATCGACCTTGCGCTCGACTAGCTTTCCGGCGATGCGGAAGCCAAGGTCGGCGTCGGCCCGCGCCTCGATGGTTCCGGTGGCGGAACTGCCCATCCGGAAGGTTACCGGCTCCACGGTGACGGTCCGCACCGGCCGGATCACCGGCGCCGCGTCGGCGTGATGGCCGCCCTGCGGCTCACAGGCCGCCAGCGCCGGGGCCAGGGCCAGCAGCGCGATGAGCAGCGGGTTCGTGGTTGGCCGCCACGTGTTCGGCCGCGCGATGCCGGTCATGCGCCGCTCCCCGGCTTGATGGTGACCTTCTGGTCCGGCCGCAGCTTCTGGACGCCGCCGACCACCACCAGATCGCCGTTGTCGAGGCCGCTGGAGACGGTGACCGTGCCGGTGTCGTATTGCAGGACGGAGACGGGGCGCAGGCTCACCGTGTCGGCCGGCCGCGCCACGACCCACACCGCCGGGTCTCCATTCTCCGTCTGGAACAGCGCCGAGGACGGCAGATTGACCACCGGCCGCGCCGGCAGCTTGGCCCGTCCGACGACGGAGGAGCCGAGCAGGAAGGCGTCGGGGGCGTTGGGCAGGGAAACCTTCACGGTGTAGGTCCGGGTCACCGGATCGACCCCCGGAGACACCTCGCGGATCGTTCCCTCGGTGACGGTCTTCGCATCGTTGACGAGCCGCACCTCGACCGTCGGCAGGCCCTCCCGTCCTTCCAGCCGGATGCTGGCGCCCGGCACCTGGAAGACCGCTTCCCGTTCTCCCGGATCGGCCAGCCGCAACACCGTCTGGCCGACGGCGACCACTTGGCCGGGCTCCGCCGTCTTCGCCGTGATGACCCCGTCGCGGTCGGCCCGCAGTTCGGTGTAGGACAGCGTGTCGCGGGCGGAGCCCAACTGCGCCTCGGCGGAGTTCAACTCGGCCTGCGCCTGCTGGTAGCGCTTCTGGGCGTTGTCGTACTGGACCCGGGTTGTGAAGCCGTTGGCGAGCAAGGAGCGCTGGCGTTCCTCCTGCGTCCGGCTCTGCTCGACGGCGGCCTGCGCCGCCGCCACGTCGGATTCGGCGGACCGCAAGGCGTTTGTCTGGTCCTGGTTGTCCAGCCGCGCCAGCAGTTGGCCGGACGTGACCGTCTGCCCGACGTCCACCAGCCGCTCGACCACCTTGCCGCCGACGCGGAAGCCGAGGTTGCTCTCGTGGCGGGCCTGGATCTCACCGGTCAGCGCGGCGGTGCGGTCGAACTGGCTCACCTGCACCGGCAGGGCGCGGATCAGCGTCGCCTCGGCCGGTGGCGGCACCGGCTGCTCGCAGCCGAGAAGCAGGAGGCCGGCGATAATCGCCGATCTGGATGACCCGAACCCAGATGACCAGGGCATGATGCCTCTCTCCTTCCCAGGACCGTGTCACGCGGAGCGGTGGCGGCGGAGGATGGCGCGGGTATGGAGCGCGATCATCCGTTCCTCGTCGGTCGGGATGACGCAGCCCTTGACCCGGCTGTCCGGCGTCGTGATGCACAGCGCGTTCGCGGCGTTGGCCGCCTCGTCGAGGTCGAAGCCGAGCCAGCGCGCCCGCTCCGCGATGGCCTTGCGGATGGCGGGCGCCCGTTCGCCGATGCCGGCCGTGAACACGAGCCCGTCGATGCCCCCCATGGCGGCGGCCAGCGCCCCGATGGCGAGGCTCGCCCGGTAGGCGAAGCACTCCAGCGCGAGCCTGGCGCGCGGATCGGTGCTGGCCAGCAGGTCACGGACGTCGTTGCTGATGCCGGACAGCCCCTTCAGGCCGCAGTCGTGGTACAGCAGCCGTTCGATGGCGCGGGCGTCCATGCCCTTGTCCATCAGGTACAGGACCACGCCGGGGTCCAGCTGCCCCGGCCGCGTCCCCATCGGCAGCCCGTCCAGCGCGGTGAATCCCATGGTGCTGTCGACGCTGCGCCCATCCCGGATGGCGCACATGCTGGCCCCGCTGCCGAGATGAGCGACGACGACCCGCCCGCCGGCGATCCCGGGGGCAAGCTCCGGCAGGCGCCCGGCGATGTATTCGTAGCTCAGGCCGTGAAAGCCGTAGCGCCGCACGCCTTCCTGGTAAAGGGAGTCCGGGATGGCGTAGCGGTCGGCCAGTTCGGAATGGTGCCGGTGAAAGGCTGTGTCGAAGCAGGCCACCTGAAGCACGTCCGGCAGGAGTTTCCGGATCGCCCGGATCGGCGCCAGATTGTTCGGCTGGTGGAGCGGGGCGAGCGGAACGTAGCGTTCCAGCGCCCCGATCACCGCGTCGTCCACCGCCACATGGGTGTCGTAGGCCGGTCCGCCGTGAACCACCCGATGCCCGACCGCCACCGGCATGGCGCCGCTCAGCCGTTCCCGCAGCCACGCGCCGAGAAAGGCCAGCGCGCCGGGAACCCCGTCACCGGATTCAGCCGGCAAGGGAACGCTTCCATCCTGGAGAACCAGCCGTGGCGTCGTGCCGATCCCCTCGATCCGGCCGCGCAGGCGCACCGGCAGCGTCCCGTCCGCCACATCGAACAGCTGGAACTTGATGCTGGAGGAACCGGCGTTGATGACCAGGATCGTCTCGGTCATGCCCGTTTCGGTCATGGTCGTCTCGGTCATGGCGACCTCACCCCTTCACCGGCTGCTCGACCCGCTGCCGGTGCGCGTACAGCGCCGCCACGGCGCAGGAGGCCATGCGCGTCATGACGCTGTCGGCCCGGCTGGTCAGCACGATGGGCACCCGCGCGCCCAGCACGATGCCGGCGGCATCGGCGTTCGCCAGGAAGGTCAGGTTCTTGGCGAGCATGTTTCCCGCCTCCAGATCCGGCACGACGAGAATGTCGGCCTGCCCGGCGACCGGGGACTCGATCCCCTTGATCCTCACCGCTTCGGGGCTGATGGCGTTGTCGAGCGCCAACGGCCCGTCCAGCAGGCCGCCGGTGATCTGCCCCCGGTCGGCCATCTTGCACAGCGCGCCGGCCTCCACGGTGGAGGGGATTTTCGGGTTGATGGTTTCGACCGCCGACAGGATCGCCACCTTCGGCTGGGGATTCCCCAGCGCCCGCGCCAGATCGATGGCGTTCTGGATGATGTCGCGCTTGTCCTCCAGGGTCGGCGCGATGTTCACCGCGGCGTCGGTGATGAACAGCGGCTTCCCGTAGGTCGGCACGTCCATGATGAAGACGTGGCTGATGCGCCGTTCCGTCCGCAGCCCGCTGTCCTTCCTCGCCACCTCGCGCAGCAGTTCGTCCGTGTGCAGGCTTCCCTTCATGAGAAGCTGCGCACGCCCCTGGCGCACCAGTTCCACCGCCGTGGCGGCGGCGGCGTGGCTGTGGGGCACATCCACGATCTCGTACGGGGCGATGTCGAGCCCGGACTCGTCCGCCACGGCCCGGATGCGCGCGGCCGGACCGATCAGGATCGGGGTGATGAAGCCCTGACGGGCCGCATCAACGGCACCGCCCAGGGATGAGGCGTCGCAGGGATGTACCACCGCCGTGGGGACGGGGGGGATATCGCGGCAGGCGGCGACCAGCCGCTCGTACTTCTCATGACGGTGCGGGGCGGACGGTGGCTGACTGTCGGCCATGACGCACCCTCCTCACCAGCGCAGATACAGCCCGACGTCCCCCGGCATGCCGCCGGGATAGTCCAGGATCTGCGCCCGCAGCTTGTAGCCCTTGGCCCGCAGGGTCTTGTCGAAGACCTCGTAGGCTTCGCGGGCGAAGCCGGTCAGGGAATTCGGCCAGTCCGGCTCGAAATTGTTGATCGCCCGGCCACCGTCGGTGCAGTAGCTGCTCGGGAAGCGCGCAATCTGGATTTCCTTCACGCCGCGCGACGCGGCGTCGCGCACCGCGCGGGTGAACCGCTCCTTGGCGTCGGGGCGGATGTGCTGGTTCATGAAGGCTTCGCGGACGGTGTCCTGTTCCTTCATGTGCTTCTTTTCCCGCTCCAGGGCTTCCTGGAGCAGCGCCATCTCGTGCTCCTCGGCGAGCTTCCGGAGTTCGGCGGGCGAGATCAGGTCGTCGCCGATGTCGGGGACGGCCGCAGCCGCCTTGGTCTGGTCCATGTTGCTCATGATGCGTTCCCCTTGTTGCTTGTCAGCCCTGTGCGTCGGCGCCGGGTTCACTTGGTTTTCGCGGTGCCCATCACCCTGCGCTGCGCGTCCGTCCTGCTGATGTCGGAGGCGGCCCTGCCCAGCGACGATTCCCCGGAACCAGGCAGCACGCGCAGGGGCGGCTCGCGCTCGGCCTCGATCCGCTGCTCCTTGTTGTGCAGAAGAGCGTCCACCTGCCGCAGGCGGGCGCGCTGGTCGGGGGTCAAAGGCCCGGAGGCCTCCAGGACCCGTTCCGCCAGCGCCATCACCTCCTTGCGCTCCTTCTCGCCGGACAGCAGCTTGGGCAGCGCGCTCATCGCCGCGGCTTCGTCCATCAGCATCAGGAAGACCTGTTCGCGGAAGACCGCGCGGACGGCGTCCACGGACAGCTGTTGGGTGCCGGGGTGTTCCTCGCGGATTTTCCGCAGCATCTGGAAGGCGCGCTCGTCGAGGGCGCCTTCGCCGCGCCGCGCGTGGATCAGGACGCGAAACAGCGCCTCCCGCACACCGCCCTCCTCCACGCGGCCCATGATTTCGGCCATCCGCTTCTCGAACAGGGCTTCGAACGCCTCGTCGCGGACGTGCGGCGGCCGCGCGTCCTCGCCCGGCGCGGCCAGCCCGACCAGAGCCTGAAGGAGCGGCGCGTTGTAGAGGCCCATGAACAGGCGCTCGACGGCGCCGTCCCGCGCGTCCCGCCAGCGGTCGAGCCCCTGCACGATCTCGTCCGAGACGCGGTTCTGCGCGCTCAGGTACGGGTTGTCCGGGCTCACCGGGCGGCGGTGCTCGCGCACCCAGTCGGCCATGGGGCCGACCGGCGCCATGAAGGGGTTGAGGTGCGAGAACAGGTAATACTGGCTGCGCGCCGGGTTCATCATCCGCAGCCATTCGGCGAAGGGCTCGTTGACGGTCGCCTGGATCGAAGGCCTGGCGAAGGTGGCGTACAGGCCCTTGTTGATGTCCGAGATGCGGGCCACCGCGGCGAAGCGCCGGTCGTCCTCCGGCGTGTTGCCGCCAAGCCCGCGGATGTGGTCGAGCGTGCGCAGCTCGAACCGCGTCACGTAATCGCCCGCGACCAGATCGGCGCCGGGGACGTTCAGGTCCTTCGGCTGAAGGATCATCTCGTAGAGACCCGGTGGCAGCAGGTCGATGAAGTCGATGTTCTCGACGAACTCCGACGTTTCCTTGCGGGCGACGCGGCCGGACACGAAGATGCCCAGATGCCCGATGTCGTGATGGAGATTGTAGACGATGGTCTGCTCGTGGGCCCGGATGTCCTCGACGTCGCTGTAGAGATCGAGTATCCAGCCCAGCGCCTGTTGCGGCGGCGTGATGTTGTCGCCGAAGGACGCGAAGACCAGGATGGGCGAGCGGATGTTCCGCAAATCCAGCCGGCGCCCGTTCCGGACGATGCCGCCGCTGGTCATCTTGTTGCCGACGAACAGGTCGTCGGTGATGGCCTCGATCTCCTCCCCGTTCATCAGGAAGAAGCCGCTCCACCACTTTTCGAACTCAAGGTAGCGGTCCGCTTCCGTGTCGATATGGGCGTACAGGTTGTACGCCTTCTTCCAATAGGTGTTGGCCGGGTCCAGCTTCTCGAAGTTGCCGACCAGATGCGCCCCGTCGAAACGGCCGTTGCCGAGGTCGCTGGCCAGGGCGGCGAGCCAGGCGCCACCATAGAGCCCGCCGAGGTAGCGCATCGGGTTCCGCCCCTTCACGCCGGCCCAATAGGACAGCGGGGAGCCCGCGATGATGATCGGTCCCATCAGGTCGGGCCGGACCGCGCTCAGCGCCATCACCGCCCAGCCGGCCTGGCAATTGCCGATGACGCACGGCTTGCCGGCCGCGCCGTCGTGCAGTTTTCCGACATGCTCGATGAAGAAGGCCTCCGCTTCACCCACGTCGGCCAGCGTCTGCCCCGGCTCCGGTTCGGGATGAAAGCCGATGAAGTAGCAGGGGTGCCCGGCGCGCAGTGCGGTGCCGATCTGGCTGTCCGGCTTGAAGCCGCCGATCCCGGGCCCGTGACCGGCGCGCGGATCGACGATGACGAACGGACGCTTGGCCGGGTCGGTGCCGACGGCAGGGTCCGGCAGAATGCGAAGCAGCATGTAGTTGCACGGCCGCTTCAGCCTCCGCCCTTCCATCACGACCTCGTACGGGAAGGACAGAACGGGCGGCTTTCCTTTATCGGCGTGGTCCATGAACTGGTCGCCGCGGCGCCGCAGGACATCCAGGAACAGGACCCAGCGCTGCATGGCGTCGACGCCATAGTCGAAAGCGTCCTGAAACGGGTTGGGAACATTGAACGGGTTGGGGAAAGCCGGCGTTGGCCAACCATCCGCGCCTTTCCCGGCCGTCGTCTCTTCCACCGGCTTTGTCCCGGTTGATTTTGCCCCCGATGATTTTCCTGCGGCCCCGTTTTCCGCGGGTTCGACGAAGGATCCAAGAAAGGGAAATGCCGCAGTCCAGGCGGAAAACCAGCTCGCCAGAGGCTGCTGTTCCGTCAGGGGGCGCACCCGCCGATTTTTCATCACATGCCCTCTTTGGCTGTACGCTCCTGTGCCGGCTGTGCGTTCGCTGTGCCGACCGGCTTCTTTGCATCCGCGAAGGCGCTGCGACGCTGGCGCTGCGGATACCGCCCCATGATGAGAAGGTGAGGGGCCAAGGCACTGGCTTTGACACGGAAAATACTGCACCGCATCATCCGCCGCGTTGAAGCATGCAACTGTTGGCACTGTTACCGTATCAGGCCACGTTCCTTTGGTGGCTCATCCCCAAAACAGTACGGCGGCACCGGCTCCTGGCCGAAATCCAGATTTTGGATTTCTCGTGAATGAAATTCAGATTTTAGCAAGCCATAGTTGCCCGTTATTTGCACGATTTTGTTTATTGAATTTATATGATTTTTCTTGCTCTAAGATAAAGCTATTCTTTAAATAGAGTAAATTACGCCAATTAATCGGTATTTTGGACAGAAGGCAACCTTCTTCACATGATCGATACGGTGGGCGTTACCGTAGCATGACTGCGCTTTGGCTTGGAGGAATGCTACCTTCCAAAGCACAGTGTCTTGCGAGTTAAATTGTTCCCCCGACCTGTGCGCCCTGCCCATCCGATCGGCTGTCCATCGATTTCGCATCGGGCCGACCGGTTCGTCGGGGAAGCGTCTCCTGTCCCTGAAAAGCCGTCTACGAAAAGCCGCCCACAAAAAGCGTTGGGAGCAAACCATGAAACACCGAACCAAGGTCGCTCTGGCCGTTGCCCTGACGGCGACGGTGATCACCGCCGCGAACGCGCAGATGGGGCCGACCCCTACGGAAACCAATTTTCAGGTCCGGACCACGGGCGACCTTGTGCGGCTGTGCGAAGCCACACCAAACGACCCGACCGGCATCGCGGCGCTCCATTTCTGCCACGGTTTCGCCGTCGGCGCCTATCAGTACCATCAGGTCGTGACGGCCGCCGAAGGCAAGCGCCAGCTGGTGTGCGCACCGACGCCACCGCCGTCGCGCAACGATGCCGTTTCCGCTTTCGTCGCCTGGGCGAAGCAGAATCCCAGGCTGATGGACACGCCGCCGGTGGATGGGCTGTTCCGCTTCCTGTCCCAGCGCTACCCCTGCCGCGCCTGATCCCGCCGGCCTCCGCTTCCTTCGCCGCGGTCCACGGCCTTCGATCAAAGGCCAACCAGGATGGGAAAGACCATGAAACCCACACAGATCCTCCGCGTCGCCGTCGTCGCGCTTCCCCTTGCGGCCTGCGCCGACATGTCACCGACCCAGCAGCGCGCGCTCACCGGCACGACCGGGGGCGCCGCCGGCGGAGCGTTGATCGGCGCCATAGCCGGCAACGCCGGCATGGGTGCGGCCATCGGCGCCGGTGCCGGTCTGGCCGGCGGTCTGCTCTATGACTATCACAAGCGGACCGAGGCCTCGGCCTACCAGCGCGGCGTCCAGCAGGGGTCCACCCAGCGAAGCGGCACCCAGTGACCCGCGGCGATCCTGCGCTGACGGGGACGTTCTCGCCATGCCGCCGATCCCACTGGATGGCCGGCGCGTCCTCGTCACGGGCATCGCCAACGACCGCGTAAAGGACGCTCGCGAAGCTTGGCCAGCCGTTGTCATTCTGCGATGCGGCGGGCATTCTGCTCGCGATGATACCATCCCTGGCGCATGAATCACGATCCTGCGAGCAGACCCTCGCCGCTGCGGCGGTTGTTCGCGACGTTCTCGGCGGCGCTGCCTCAGCCGCGTATCTCTACGGTTCGGCGGTCGCGGGTGGCCTGCGCCCGAACAGCGATCTCGACATTCTCGTCGTCACCGATCGATCGCTGTCGGACGGTGAACGCGTCGCGATCATCCGCCAGCTTTTGCCGATCTCGGGAAGCACCGCCGTCGGCGGGCCGGGCCGCCCCATCGAACTCACCATCCTCGCCCGCCCGGCCCTGATCCCATGGCGCCACCCCGGCGGCCTTGAGCTTCAGTATGGCGAATGGATGCGCGCCGATTTCGAGCGGGGCGACATGCCCGAATGGCCATGCCGAGATCCCGACGTCGCCGTTCTGATCGAGACGGCCCGCCGCGGGGCCCTGCCGCTCTTCGGCCCGCCCGTCGACTCGGTCCTCGATCCGGTGCCGCGCGCGGATCTTGTTCGGGCCATGGTGGACATGGTGCCGATCCTGATCCCGGGGATCGAAGAGGGGGACGACAGGCGAAACGGGCTGCTGACCCTGGCGCGAATTTGGACGACGCTCACGACCGGCGAGATCCTCCCGAAGGATCAGGCCGCCGATTGGGCACTCGCCCGTCTGCCCGAGGAGCACCGGCGCGTTCTGGCGCACGCCCGAGCGGCCTATCTTGGTGAGGAGCGGGAGGATTGGAGTGCTCTTGTGCCGAGGGTGCGGCCGCATGTCGACCACGTCATCGCACACATTCGGACCCTGTCGTGAAAGGCCGTGAAAAGGTGGACCGGCCCGACAGCCCGCATCATGACCAGGCTCAGAGCGATCAGTATCCGGGCGGCGGAGTGACGGTAACGTAAGTGACGCTTCCGTCCACATAGCTGCGATTGTACCAGGTTCCGCCGCAGCCGTAGTAGCTGACGCCGCCGTACGGCACGACGGTGGGTGTGCAGGGAAGCACCGTCACATAATTGGGCGTCGCCGTGGCGGCGCCGGCGATGTAACCGGCGGTCGCTCCCACCGCCGCACCCGCAAGGGCCCAGCCCCAATCGTCGTCGTCATCGTCGTAGTGATGACCGTCCCAGTCGTTGGCGATGTTCTGCGCCGCATAGGCCCGCGATTCCGTGCGTTCGGTCTGGCCTTGCTGGCGGGCTTCCGTGCGTTCGGTCTGGCCCTGCTGCCGCTGGCCCTGCCGCTCGGTCCGTTCCTGCTGGCCCGAAGTGCGCGTGTCGGCCCTGGATTCCGTGCGCGTCTGCTTCGTCTCGGCGCGCTGCGCGGAACGCTCCGTAGCGCCGGACTGCCGGGACGCCGTCTGCGCGGAGGCCATCCGGTCGCTCGACCGCTGGGTGGCACCGGCCTGACGAGCCCCCACTCCCGCCGTGGATCGTCCCGCCGAGGAACGTTGAGCGGAAAAGCCGCCACCCGCCGCCGGACCGGACCGGGAATAACCGCCTCCGCCCGCTCGGCCACCGCCGCCGCCGCGACCTCCGCCGCCGCGGGCATAGGCATCCGCGACCGATCCGACCACCAGAAGCAGGGATGCGGCGATGGAAAAGGCAATCCGCGACGATGGCCGTGAGGATGGCCGTGACGACGACCTGTTCATTTCGTCGCTCCTTCCGAACTGCCGGCCGCGTTGCGGCGGACACGGATCATGACCGGGATGCGTTCCGCACCGTCCGGAGGATGGAAGGCGAGTTGCGCCGGCTGGACGTCCGGGTCGAGATTCCAGTCGGAGAATTCGGCCCGGTATTGCGGCTCGCCCTCGTCGGCCTTGTAGGTGATGGTCACGCGCTGCGGCAGAGGCGGGCCTTCGGTGGCGATCCAGATCTGGAAGTCGACATCTTCGGTCCGCCCCGCCAGGTGGTCGGTCGGCACCACCGTGAGCGTGTCCCGCTCCACATAGTCGAGCGTCTGAAGGCGTTGCTCCAACTCGTCCGGCAATGTGCTGACCAGCAGCAGCGCCAGCGGCAGCCGCACCCTAAGATCCTGGACCAGATAGCGCACGGCGTCGTCGATGGTACCGGCCCGTTCGATCTGGGCATAGACGTTCTCGTCCGCATTGAACACGGAGATCGCCTTGCCGTCGAACGTCACGACCGACCGCTTCCCGTCGCTTTCCTGCGCTTCGACCCGCAAGCCGTCGGGACGGTTCAGGGTGACGGCGCGTCGCTCGCCGAACGTGATCTTCTCCCCCGTGTCCTGAACCACGTCGTAACTGGCCCGAATGGTCACGGTGAAGCGCTGGGCCTGGGCGAGCGTGTCGGCCATGCGCGTCAGGACGGTCATCGCCTCGTCGTCGATCGGCAAGTCGTCCGGCTCGTCCGGCTCGACCGCGTGCGCCGGGCTGTCGGATGGCGGCGCCTCGGCCGCGAAGACCGGCCCGGCCAGGGCGAAAACGCAGAGCACCGGGCACAGCGCCGACCGTATCAGCCACCTGGGTCCGTTCATCAATGTCCCTCCTGACCCGGACGCCGCGCCGGCGGTCATGCTCCCGCGAGCCCGACTCCGGACGTCATTGAGCAGCTTGGAGCGGAGCCATTGGAAGTAGCAGCCACGTTCAACGCAGGCCGCTACGGTAACGCTGCCCGGAGTTGCCGGCGCGACCGCGAATATGCTCGCCGCACGTAAGGGTGCCAGGGGCGGGGCTCAACCTCTGTTGGAACAATACGCCGCTCGACCGCCGCCTCCCTCATGACCGGGAGCATTGTTGGCGGTTGTCCGCGGTGATGAGCGGCGGCACACCCTCATCGTGCCAAGTACGCTACCGTAACATCCATTACGGTAACTGAAACCGCTGAAGCCGTCCGATGCTTACGCTCTTCGCCGTGCCGGATGTGTTCTGAGCGCCTGGCCCAACGGCAGGGATCAGCGAAATCCAGGCTACCGTAGAATACTCGTCAAAGGCCGCGTCTCCGGCTACAGGACTTGGCTGTGGACAACAACGCACCACACCGGACGGTTCCAGATCCGCACGCCGACGTCGCGCCTCGAAGGCGGCAGTGGGGGCGGCGCTGGAGCATGCCGGGCAAGACAGGAGGATAGCATGAAGCGTCGTGCAGCCTTGCCAACCGTCACCGCCACCGCAATGGGCATTCTCTGCGGCGCGCTCCTGGCGGCGGCCACCGTTCCGCATCCGGCGTCGGCGCAGAGCAGGCCCGTTCTGACAAACGCCATTCCGGAAAGTGCCGCCGTCACCATCCACGCGAAGATCACGGCCATCGATGCGGACAAGCGGAAGGTCACGCTGGCCGGACGGTCGGGCACGCCGGTCACCGTCATGGCCGGGCCGTCGGTGCGCTTGGAGATGCTGAAGGTGGGAGACACCGTCGATGCGCAGTTCTACCGCTCCGTGGCTTTCCTGGTGTCCCAACCCGGCGCCCCCGTGCCCGAGGATGAGGTCCAGCAGGTGATCGCGCGCCCGGCCGAGGCGCCGGGCGGCATCGGCGTGCAGGTGACGCAGCTCAGCGGGCTGGTCGTCGGCATCGACCTCGGCGCGAACAGCATCGACCTCGTCAATCCCAAGGGCGGCGAGGTCTACACCGTCAATGTGACGGATCCCGCCCGCCAAGCGAAGATTCCCTCGCTGAAGGTCGGCGACACGATCACCGCCGTCGTCAGCGAAGCCCTCGCGGTGTCGATCGAGCCGGCGCGCAAGAGCTGGTTCTGAACGGCGGCCGTCGCGAACGCATTCGAAGAGCAGGGGCGAAGAGCCCGGGCGGAGGGCATGGGGCGGAGGGCATGGGAGTGTACGCAAGCCACGATGCCCGGCCGGTGGCGACGGGTGGAACGGGAGGCTGCGGGATGAGGCGGCCGCCCTTTCCGAGAGGATTCGCCGTCGCGGTCCTGCTGGCCGGGACGCTCCTTGCCGGGGGCTGTGCGACGGCGGTCAGCGTCGAACGCGTGGACCATGGCACCGTCCACCGGCAGCTCACGCACAACGTCCTGTCGGCGCACGCGCTCAGCGATCCGACCCACAACGTGTTGCGCCGGTGGTCCCTGACGGACCGCTTTCTGACGCAGCCGGAGAACGCCATGGCCGACCTCCGCGCGGTGGTCGTGCAAGGGCATGGCGGCGCCGACGAGATTTTTGCCTTGGCCGAGATGTCGTTCCTGCACGCGGAGGAGCGGGGAGGGCGACCCTATTATCTGGCGTCCGCCCTCTACGCCTACGCGTTTCTCTTTCCGGGAGGGATGGGCCAGCCGCCCAGCCCCTACGATCCACGGTTCCGGCTGGCCACAGACCTGTACAACCGTGGCCTGACCTCCGGGCTGGCGACGGAGGACAGAACCGGCATCGCCATTCGGGAGGCGCGCCACCCGCTCCCGTTCGGTGAGCTGGACGTCGCCTTCGATCCTCGGGAGCTGGTGTGGGGCGGGCGCCAGCTGACCGGTTTCTTTCCGGTCGCCGAGCTGGAGCTTCACGGCCTCGACGCCCGCTATCGCCAACCCGGCATCGGCGCGCCCTTGGCGGCGGGGACCACGCAGGACACCGTGGCGAAGGGCTTCCAGGTCGCCCCACGCGTCAAGACGCCCGTGACCGCTCTGCTGCGCATCCCCGATCCCCTGCGCCAGCTCTCGGGTGGGCAGGTGCACGCGCAACTCGAACTCTATCCCTCGTCCGACACCGAAGCGGTGCTGATCGACCGCCAACCCGTGCCGCTGGAGGTGGAACACACCGCCACGCTGGCCTACATGCTGGACGGAATGCCGGTCTGGGAATTCGAGTTCGGCGGCTTCCTGCGCGGCGGCCTGCTGGACAAGGTGCCGTCCCGCCTGGTCGCGCTGGAACCATACCGGTCCGGCCGCATTCCCGTCGTCTTCGTGCACGGGACGGCATCGAGCCCGGTGCGTTGGGCCGAGATGCTGAACGATCTGAAGAGCGACCCGCGCATCCGCGATCACTTCCAGTTCTGGTTCTTCAGCTACGAAACGGGCAATCCCGTCCCCTATTCCGCCCTGCTGTTGCGTGATGCGCTGCAGGAGGCGGTGGCCGCCCTGGACCCGTCCGGGCGCGAACCGGCGCTGCGCGAGATGGTCGTCATCGGGCACAGCCAGGGTGGCCTTCTGACCAAGATGGCGGCGGTGAACACGGACGCCCGACTGTGGAACGCGGCGTTCCGCAAACCGCCCGACCAGCTTCCGCTCGACCGGGAAACGCGCGACCTGCTGACACGCGCCCTGTTCGTGAAGCCGGTTCCGTCGGTCAAGCGCCTCGTCTTCATCGCCACGCCGCACGGCGGCAGCTATGTTGCCGGAAACCGGATCAGCCAATTCGTCGCGAGCCTCGTGCGATTGCCGGGGCGCATCCTGAGAGTGACCTCGGAAATCGGCCAGCTGGACAGCGCCAGCACCACGCTTGCCGGGCAAACAGGGTTTGGCAGCGTCCACGCCATGACCCCCGGCAGTCTGCTGGTCCAGACCCTGGCGCGCATACCCATCGCCGAGGGGGTCAAGGCGCACTCGATCATCGCGGTGCGCGGCGATGGACCGGTCGAAACCGGCGACGACGGCGTCGTGGAATACAAAAGCGCCCACATCGACGGGGTCGAATCCGAATATATCGTGCGTTCCGGGCACTCGACGCAGTCCGATCCGCGCACGATCGAGGAGGTGCGCCGCATCCTTCTCCTCCACTGGGACGAATCCTGCACGAAACTCAACGAGTGTGGGCCGCCGGGCGCCGGAGCCAACGCCCGCGCCCCGCGTGTCGCGAGCCGAACCCGATGATGGCGGGCCTCTTGATCGCGGGTCTGCCGCGCGCCGTTTCCACTCTCGTTCTGTCCGCCGCCCTGCTGTGCTCCGCGTCTCTGCGGGCGGATGAGGCGCCATGGCTGCCCGTCTCGCAGGTCATGTCCGAGCTGGCCCGGAATCCGGATTTCGTGGAAGCCCTGTACCGGCGCCTGGGGCGCAATCCGAAGGCCGGCGGCATTCTGGGGCCGGATGAGATCAAGCGGCTGCGCGAGATGATCCTCGGCAAGGATTTCGAGGGGCTGGACCGCTTTCCCGGGCTGACGGTCCGGGGAATGGGCCGGTCCGTGCGGCTCGCCGGGGCCATGCTGGACCGGTCCGGCGACGACGGCCCGCCACCTGGGTCCGCTACGGTCGAGGCGGCGGTCGATGAGGAACTGGGCATTCCAGCCGCCGGCACCCCTCCGGCGCCGGATGCCTATCTGCGCCCGCTGGGCTTTGGGCTGGAGTCCGGCGACCGCGTCGATCCCGCACTGGCCGAACGCTACGCCGATGGCCTGCGTTTGGCCGAATTGCTTAACCGCCTCTCCCTGAATGCGCCGGACGGCAGGCCGCGCCACCGGGTCGTTCTTGACGGCCGGACGCTGGACACGCCCCGCGCCCTGATGGAAGCGCTGGCGCTCGACGGCCACGACGTGGAGGTCCGCGATTCGCGTTACTTCGCCAATTTCGGCGACCTGATCTATCATGGCCGCGATGTCCTGACGCCGTTCTGGATCGACACCCGGCTGCCGATCCCCGGGACGGACCGGACGCTTCTGGTTCCGGTCAGTCATTCTCAGCACGAACTCGTCGTCCGTGGCCTTGTGGTCAACGCGGATCTGTCCTTCTATTTCGGAATCGATGGTCGGGCCGTGTTCCGCCCGAGCGTCACGCGCGATCAGGCCTGGGTCATGGGCAGGGTGGCGCACCGCTACCGCGGAGAGGAGGCGATGGAGGTGATCCGCCTCGCCGGCGTCATCGTGCGCGCCTATGACGCGATCAAGCGGCGCCATCCGGAGCTTCCGTTCGGCGGCTATTACGCGCTGGGCGTCTGCAACGACGTGAACGCAATGATCGAACTGCGCATGCGGGGCGAGACGACCCTGTTCCCGCTGACGCTCGATCCGCAATTCTTCACGGACGAGGGGGAGGTCGGCCGGCTTGCCGAGAGCCTGCCGTTGGACAGCCGGTGGTGGTCGGCGGCGGATCCTCGACGCATTCTGGGGTCCATCCCTGTGGACGATCTCGCCATGCTTCCACTTTCCTCACTGCGAGAGGATCTGGAGAAGGTCCGCGCGGCGTTGGAGAGCGGCCATTCCCTACGTTCCGGTGCCGGCGACTTCGCCCTTCTGGGTGCCGTGGCGGCTGGAATTCTCGCCGCCGGCCTGTGGTCCGTTCGCCTGTGGTTTGTTCGGCGGCGCTGACCGAGGGTGACCGTTCGGCCTCACCCCGTGGGCCATTGCAGCTCCGGAATGACCTTCGACGGATAGTTGGGGTCCTCGTAGCCGCCCGGGTCCTGGCGCTTGGGCAGCTTCACCGTTTCCCTGGGCAACTCTTCGTAGGGGATGTGGTCGAGCATGTGGCGGATGATGTTCAGGCGCGCCCGCCTCTTGTCGTCCGACCGCGCGACGAACCACGGTGCCCAGGGGGTGTCGGTCTGTGCGAACATGTCGTCGCGGGCGCGCGAATAGTCGTACCAGCGGCCGTAGGACTTCAAATCCATCGGCGACAGCTTCCAGACCTTCCGCCCATCGTTGATCCGTGCCTCAAGACGGCGTGTTTGCTCTTTCGGACTGACTTCAAGCCAATATTTCAGAAGAATCACCCCGGACTCGATGATGGCCTTCTCAACGCTCGGGACGGCGTCGAGGAACCGCTTCGCCTGTTCCTCGGTGCAAAAGCCCATCACCCGCTCGACCCCGGCGCGGTTGTACCAGCTCCGGTCGAAGATGACGACTTCCCCGGCAGCGGGCAGGTGCGGGATGTAGCGCTGAATGTACATTTGCGACTTTTCGCGCTCGGTCGGCGTTGGCAGGGCGATGACGCGGAACACGCGCGGGCTCACGCGCTCCGTGATGGCCTTGATGGTTCCGCCCTTACCGGCGGTGTCGCGCCCTTCGAAGACGACGCAGACCTTCATGCCCTTGTGAACAACCCACTGTTGCA
The DNA here is from genome assembly GCF_056402275.1 of Azospirillum sp. P4_B5. NCBI lineage: Bacteria > Pseudomonadati > Pseudomonadota > Alphaproteobacteria > Rhodospirillales > Azospirillaceae > Azospirillum > Azospirillum sp. P4_B5. Next base: position 24,566 of record NZ_JBFUHT010000048.1, read on the forward strand.
GCGTCACCAGTTCGACGTGAAGTTCCGCAAGCGCGCGTTCGTAGTCCCGCCGCTTGAGCTTTTGTTGCGCGCACTCCACGCGCTGCGTGGTCTTCAGCTTTTTTGCCATGCTCATCATCCTCGCGGACGGGTGTTCCGTGTGATCCGTAACGGGACTGGCGGTTCATTGGCAGACTCCGCGGCAGACTCCGCGGCAGACTCCGCGGCAGACTCCGCGGCAGACTCCGCGGCAGACTTGGCGAATGGTCATACACCATCGATCCGGTTCTGAAGTTCGAGCAGGATTTCCTGTTCGAGGTCCGCAATGAGAGCGCGGCACGCAGCGGTGCGTTTCGAGCGTCGTCCGCTGTTCGACGCTTCCCATCCGCGCAAAATCTCGACGGCTTCTCCGTAATCTTCACAGAGGCTGCGAAAGAACCGGTTGTCCGCGCTGTGTTGTTTGATCATCTCTTCCAAGTCCGGGAACCGGTCCACGACGTGCCGTAGCTTATCCGACATGGGCTAGTCTCCCCGGTTCTGGAAGAGCGCCGGGGTGCCTACCTTATTTCGGGCTTTGCCCCCGGACAATCTGCACCGGATCACCCGCTGTCTTGAAGCGTGAAACGGTTGGCTTTGATACCGTAACAGGTAAACAGAACGGCTTCGCGTGCTGCACAAAAGGTAGGGGATTATGATTCCGAAAGAAGTAATGTAGCCTGGGCGTGAGCGTGAAGCGTCTATACCGTCGGTAAGTATTCCTGTCGCCACTTCTTCGTACTAGACTGGTTTTCACTCTTGGTTTGGCGTAGCTTCCCGCAGTGATCATGCGCGCCGTTCGTGTATGGAAACTATTCGTGCACTCGAGAGGTTCTGGCCGATGCTGTGCCATGCGCCTCGTAATCATAGTGTCTACAGCTTCAGGCGCGTGGCTGGTGTAGGCCGTCCCGGCATAGGCCGCATGTTGCAACGACCGCTTGCCTATGGGCACCGCCGCCGGACGGACATAAAGGAAGGAGAGCGCTCGTGCTTCACGCCTCCGACGAGCCGCAAGCCACTGATTTGCCTGCGTCCACCATCACGGCACCGCTCATTGACGCGGCACTGGCGCGTGTGCTGGCCAGTCGCAGTTTGCGTGGTTCCGCCCGTGGCCGCCGCTTTCTGCAATTCATCGTGCAGGAGGCCCTGGCCGGGCGGGCCAATCGCATCAAGGCCTACACCATCGCCATGGACGTGTTCGACCGTGACGCCAGCTTCGATCCGCTGCTCGATCCGGTTGTCCGCATCCAGGCCGGCCGTCTTCGCCGCGCCCTGGAGCACTACTATCTGACCGAAGGCGCCGCCGACCCGCTGCGCATCGCCATCCCCAAGGGTGGCTACGTCCCCCAGTTTTCCCTGGTGCCGGTCACTGCCGGGACCGACCTTCCGAATGAGGCATCCGGCCCCGCATCGCTGCCGACCCGTGAAAGGCTGGACGCGCCCCGCACGCCGCACGTCCTCGGACGTCACATCGACCGTCCGCTCCGTTGGCTGGCCGTCGCGGTCGCGGTCACGCTTCTGGCGGTCGGTCTGGGGCTCTTCGCCGGGTGGCGCGGCAGCGCTCCCGACCCGACGAGGAGCGCCCCGGAGAGCGCCACGGCGCCGGCCGCGCCACAACGAGCGGTGCGCGGTCCGGCCCTGTTGGTTCTGCCGTTCACCAACGGTTCCGGCGATCCGGCTCTCGACCTCGTCGCCGACGGCATCACCGAGGATATCGTCTCGGCGCTCGTGCGCTTCGAGGATTTTCTGGTCTTCGGCGCCGACACCAGCTTCCGCTACCCTTCGGCGCCGGCCCTGCGCGAGGCCGTGCCGACCACCCGTGTCGACTACATGCTGAAGGGCAGCGTCGCTCAAACCGGAGACTACATCCAAGTCACGGCCACGCTGATCGCGGCCAAGGATCATCGCTACCTGTGGTCGGACAGTTTCCGACGCGCCGTCACGCCGGCCAAGCTGCTGGATCTGCGCCATGACATCGCCGTTCAGGTCGCGCGGACCCTGGCGCAATCGGACGGCGTGATCGAGCGCGAGGAGGCTCGGTTGAGCGGCCAGCATGCACCACAGGATCTGTCGTCCTACGCCTGCCTTCTGCGCACCCGTCAGTATTGGCGCCAGTTCAGCGTCGCCCTCCACGCCGAGGTGCGCGATTGCCTCGAACGGGTGACCAAGAGCGACCCCGGCTACCCGGAGGCCTGGGCGGCGCTGGCCATGATCACCATCGACGAAGCCCGGCTCGGCTTCAACCCCAGTCCGGCGCGTCCCAATCCGATGGATGAAGGGCTGCAATTGGCCGAGCGCGCGGTGATGCTGGCTCCGGACAGCGCGCTGTCCCATCAGGCGCTCGGCCTTGCCTGGTGGTTGCGCCGCGAGCCGCAGCGGAGCATCGCCGCGTACGAACAGGCGCTCGCGCTCAACCCGAACGACAGCGCGATCCTCGCCGATCTTGGGCGCTGCTACAGCTTGACCGGTGAATGGGAGCGCGGCATCCCCCTGATCCGCGAAGCCTTCATGCGCAACCCGGCGCAGCCGAGCTGGTACCGCATCGTGATCGCCACGTATCATTACGTGAATGGTCGCTATGACGACGCTCTCGAGGAGATGCGACGGGCCAATCTGGGGCGGGAGGTCATTCTCGGCCACGTCGCGCTGGCGATGATCCACGGCCAAACCGGAAACCGGGCCGAGGCGGCGAAGGCGGTCTCCGAGATCCTGCGGCTCGACCCGAATTTCCCGATCAAGGCGATCTCCGAATTCGAGCGGCGCAACATCCACCCCGACATCATCGTCCGGATCGTTGATGGCTTGCGCAAGGCCGGTCTTGCCATTCCGCCCTCGCAGATGGCCGACGGCGAGAGGCTCTGAGCTCCGGGATGCAACATGGCGCTACCGTAGCATTCCCGAAAGCGGCCGCATGCTACTTCTGAAACGACGCCGGCTTGCGGCCCGATACCAGGAAGAAGCTGAGCATTTCGGTCCGAAGGGGGAGATTGGCCATGGCTGCGAAGGCGCAAGTGGCGTTCACGTTGCAAGTGGTGTTCACGTTGATTGTGGCTGTGGCGGCGCTCACGCACATTGCGGCGCCTGTGGCGGCGGCTTCCGTGGAGACTGCACGCGACGCCAGGATCTTCGGACTTCTCGACGACGATCAGGACAGCAGCGTCTCCATGATGGAGTTCAAGAACAATCAAATGCTGGTGTTCTATATTCTTGACCGCAACAAGGACCTTGCCTTGACCGCCGATGAGACCTTTCTGCCCTCCGATGCGTTCGCGAGCAGCGCCGGATCTGATGGTAGGATCGACACCCTTGAGTTTCTTGATATCGTCGATTCCGCCTTCAAACAGGCCGACACCAATCACGACGGGCTCCTTGACCGGCAGGAGTTCAGCGCGCTGCTGAGTCGTGTTCGGAACCGATGAGTGAGCTGACGTGGTCGACGGCCCTTCCACGTTCCTGAAGCGGCGGCAAGCGGCTGTCGGCGAAGGCAATGAATGATAGATCGTCAAAATATTGATAAATAACGATAAAACAGACCTTGCGAAGGGCTTTTCGGCGATAGGCATATTCGCTGCCATTGACGCCAGCGGAACCGCCCCAGGTTTGCCAGTTGCCGTTGCCGCCGCCTTGCGGTAGAAAACAGCTCTGGTCAGCAGTTCACCAAGGCGTCGCCGCCCCGTCGAGGGGAGCTAAACCTGCCACGACACTCTCTCGACCGACACCTCATCGCGTGCCGCGTCGGAAGTCGGCGACCACCGGCATCCCTTCGCGGAATGGCGCGTCGTGAGGATGATTTCATGTCCAAGACATCGCTGCCCTACAGCGCAGGCGATATTTCCGCGCTTGCGCGCTCGTTGCGCACACAACTTGCCGGCCGGACCGAGCCGCCCGGCCATGTCGAATGGCTTAACATGCTGGCCAAGGCGGTCGGGTGCCGGAACTTCCAGCATTTCCGGGTGCAGGCGACGGAACAGACGACGGCGCCGGATCGCCTCGGCGCGACGGTCGACGGGGCGCCGCCGGCCGATCCGGTCAGGGTCCTGAAGGTGGCCCGCTGCTTCGACGCCGCCGGCGCCTTGCTGCGCTGGCCGCCGAAACGCTCCGAGCGGGATCTGTGCCTGTGGGTCCTGTGGTCACGGATCGCCGCCGGCCAGGTGATGGCCGAAGGCGAGGTGAACCGCCTTCTGCGCGACGCCCACCATTTCGGCGACCATGCCCTGCTGCGCCGCGAGCTGTGCGATTTCGGTCTGCTCGACCGGACGCGCGACGGGAGTGTCTACCGGCGCGTCGAGCAGCGGCCGCCGCCGGAAGCGCTGGCCTTGATCCGCCGTCTCAAGGCCGCGTCCGCCGGTGAAAGGGCGAAGGCATGAGCGCCGCGTTCCGGCCGCCTAGTCGCCGAGTGCGAAGGCCACCGCGGCGGCGGCGTGCAGCGCCGTCGTGTTGAACATGGGGACATCCGGCCGGTCGGCCTGATCGACCAGCAGGAAGATCTCCGTGCAGCCGAGGATCACCCCCTGCGCCCCTTCGGCGGCCAGCCGGTCGATGATCTCCAGATAGTGGGCCTTGGACTCCGGGCGCAGGTCGCGCCGCACCAGCTCGTCGAAGATGATGCGGTCGACCGTTGCCTTGTCGGCGTCGGACGGCACCATGATCTCCACCCCGAAGCGCTCCGCGTAGCGGCGGCGCAGATCCTCGGAGAGCATCGTCGGCATGGTGCCCAGCAGGGCGACCCGCGACAGGCCGGCGGTCCGCATCGCCGCACCGGTCGGGTCGGCGATGTGGATGAAGGGGGTGGCGCGCCCTTCCATGATCGGCTCGACCACGCGGTGCATGGTGTTCGACACGCACAGGATGACGTCGGCCCCGGCGCGCTCCAGCGCGTCGACCTTGCCGGACAGGTAGCGGTGAGCGGCGTCCCATTCGTTCCGGCGGACGAAATGCTCGATGTTGCCGAAATTGACGCTGACGATGACGATCTCGCCGTTGTCCCAGCCGCCGAACCGGGCGTTCAGCCCCTCGTTCAGCAGGCGGTAATATTCGGCGGTGGCCTGATTGCTCATGCCGCCGAGGACGCCGATGGTCTTCTGGGGCAGGGGCCGGGCGGTGGGCGTCGTCATGTCGTGATCCCGTCGGTTGAGGCCGCGGATGATAGAGCGGCCGTTGTGGATCGCCAACCGTTCAGGCCTTTTCCACGGTCCGCCCCTCCTGGGTGAACAGGTAGGGGACGAAGCTGCGGTGGTGCTCGTCCACCGACAGCTGGCTGCCGATGGGCGGGAAGGCGCGCTGCTGGCAGTCGGTGCGCTCGCAGATGCGGCAGTTCACGCCGATGGGCACGGCGGCGGCCTCGTTGGAGGTGTCGATGCCGGCGGCGTAGACGATCTCGTTGGCGTGGGTCGCCTCGCAGCCGAGCCCGACGGCGAACTGGCGCGACGGTTTCAGATAGGCGCCGCCGCGCTTGGTCACCGTGCGGGCGATGCCGATGTAGGTGGTGCGGTCGGGCATGGTGGCGAACTGCACCAGGATCTTGCCGGGCTGGGCGAAGGCCTCGTGCACGTTCCACAGCGGGCAGGCGCCGCCGAAGCGCGCGAAGTGGAAGCGCGTGGCGGAATGGCGCTTGGTGATGTTGCCGGCCATGTCCACCCGCACGAAGTAGAAGGGCAGGCCGCGCGCCCCCGGCCGCTGCAGGGTGGACAGCCGGTGGCAGACCTGCTCGAAGCTGGCGCCGAAGCGGCTCTGCAACTGCTCTACGTCGTGGCGCAGCGCGCGGGCCTGCGCGGCGAAGGCGCGGTAGGGCAGGACCAGAGCCCCCGCGAAGTAGTTGGCGAGCCCGACCCGGCAGATCGACCGCGCGTCCTCGCTGGAGAATTTCGCCTGGGCGACCCGTTCCTCGATCACGTCGCCGAAGCCCAGCAGGGCGATCTGGTGGGCCATGTGGAAGGCGCGGCTCGGGCCGTTCAGCAGGGCAGACAGGCGCAGCGTGCCGGTGCTGCCGTCATAGCTGCGCATGGCCGTCTCGCCGTCGTCGGCGACGATCTTCACACGGACGTCGTGCCGCCGCTTCAGATAGGCGGCCAGCTCATTCAGCAGGGCCCCGGAATGGATCTTCTCCGTGTCCCACAGATTTTCCGCCGCCTCGTCCAGCGGGCCGATGTAGTTGTTGCAGTAGTGGAAGTAGTCGCGGACCTCCTCGTAAGGGAATTGCGGTCCGGCGAAGGCGTCGCTCGGCTCCTGGTTGGACAGGCTGTCGGCCAGCGACTGCACCCGCTCGTGAAGCTTCTGGTAGGCCTGGTGCAGGCTCAGCACGCGGCGGGCCAACTCCGGGCTGGAGCCGACGGCGCTGCGCAGCTCGGCGTTGGTCAAGGGCGCCCCGGCGAACAGCGGATCGGCCAGGGCCTCGCGCAGGTCGGCGACCAGACGGCTGTCCTCGTCCTCCACGAAGTTGGACAGGTCCACCTCGAACACGGCGGAGATCTTCAGCAGCACCGGCAGGGTCAGCGGGCGCTGGTTGTTCTCGATCTGGTTCAGGTAGCTCGGCGACAGGTCCAGCGTCTTGGCCAACGCCGCCTGGGTCAGCCCGCGCTGTTCGCGCAGGCGGCGGAGCTTGTAGCCGAGGAAGAGCTTCTGCATGGACCCGCCTATCACCCGAAGATTATGCCAAAGAGCATATTTGCAATCTTGGCAAACCGCGCGCTGCGTTTGCAAAGATGTTCGCAACTTCGCACATTTTTCCCGCCCGGCCAATTGCCCTGTTGCAAATCTTGTGAATAATCCAGGCGTTCCGGTGAGGGGACCGCTGCCACAAGGTTCGCAAGGTCCTCCGCCGCTCGCCAAAGTGGGAAACGCCTGATGCAAGAAATTCTGGCCAAGTTGGACGCCATGCGCTCCGGTGCGCGGCTGGGCGGCGGCGAAAAGCGCGTCGCCGCGCAGCACGCCAAGGGCAAGCTGACCGCGCGGGAGCGCATCGAACTCTTCCTCGACGAAGGCTCGTTCGAGGAGTTCGACATGTTCGTGCAGCACCGCTGCAACGACTTCGGCATGGAAGGCCAGAAGGTTCCCGGCGACGGCGTGGTCACCGGTCACGGCACGGTGAACGGGCGTCTCGTCTTCGTCTTCAGCCAGGACTTCACCGTCTTCGGCGGCTCGCTGTCGGAAGCCCACGCCGAGAAGATCTGCAAGATCATGGACCAGGCGATGAAGGTCGGCGCGCCGGTCATCGGCCTGAACGATTCCGGCGGCGCCCGCATCCAGGAGGGCGTCGCCTCGCTCGGCGGCTACGCCGAGGTCTTCCAGCGCAACGTCAACGCCTCGGGCGTCATCCCGCAGATCTCCCTGATCATGGGGCCGTGCGCCGGCGGTGCGGTCTATTCGCCGGCCATGACCGACTTCATCTTCATGGTGAAGGACAGCTCCTACATGTTCGTGACCGGGCCGGACGTGGTGAAGACGGTCACGCACGAGGTGGTGACGGCGGAGGAGCTGGGCGGGGCGATCACCCATTCCAGCAAGTCCGGCGTCGCCGACATGGCCTTCGAGAACGATGTCGAGGCGCTGCTCCAGCTCCGCCGCTTCATCGACTTCCTGCCGGCCTCCAACCGCGAGCGGGCGCCGGAGCGTCCCTGCACCGACCCGATCGACCGCGACGACCTGTCGCTCGACACGCTGGTGCCGGAGAATCCGAACAAGCCCTACGACATGAAGGAGCTGATCCTCAAGACGGTCGACGAGGGCGACTTCTTCGAGCTTCAGCCCGACTACGCCCGGAACATCATCATCGGCTTCGGCCGCATGAACGGCAGCACGGTCGGCATCGTCGCCAACCAGCCGATGGTTCTGGCCGGCTGCCTGGACATCGACAGCTCCAAGAAGGCCGCGCGCTTCGTGCGCTTCTGCGACGCCTTCGAGATTCCGATCCTGACCCTGGTCGACGTCCCCGGCTTCATGCCCGGCACGACGCAGGAGTACGGCGGCATCATCAAGCACGGCGCCAAGCTGCTGTTCGCCTACGCCGAGGCGACCGTGCCGAAGATCACCGTCATCACGCGCAAGGCCTACGGCGGCGCCTATGACGTGATGGCGTCCAAGCATCTGCGCGGCGACATCAACTACGCCTGGCCGTCGGCGGAGATCGCGGTGATGGGGCCGAAGGGTGCCGTAGAGATCATCTTCCGCGGCGACATCGGCGACACCGCCAAGATCGAGGCGCGCACCGAGGAATACCGGCAGAAGTTCGCCAATCCGTTCGTGGCGGCGTCGCGCGGCTACATCGACGACGTCATCATGCCGCACGGTACCCGCCGGCGCGTCATCAAGGCGCTGTCCATGCTGAAGAACAAGCAGCTCCAGAACCCCTGGCGCAAGCACGACAACATCCCGCTCTGAAGGCGCGCCGCCCCATGACGACCCTGTTCTCCAAGATCCTGATCGCGAACCGCGGCGAGATCGCCTGCCGCGTCATCCGCACGGCGCGCCGCCTGGGCATCAAGACGGTCGCCGTCTATTCGGACGCCGACAAGAACGCCCTGCACGTCGAGATGGCCGACGAGGCCGTCCACATCGGCGCCGCCCCCTCGGCGCAGAGCTACCTGCTGATCGACCGCATCGTCGACGCCTGCAGGAAGACCGGTGCCCAGGCCGTCCATCCCGGCTACGGCTTCCTGTCGGAGAAGCGCGAGTTCCAGGAGGCGCTGGCCGCCGCCGGCATCGCCTTCATCGGTCCGGACGCCCACGCCATCCAGGCCATGGGCGACAAGATCGAGTCCAAGAAGCTGGCCAAGGCGGCGGGCGTCAGCACGGTGCCCGGCTATCTGGGCGTCATCGCCGACGACAGCGAGGCGGTGACCATCGCCCGCGACATCGGCTATCCGGTGATGATCAAGGCGTCGGCCGGCGGCGGCGGCAAGGGCATGCGCGTGGCCTGGAACGACGAGGAGGCCCGCGAAGGCTTCCGTTCGGCCCAGAACGAGGCGCGCTCCTCCTTCGCCGACGACCGCGTCTTCGTCGAGAAGTACATTCAGCAGCCGCGCCACATCGAGATCCAGGTGCTGGCGGACGGGCAGGGCACGGCCCTGTATCTGGGCGAGCGTGAATGCTCGATCCAGCGCCGCCACCAGAAGGTCATCGAAGAGGCGCCGTCGCCCTTCCTCGACGCCGCCACCCGCAAGGCGATGGGCGAGCAGGCGGTGGCGCTGGCCCGCGCTGTGGACTACAAGTCCGCCGGCACGGTCGAGTTCATCGTGGACGCCGAGCGCAACTTCTACTTCCTGGAGATGAACACCCGCCTCCAGGTGGAGCATCCGGTCACCGAGCTGGTCACCGGCCTCGACCTCGTCGAGCTGATGATCCGCGTCGCGGCGGGCGAGAAGCTGACGCTGAAGCAGGAGGACATCCACCTGCACGGCTGGGCCATCGAGTCCCGCGTCTACGCCGAGGACCCCTTCCGCAATTTCCTGCCCTCGACCGGCCGGCTGACCCACTACCGTCCGCCGTCGGAGGACCCGCACGTCCGCGTCGACACCGGCGTCTATGAGGGCGGCGAGATCTCCATGTACTACGACCCCATGATCGCCAAGCTGTGCAGCTGGGGGTCGACGCGCGATGCCGCCATTGCCCGCATGCGCGAGGCGCTGGACCAGTATTACATTCGCGGCGTCAGCCACAACATCCCGTTCCTCGCCTCGCTGATGGCCAACCAGCGCTTCGTCGAAGGCCGGCTGACCACCAACTTCATCGCCGAGGAATACCCGAACGGCTTCCACGCCTCGGACCTGCCGCCGGAGGAGCCGGCGATCCTGATCGCCGTTGCCGCGGTGATCCACCGCTGCCTGAACGACCGCGACATCCAGATCACCGGCAAGATGCCGGGCAACAAGATCCGGGTGCGCGACGACTGGGTCGTCGTGATGGACGGCACGCAGCACCCGGTCCACGTCCACCCGACGGACGGCAGCCCGCAGCGCATCGGCTACACCGTCGATTTCGAGGGCAAGCACCATGTGGTGTGGAGCGACTGGACGCTCGGCCAGCCGCTGTTCCGCGGCACGGTGAACGGCGCCCATGTCTGCGTCCAGGTGGACCGCGTCGGCGTCGGCTACCGCCTGTCCCACTCCGGCAGCCAAGCGCTGGTTAAGGTGCTGACCCCGAACGCGGCGCGGCTCGACGCGCTGATGCCGGTGAAGGCGCCGCCGGACATGTCGAAGTTCCTGCTGTCGCCGATGCCCGGCCTGCTCGTCTCGGTCGCCGTGACCGAGGGGCAGGAGGTCAAGGCCGGCGAGGTGCTGGCCGTGGTCGAGGCGATGAAGATGGAAAACATCCTGCGTGCGGCGCAGGATGGCACGGTGTCCAAGGTGCACGCGACGCCCGGCTCCAGCCTGGCGGTCGATCAGAAGATCCTGGAGTTCGCGTGAGCCAAGCGGGCTCCGACATATAGGGAAAGGTAAGGACGATGGCTTTCGCAAACACGCTTTCGCAGCGTGCCGCTTCGCTTCTCGAGACGGTCGCCCCGCGGGGCGGCCTGCTCACCGCCGCCACCGCGGCGGTTCTGGGCAGCCTGCTGCTGGCAGCCTCGGCCAAGGTGCAGGTGCCCTTCTGGCCGGTTCCGATGACGATGCAGAGCATGGTCGTCATCCTGCTCGGCATGGCCTACGGCAGCCGCCTCGCCACGGCGACGGTCCTGCTGTATCTGGCCGAGGGTCTGGCCGGCCTGCCGGTCTTCGCGGGTCCGGGCGCCGGCCCGGCCTACATGATGGGTCCGACCGCCGGCTACCTGCTGGGCTTCGTCCTGGCCGCCGGCGTCACCGGCTGGCTGGCCGAGCGCGGCTGGGACCGCAGCCCGGTCAAGGCTGTCGCCGCCCTGGCGATCGGCCATGCCCTGCTGTTCGTTCCGGGCTTGGCCTGGATGGCCGTCCTGTTCGGCGGCGAGAAGGCCGTCGCGCTGGGCCTGACGCCGTTCCTGGCCGCCACGGTGCTGAAGACCGCGCTGGGTGCCGCGATCATGCAGGCCGCCTGGAAGGTCGTCGCCCGCCGGTCGCAGGGCTGAGGGTAGGGGGCTTGTACTTGCCCCCACCCTAACCCTCCCCCGCTTCGCAGGGGAGGGGACTGTTCTCCCTCCCCTGCGAAGCCCGAAGAAGACCCAGGCCGACTGGCAGACCCTGGCCACCAAGGACCTGGGCGCCAACGGGACGCTCGAAGACCTCGTCTGGAAGACTCCGGAGGGGCTGGACGTCAAGGCTCTCTACACCGCCGCCGATCTGGAAGGGCTGGAGCTGGACAGCCTGCCCGGCTTTCCGCCCTTCACCCGCGGCCCGCGCGCCACGATGTACGCGGTGAAGCCCTGGACCATCCGCCAGTACGCCGGCTTCTCCACCGCCGAGGAATCCAACGCCTTCTACAAGGCGAACCTGAAGGCCGGCCAGATGGGCCTGTCGGTGGCCTTCGACCTCGCCACCCACCGCGGCTATGACAGCGATCACCCGCGCGTGGTCGGCGACGTGGGCAAGGCCGGCGTCGCCATCGACAGCGTCGAGGACATGAAGATCCTCTTCGACGGCATCCCGCTCGACAAGATGTCGGTGTCGATGACCATGAACGGCGCGGTGCTGCCGATCCTCGCCGGCTACATCGTCGCGGCGGAGGAGCAGGGCGTCAGCCAGGACAAGCTGAGCGGCACCATCCAGAACGACATCCTCAAGGAGTTCATGGTCCGCAACACCTACATCTACCCGCCCGAACCCTCGATGCGGATCATCGCGGACATCATCGAGTACACGGCGCTGAACATGCCGAAGTTCAACTCGATTTCGATCTCCGGCTATCACATGCAGGAGGCCGGGGCGACCGCGGTGCAGGAACTGGCCTTCACCATCGCCGACGGTCTCGAATATGTCCGCGCCGCCATGTCCAAGGGGCTGCCAGTCGACAAGTTCGCGCCGCGCCTGTCCTTCTTCTTCTCCATCGGCATGAACTTCTTCATGGAGATCGCCAAGCTGCGCGCCGCGCGCCTGCTGTGGTCGACCCTGATGAAGCAGAAGTTCGACCCGAAGGACGCCCGCTCGCTGGCGCTGCGCACCCATTGCCAGACCTCCGGCGTCAGCCTGACCGAGCAGGACCCCTACAACAACGTCATCCGCACCACCATCGAGGCGATGGCCGCCGTGCTGGGCGGCACCCAATCGCTGCACACCAACGCCTTCGACGAGGCGCTGGGGCTGCCGACGAAGTTCTCCGCCCGGATCGCCCGCAACACCCAGCTCATCATCGCCGAGGAGTCGGGCGTCACCAACGTGGTCGATCCGCTGGGCGGCTCCTACTACATCGAGAATCTGACCCACAGCCTCGCCAACGCCGCGCTCGACCTCATCAACAAGGTCGAGGAGCTGGGCGGCATGACCAAGGCGGTGGACAGCGGCATGCCCAAGCTGCTGATCGAGGAGGCCGCCGCCCGCCGGCAGGCCCGCGTCGACCGCGCCGAGGAGGTGATCGTCGGCGTCAACAAGTACCGTCCGGAAAACCCCGAGATGGTCGATGTGCTGGACATCGACAACACGGCGGTCCGCGAATCCCAGATCGCCCGCCTGAACAGCGTGCGCGCCAACCGCGACGACGCCAAGTGCCGCGCCACCCTGGAGGCGCTGACCAAGGCCGCCACGGAGAAGTCCGGCAATCTGCTCGCCCTGGCGGTCGAGGCCACCCGCGCCCGCGCCACGGTCGGCGAGATTTCCGACGCGCTGGAGAAGGCCTTCACCCGCCATGTGGCGGTCATCCGCTCGGTTTCCGGCGTCTACGGCGCCGCCTACGAGGGCGACGAGGGCTTCAAGAGGATTCAGGAGGAGGTGTCCGCCTTCGCCGCCGAGGAGGGCCGCCGCCCGCGCATCCTCGTCGTGAAGATGGGCCAGGACGGCCACGACCGCGGCGCCAAGGTGATCGCCACCAGCTTCGCCGACATCGGCTTCGACGTGGACATCGGGCCGCTGTTCCAGACCCCGGAGGAGGCCGCCCGTCAGGCGGTGGAGAACGACGTGCACGTCATCGGCGTGTCGTCCCAGGCCGCCGGCCACAAGACGCTCGTCCCGCAACTGGTCGAGGAGCTGCGCCGCCAAGGCGCCGGGGACATCCTCGTCGTCTGCGGCGGCGTGATCCCGCCCCAGGATTACGAGTACCTCTACAAGGCGGGCGCCGCGGCGATCTATGGCCCCGGCACCAACATCCCGAAGGCCGCCTCCGACATCCTGGCCATCCTGCGCAAGCAGAAGGCCGCGGCGTAAGCGGCGCCAGCACTTTTCCCTCCCCCGCCCAGCGGGGGAGGGTTAGGGTGGGGGCTCCCACCAGAACGCGCCCTACCTCCCTTGCCCATCACCGCCGAAACTGATCTCTACGCCCCGGTAAAAGCCTTCCTCGAAGCCCAGGGCTACGACGTGAAGGCCGAGATTCACGGCTGTGACCTCGTCGCGGTGCGCGGGGCCGAGCCGCCGCTGATCGTCGAGCTGAAGAAGCGCTTCACCCTGGATCTGCTGCTTCAGGGGGTGGACCGGCTCGCCCTGACCGACACCGTCTATCTCGCCGTGCCGCAGCCGGGGCGCAAGGCCAGCGGCGCGTCGCCTCACGACAGCGGGGTGCGCAAGCTCTGCCGACGGCTGGGCGTCGGACTGCTGATCGTCGACACCGGCCGGGCGGCGGGGCATGAGGTGGAGGTTCTGCTCGACCCTGTTCCCTACAGCCCGCGCAAGGACAGGACGCGCGCCGCCCGCCTTCTGGGAGAGCATACGCGGCGCCGGGGCGATCCCAACCGCGGCGGTTCCACCCGCGTGCCCATCGTCACCGCCTACCGCCAGGACGCGCTGCGCTGCGCCCGGCTGTTGACCGCCGGGCCGCTGTCGCTTAAGGCGCTGCGCGCCGCCGGGGCGCCGAAGGACGCCGCGGCCATCCTTCAACGCAACGTCTACGGCTGGTTCGAGCGCATCGCCAAGGGCACCTACGGACTGACCGAAGCCGGCATCCAGGGTGTGGAGACCTTCGCCCACGCGCTCGCCACCGAATAGGCGTGCTTTACCGCGCCGTCGCGCACCAGCGCCGCCAGAGCGTGCGGAAGGCGGCCTCGTAGGCGCGAGCCAGCGCCGGAACGTCGCCGAGCGGGGAGGACGCGACACGGTCCCGCAAGCCCGCGCGCAGGGCAGCCAGCGCGTCGCGATCGGCGGCCAGCGCCACCGCGCGAGTGGAGTAGGCGGCATCGGGAGCGATCAGGTCCGGCAACCCGGCGGAGGTCATGATGGCGGACCCCACCCGCGCAATTCCCAGATCCTGGGGGCGGCCCGCCGGCACGATCACTGGTACCCCCATCCACAGCGCCTCGCAGGTCGTGGTGTGGCCGTTGTAGGGGGTGGGGTCCAGCCCGATGTCCACGTCGTTGTAGTCGGCGAGGTTGGCGCGGATGCCGGCCGGCGGGCGGCGAAGCTCCAGCCGGTCCGAAGCCACGCCGTGGCAGGCGAACAGCGCGGTCAGGTGAGCGCGCGACGCCGTATCGCGCATCGCCTTGTATTTCAACAGCAGGCGGGAGTTCGGAACGGCCCTCAGCACGCCCGCCCACAGGGCCACCGTCTCCTCGGTGATCTTGCTCGGGTTGTTGAAGGAGCCGAAGGTGATGAAGCTGTTGCGCAGCGCCGGCAGTGGGCCGACCTCCGGCGCTTCGGGCGGCCCCTGATAGGCCCAGGAGAAGCGGGGCAGCCGTAGCAGCGGCTCGGCGTAGTGGGCTTCTTCCCCCGGCGGGGCGAGCAGGGCGTCGGTGATGCAGGCGTCGAAGCGGTCGATGCCGGTCGTGACGATGTTCACCGCCGTGGTCACCTGCACCGGCGCCGGGCGCCGGGTGAAGACGCCCAGCCGGTTGCCCGCCGTGTGGGAGGCCAGATCCACCAGAACGTCCACCCCGTCCCGCCGGACCCGGACGGCCAACTCCTCCTCGGTCAGGGCGGCCGCGTCGCACCAGCGGTCGGCCAGGGCGCGGAAGCGCTCCGTCTTGGCATCGGGGGCGGTGGCGGTCGAATAGAAGAACAGTTCCACCACCGACCGGTCGAAAGCGCGGAACAGCGGCTCCATGTAGAAGGAGAAGGCGTGGTTGCGGAAGTCGCCGGACACCAGTCCGACGCGTAGGCGGCGGTCCGGGTCGGGATCGTTCGCCGGGCGCGGCAGGGGCGCCGCCACGGCGAAACGCTCCGCCCAGCGCCGCGATTCCTCCAGCAGGCCCGCACCGTCCTGACCGCTGCGGTAGAGCAGGGCGCACAGGTACCGGCTGCGCGCGTCGCGGTCGTCGGGGTCCAATTGAACCGCCCGCTGGAGCAGCGGCAGAGACTCCTCCACCCGTCCCATCAGACCCAGCGCCCCAGCGAGATTGCTGAACGCGCCGGCATGGCCCGGCTGCACGGTCAGCGCCCGCCGCGCCGCCTCGGCCGCCGCGCCGTAACGTCCCAAGGTCTCGCAGGCGGCGGACAGGTTGACCCAGCCCTCCACATGGCCCGGCTGTACGGCCAGCGCCCGCCGGCAGGCTGTGGCGCCGTCCGCGGTGCGACCGGTCTCATCGAGCAGCAGGCCGAGGTTGCTCAAGGCTTCGGCGTGGCCGGGGGCGAGCGCCAGCGTGTTGCGGAATTCCCGCATCGCTCCGCTCCGGTCACCCAGCGCATACAGCGCCGCCGCGCGGTCGAAGCGGATGCCCGCATCCTCCGGCAGCAACCGCACCGACCGCTCCAGAAGCGCCGCGGCCTCGGCACGCCGACCGGCGTCGCGATGGGCGCGCGCCATGATCTGAAGCAGCAGGGCGGCGCGCCCCGAGGCGCGATGGTCGCCGGGTACCAGCCGCACCGCGCGCTCCAGCGCCGCGACCGCCGCTTCGCGCAAATGGGTGCCGCCGTGGGGCAGGGTGTTGCCGAAGCGGTACCAGCCCTCCGCCGCGTCGGGGGCCAGCGACAGGACGCGGCGATGGGCGGCGGCGGCCCGTTCCGGCTGCCCCGCGGCGTCGAGGATGTTGGCGAGGTTGGCGGGGTAATCCGCTGCGTCGGGGCGCAGCGCCATGGCCGCGCCGATCAGCACCGCGGCCCGTTCCACGCGCCCGGTCTGCCCGCACAGCACGCCCAGCAGATGGCGGGCGTCGGCCTGCTCGGGGGCGGCCTCCAGAATGCGCCCGTACAGGATCTCCGCCTCCGCCAACCGCCCGTTCATGTGGTGGTCGAGCGCGGCGGCGATGGCTTCGGCTATGGTCGCCAGGGTGGGCCTCCGGTGTCCATGGAGCGGGTGAAATCAGACAGCCTTTTCGCCCATCGCGGTTCCGCCGTCCACCGCCGGAAGACGGGTCACTCCACGAAATCCTCGCGGCTGAGGCCGTAGCGCTTCAGCTTGTCGTAAAAGGTCTTGCGCGGAATGCTCAGCGCCTCGATGGCGGCCTTCACGCTGCCTTTGCAACGGGCCAGCTCACTTTCGATCAGGCTCTTCTCGAACAGGTCCACCCGCTCGGCCAGCGACAGGCCGCTACGGCCCACCGCCATCGTCGGAGCGCCGCCGCCCACCGCGGACAGCGCATCGTCCAGCCCCAGGACGAAGCGGTCGGCGGCGTTGCGCAGTTCGCGGACGTTGCCGGGCCAGTCGTGGGCCGCCAGCCGCTGCACCTGCGCCGGGCTGGGCGCGCGGGGCTCGCGGTTGTAGCGGGCGGCGGCCTGGACGACGAAATGCTGGAACAGCAGGGGGATGTCGTCGCGGCGGTCGCGCAGCGGCGGGATGGTCACCACGACGACGTTGAGCCGGTAATACAGGTCCTCGCGGAACTTGCCCTCGCTGGCCGCCTTGCGCAGGTCCACCTTGGTCGCGGCGACGACGCGCAGGTCCACGGGGATCAGCTCGTTCGAGCCGAGCGGCTCCACCACCCGCTCCTGGATCACGCGCAGCAGCTTGACCTGGAGCGACAGCGGCATGCTCTCGATCTCGTCGAGGAAGAGCGTGCCGCCGCTGGCGTGCTCGATGCGCCCGACGCGGCGCTTGCCGGCCCCGGTGAAGGCCCCGGCCTCGTGCCCGAACAGCTCGCTCTCGAAGATCGCCTCGGGCATGGCGCCGCAGTTCAGGGCGACGAAGGGGTGCTTGCGCC
Source organism: Azospirillum sp. P4_B5 (assembly GCF_056402275.1). Taxonomy (NCBI): domain Bacteria; kingdom Pseudomonadati; phylum Pseudomonadota; class Alphaproteobacteria; order Rhodospirillales; family Azospirillaceae; genus Azospirillum; species Azospirillum sp. P4_B5. The sequence goes on from NZ_JBFUHT010000048.1 coordinate 41,694, forward strand.
GGCCGCTGCCGGCGTGGAGGGCGCGGGCGACCATCTCCTTGCCGGTGCCGGTCTCGCCCAGCACCAGAACGTCGGCGTCGGTGTCGGCCACCGCGGCGATGGCGCCGCGCAGCCGCTCGATCCCCGGCGTCCGCCCGACGATGGGTGAGGCCTCCCCGGCGGGCAGCCCGGCGAGCTGGTCGCGCAGGCGCCGGTTCTCCAGCACCAGCCGGCGCTTTTCCACCGCGCGCCGCGTCACCTCGACCAGCCGGTCCGACGGAAAAGGCTTTTCCAGGAAGTCGTAGGCGCCGCGCCGCATCGCCTCCACCGCCATCGGCACGTCGCCGTGGCCGGTGATCAGGATGACCGGCAGTTCGGGGTCCAGCGCCAGGGCGCGCTCCATCAGTTCCAGCCCGTCGATCTGCGGCATGCGCACGTCGGTGACCAGGGCGCCCGGCCAGTCGCGGCCGAGATGCCGCAGGGCGCGCTCCGCCCCGTCGCAGGCGGTGACGTCGAAGCCCGCCAGTTCCAGCGCCTGCTGCCCGGCGAGACGGACGGACCGCTCGTCGTCCACGAAGAGGACGGAGCCGCCCGGGGCGATGCTGCCGGTCGTCATGTCTGCGAATCCCTGCGCTTGAGGCGGATGGTGAAGAGGGCGCCGCCCTCCGGATGGTTGGCGGCGGTCAGGCTGCCGCCGAAATCCTCGACGATGCCGTGGCTGATCGACAGGCCGAGGCCGAGCCCGTCGCCCGCCTCCTTGGTCGTGAAGAAGGGCACGAAGATGCGCGGCAGGTCGGCCTCGGCGATTCCGGGGCCGCTGTCGCGGACGGTCAACACCGCCTCCTCCCCCTCCTCGGCCAGGGCGATGCGGACATGGCGGCGGGGGGAGGCGCGCATGGCGTCGGCGGCGTTGCCGATCAGGTTGACCAGCACCTGCTGCAACCGTACGTCCTCGCCGGTGACCAGCAGGGGGCCGGGCGGCAGGTCGGTGTCCACCGTCACGGAATCGCGGCGCAGCCGGGCCTCCAGCAGGGCCAGCGCCTGCCCGACGGCGGCGGCGGCGGACACCGCGCCCAGCGTGCCCGAGGCGCGCCGGGCGAAGCCCTTCAGGCTGCGGGTGATGGCGGCCATGCGGTCGGTCAGGTCGGCGATCTCCACCAGATTGTCGCGCACCGAGTCCGGCCGTCCGCGCTCCAGCAGCACCACCGCGTTGTCGGCGAAGCTGCGGATGGCGGCCAGCGGCTGGTTGATCTCGTGCGCCATGGCCGCCGACATCTGGCCCAGCGCCGCCAGCTTCGCCGCCTGGGTCAGTTCGTTCTCGGTGGCGCGCAGCTCCGCCGTGGCGGCGGCCACGCGGCGCTCAAGCTCGGCCCGCGCCTCCTCCTGGAGGGCCAGCCGCTCCACGAGATTCAGACGGCGTTGGGCCAGCGCGTAGCCGGTCAGGGCGGCCAGCGCCACCACCGCGGCGGCGAGCAACCCGGCCTGTTGGGCGCGGGTGGCGACCGGGGCGAGGCTGGTCAGGGCGTGGATCGTCCAATCGCCGCCGGGCACCGCGGCGGACTGCAGCAGGTAGCGCCGCTCCGCGGTCCCTTCCCGCAATGTGATGCGGTCGGACGCCCCGCCGAAGGCCCAGGGCAGGGCGGGGATCTCCTCGGTCGGCGCGGACGCTGTCGTTGGCAGCGTCACCGGCAGGCGGCGGGGCAGGGCGTTGTAGCGCCAACCCTCGACGTTGGTGATGAAGACGATGCCGTCGCGGTCGGAGACCAGAACCTTCTCCTGGCCATGCGACCACGCTTTTTCGAGGTCCTGGAAGCCGACCTTCAGGACCACGACGCCCGCCAGCCGCCCGTCTGTGCGGTTTTCCGCCACCACCCGCTGCGCCGTGTAGTAGCCGGGGATGAGCGAGGTGGTGCCGAGCGCGAAATGGTGCCCCTCTCCCTGTTCCATGGCCGACTGGAAATAGGGGCGGTAGCTGAAATTCTGCCCGACGAAGCTGGGCGAGGCGTTCCAGTTGCTGGCCGCGACGGTGGTGCCCGCCCCGTTCATCACATAGAGGGCCGATGCCTTCAGCGTCGCCGCGATGGCCTCCAGCTTGCGGTTCAGGCGGTCCACCCGCTCCGGGCTGGGGTCGCGCAGCAGGTCGGCGACCTCCTGGTCGCGGGCGAGCACCATGGGCACGGCGGCGTGCCGCTCCAATTCGGTGCGCAGGTTGGAGTCGTAGAGCGACAGCTGCGCCGACCCCTGTTCGCGCAAGGATTCACTGGCGTTGTCGGCCGCCAGACCCGCCGCCACCGCCGCGGCCAGCGGCATGCCGATCACCAGAACGGCCAGCATCACCCGCCGCGGGCGGGCGAACAGGAGGGGCATCCGCCGGGCGACCCAGGCGCGGCTTTGCGAAAATGTCCAGCGGGTGGGGGCGATCCTAACCAACGGTCCTCAATCCATATTGCGCCGCAACAAGACACCGCAATGTGCGGATTTTCGCACATGGATTCCGTCCTTGTCGTGCGGATTTTGACCCACGCGCTCCGTCAGAGCGCTGCGATTCCTCGTTTTTATTTTTGGCACACCGCTTGCTTTGAGAGGGCATGACGGGCCGGCCGCCGACCGCGAGACAAGAGCGGCAGCCCTTTCCAAGGAACGCGACGAGGAGACGACCATGCACGCCCAAGGGCAGCCCCAGAAAAAGCCATTCTATACGAACCTGACGGTTCAGGTTCTGACTGCGATCACCATCGGCATTCTGCTCGGCCATTTCTATCCGGCTCTTGCGGTGCAGATGAAGCCCCTGGGCGATGTCTTCATCAAGATGATCAAGATGGTCATCGGCCCGATCGTTTTCCTGACCGTGGTCACCGGCATCTCCTCGATCGGCGACATGAAGAAGGTCGGCAAGGTCGGCGGCAAGGCGATCCTGTATTTCGAGATCGTCACCACCTTCGCCCTGGGTCTCGGCCTGCTGGTCGTCAATCTGGTGAAGCCGGGGGCGGGGATGAACATCCAGGCCGGCTCGCTGAAGGCCGACGCCGTCGCCAAGTACGCCACCGAGGCGCAGAACCACACCACCATCGACTTCCTGGTCAACATCGTCCCGGACAACGTCGTCGGCGCCTTCGTCAAGGGCGACATGCTGCAGATCCTGTTCTTCGCGGTGATCTTCGGCGTCGCGCTGTCCGCCATGGGCCAGAAGGGCAAGGTGGTCGAGGACATGTTCGAGAAGGTGTCGCACGCCATGTTCGGCGTGATCGGCATCCTGATGCGCGTCGCCCCGCTGGGTGCCTTCGGCGCGATGTCCTTCACCATCGGCAAGTACGGCGTGTCGTCGCTGACCTCGCTCGGCCAGCTGATGGCGGCGGTCTACATCACGATGGCGCTGTTCGTCTTCGTCGTGCTGGGCAGCATCGCCCGCCTGTACAACTTCAGCCTCCTGACCTTCCTGCGCTACATCAAGGACGAGCTGCTGATCGTGCTCGGCACCTCCTCGTCGGAGTCCGTGCTGCCGCGCATGATGGAGAAGATGCAGAAGTTCGGCTGCTCCAAGCACGTCGTCGGCCTCGTCATCCCCACCGGCTACTCGTTCAACCTCGACGGCACCTCGATCTACCTGTCGATGGCCGCGATCTTCATCGCCCAGGCCTTCAACATCGATCTGACGATCTGGCAGCAGCTGACCATCCTCGGCCTGCTGATGCTGACCTCGAAGGGTGCGGCGGCGGTCACCGGCGGCGGCTTCGTGACGCTGGCGGCCACCCTGTCGGCCACCGGCCACCTGCCGATCGAGGGGCTGGCGCTGCTGCTGGGCGTCGACCGCTTCATGTCGGAAGCCCGCGCCATCACCAACCTGATCGGCAATGGCGTGGCCACCATCGTGGTCGCCAAGATGGAAGGCGAGTTCGACGAGAGCAAGGCGGTCGCCGAATACCAGGAGCACTTCAAGGAACCGGCGCTCGCCCGCATCTGACGGGAGTCCGGCTTCCGGTCCCAAGAGGTGAAAAGGAGGGGGCGGTCCGCCGCGGACCGCCCCTTTCCCCATTCCGGTGCTTGGGCAATTCAGGTATAAGCCGGGGTGGAAACAGTTCGTCGTTCGGCAAATTAACTGAAATCAAGTTAAAAGGGGAGTGGACGTATGTCCGGCGACTTCGACGCTATGGCGCTTGAGTACCACCGGAATCCGAAGCCCGGTAAGCTGGCGATCGTCGCCACCAAGCCCATGGCGAACCAGCGCGACCTCGCGCTGGCCTATTCGCCGGGCGTGGCCGCGGCGTCCAGCGCCATCGCCGCCGACCCGGCCCAGGCCGCGGAGCTGACGGCCCGCGCCAACCTCGTGGCGGTCATCACCAACGGCACGGCGGTGCTGGGGCTGGGCGACATCGGCCCGATGGCCGCCAAGCCGGTCATGGAGGGCAAGGCCGTCCTCTTCAAGAAGTTCGCCGGCATCGACTGCTTCGACCTGGAGCTGAACGAGAAGGATGTCGACGGTCTGGTCGACACCATCGTCCGGCTGGAGCCGACCTTCGGCGCCATCAACCTGGAGGACATCGCCGCCCCCGCCTGCTTCGAGGTGGAGCGCCGCTGCCGCGAGCGGATGAAGATCCCGGTCTTCCACGACGACCAGCACGGCACCGCCATCGTGGTCGGTGCGGCCGTCCTCAACGGGCTGAAACTGGTCGGCAAGGACATTTCCACGGTCAAGGTCGTCTCCACCGGAGGCGGGGCGGCGGGCATCGCCTGCCTGGACCTGATGCTCAGCCTGGGCGTCAAGCGCGAGAACGTCTGGCTGGTCGACCGCATCGGCGTGGTCCACAAGGGCCGCAACGAGGAGATGAACCCCTACAAGGACGCCTACGCGCAGGAGACGGACGCCCGCGTGCTGAACGACGTCATCGACGGGGCGGACATCTTCCTCGGCCTGTCGGGCGCCAAGGTGCTGAAGCCGGAGATGCTGGTCCGCATGGCCGACAAGCCGCTGGTGCTGGCGCTGGCCAACCCGGAGCCGGAGATCATGCCGGACCTCGCCCGGCAGGCCCGCCCCGACGCCATCATCGCCACCGGCCGCTCGGACTTCCCCAACCAGGTCAACAACGTCCTCTGCTTCCCCTTCATCTTCCGCGGCGCGCTGGACGTCGGGGCGACGACGGTGAACGAGGAGATGAAGATCGCCGCCACCCACGCCATGGCCAGCCTCGCCCAGGCCGAGCCGTCGGACGTGGTGGCCGCCGCCTATGTCGGCGAGAACCTGCGCTTCGGCCCGGACTACATCCTGCCCAAGCCCTTCGACCCGCGTCTGGTGATCGAAGTGTCCTCGGCGGTGGCCAAGGCTGCCATGGAGTCGGGCGTGGCGACGCGGCCGATCGCCGATTTCCGCGCCTACCGCGACAGCCTCGGCCAGTATGTCTTCCGTTCCGGCCTTGTCATGAAGCCGGTCATCACCAAGGCGAAGGCGGCGCCCAAGCGCATCGTCTACGCCGAGGGCGAGGAGCCGCGCGTCCTGCGCTGCGCCCAGGTGGTGGTGGACGACGGGATCGCCCATCCGGTCCTGCTCGGCCGCGCCGACGTGATCGAGCGGACGATTGCCGACATGGGCCTGCGCATCCGCATCGGCAAGGACGTCGAGGTGATCGAGGCCGCCCGTGACCTGCGCTGCCACAACTACGCCGAGGTCTACCGGCAACTGATGGGCCGCCGCGGCGTGTCGCCGGCCAACGCGCTGAACGTCGTGCGCAGCCAGCCGACCGTCTTCGGCGCTCTGATGGTCCGCCGGGGCGAGGCCGACGGCATGGTCTGCGGCACCTCGGGCCGCTACGGCGACCACTTCAACCACGTCATGGGGGTGATCGGCCTGCGCAAGGGCGTGAAGGTGGCCGGCGCCATGAACGGGCTGATCTCGCAGAAGGGCACGCACTTCATCTGCGACACCTACGTCAACCCCGACCCGACCGCCGAGCAGGTGGCCGAGATCGCCCGGCTGGCGGCGGAGGAGGTGAAGCGCTTCGGCATCGAGCCGAAGGTGGCGCTGCTCTCCCACTCCAACTTCGGCAGCGCGGACACCCCGTCGGCCCGCAAGATGCGCTTGGCCTATCAGCTCATCGCCGAGGAGATGCCCGACCTGGAGGTGGACGGCGAGATGCACGCCGACGCCGCCCTGTCGGAGGTGCTGCGCAAGGGCGTTCTGCCCGACAGCCGCCTGAAGGGCGAGGCGAACCTGCTGGTCATGCCGACCCTGGACGCCGCCAACATCGCCTTCAACATGCTGAAGATCATGGCCGACGCGCAGAATGTCGGGCCGATGCTGCTGGGCGTCGCGCGTCCCGTGCACATCGTCACCCCGTCGGTGACCACGCGCGGTCTGGTCAACATGACGGCGGTGGCGGTGGTCGACGCCCAGCTTGCCGCCCCGGTCAACGCCGCCCCGCGTCCCCCGGCGCTGCAGGACGGCGGGGACTGAGCAACCGCAACCGCGGGGCCGGACGGTGCTTGCGCCGCTCCGGTCCCGCGGGCCACTCTGCCGGGATGAGTCCCGACGCCCCTTCCCGCGATGACCTCTCCAGTCTGACGGCCCAGGCCGCCCGCCACCACGCCGAGGGACGGCTGGCCGAGGCGGTGACCGCCTACACCGACGCCTTGCGGCTCGACCGCCGAAACCCGGCGCTTCTCTACGGCTTCGGGCTGGTGCTGCGCGATCTCGGGCAGATGGATGGGGCGGCCAAATGCTTCGAGGCGGCCTTCGCTCTTAATTCCTCATGCGTGGACGCAGCCGACAGTCTGGGCACGCTGCACGCCGGGCAGGGCCGTTTCGCGGAAGCCGAAGCCTGCCACCGCGCCGCTCTGGCCCGTGACACCGACCGGGCAACGTTCTGGAACAATCTGGCCAACGCGCTGAGCCGGCAAGGTCGGGCCGCAGCGGCCCTGGAGGCGTGGCGACGCGCCGTCCTGCTCGACCCGGCTTTGCCGGAGGGGCTGTCCAACCTCGGCGGCGGGCTGCGCGACGCCGAGCGGCTGGACGAGGCCGAGCGGGCGCACCGTCGCGCCCTGCGGCTGACGCCGGACGAACCGCAGGCCAACAACAATTTCGGCCACGCGCTGCGGGCGCGGCTCCGCCATGCGGAGGCGGCCCGCTGGTTCCGCCGTGCCCTGGCGCTCGACCCCGGCTATGCGGCGGCCTTGTGCAATCTCGGTCTGGCGGTGCAGCGTTTGGGCGACGGGGTGCTGGCGGAGCGTCTGTACGGGCGGGCGCTCCGCGTGTGTCCCGATCTGGCGCTGGCCCATTTCAACCGCGGCCTGCTGCAACTGGAGCGCGGCGCGCTGGCGGAGGGCTGGGCCGGCTATGGCTGGCGCTTCGCGTCCGGTCAGGCGGGCGGGGCGCGCCAGCCGCGGCTGCCCGCGTGGCGCGGCGAGGATCTGGCGGGGAAGCGCCTGCTGATCTGGGGCGAGCAGGGGGTGGGCGACACCATCCTGTTCTCCTCCCTCTGCGCGGAGGCCATCGCCCGCGCGCGCTCCGTGGTGATCGAGACCGACCGGCGGCTGGTGCCGCTGTTCGCCCGTTCCTTCCCCGGCGCTCTGGTCCGTCCCCCGAGGCCCGATGCGGAGTCCGTGCCCGACTGCGACCGGCATACGCCCATCGGCTCCCTGGCGCGGGTCTTCCGCCGCGACCTGTCCGCCTTCGGCGGTGCTGCCGGCGGCTGGCTGGTGCCCGACCCGGTTCGGGTGGCGTTCTGGCGTGACCGTGTCGCCGCGCTCGGCCCCGGCCTTCGCGTGGGGATCGGCTGGCGCAGCGCGCTGATGACCGAATCGCGCCGCGTCGCTTACAGCCGGCTCGACCAGTGGGGTGCGCTGTTCGCCGTGCCGGGAGTGGTCTTCGTCACTCTCCAGTATGGCGCGTGCGAGGCCGAGCGGGCCGCGGCGGAGGCAAGCTTCGGGGTCGCCATCCACCGCTGGGACGATCTCGACCTGACCGACGATTTCGACGGGACGGCGGCGCTGATGGCGAATCTGGATCTGGTGATCGCGCCGGCCACGGCGGTGGGGGAACTGGCGGCGGCGCTCGGCGTGCCGGTCTGGCGCTTCGGCGGTCGGGACTGGACCCAGCTCGGCACCGCGGTACGCCCCTGGTTCGCGGCGCAGCGCCTGTTCCAGCCGCAGGACGGAGAGGACACCCTTGGCGTGCTGAGAAGGATGGCCGGACAACTCGCCCATCGCCCTATCTGAAATTTCGGCGAAAAACAATTCGCAACTTTACATGCTTTGCGGTAAAGTGGGGGTCTAGCGATCCATTCGCGTCCCCCCGATTGGGGCGTGCCTGATGGGAGAGTGAGCCATGTCTGACGGAATGGCCGGCGTTGGTCAGATGGTTGCGGACCTCAACAAGTCCGTGTCCGCTGCTGTCGAGCGCCTGAAGGCGCAGCGGGAGGCCGAAGCCACCGCCAACGCGGACGTGCAGGAATTCCGCAAGGACGTTCGCAAGTCTTCCATCAACACCCCCGGTTTCGCCACGGACATGGGGGTTCTCGCCAAGAACATGACCCGCCTGAACGTGGTCGGCGCGCTGGGCGCCGATGATCCCGTCGATTTCTATAAGTTCCGTGTGACCACCAAGGGCGCGGTAACGCTGGGGCAGGTGGGCGACGAGGGGTTGCGCGTCCAGGTGATGTCCAAGTTCGGTACGGTCGTGGCCGACAGCGACAAGAGCGCCGGCAAGAATTACGATGCCTTCAAGGGCATGATGCAGGGCGAATACGAACTCGACCGCGGCGACTACACGCTGCGCCTGACACGTGAAAAGGGACAGTCCGCCAAGGACACCAAGAACTACGCCATTCAGCTCAGCATGGGCAAGTACACCCAGGATTACGACACGGTCGTCAAGGCTCCGAAGAAGGGCGAAAGCCCGTTCAATCTCTCCACCGGCCAACAGGCCATGCTGGACGGGCTGAGCCAGGCGGCGTCGAGCCTGAATTCGATCCCCACCGGCCAGTCCGGCACGCAGAAGCTCATGGGCAGCTTCAACCTGTTCGTCTGACCGAAGCCCATCCTCCGTCAAAGGCCGAAGCCCTTTCCCCATTCATGGGGGAAGGGCTTTTTCCATCCGGGGCTTGCGGTCCGCCCCGGCCAGTGATCCGCCCTGGTCGGTGTTCCTCCGCCGGCGCACTCCGCATGCGGCGGACCTTTCGCCCCTGGGAAATGTTAAGCCAACGCTATGACCGCACCGGACCACCCGATTCTGCTCTGCCACGACTGCGGCGCACCGCACGCCCTGCCGCCGGCCTTACCCGGCCATCGCGCGGAATGCCATCGCTGCGGGGCGGTGCTGCGCCATTTCCGGACCGGCGGGCTGGGGCAGGCGGTCGCCCTGGCCATCGCCTCGACGATCCTCTTCGTCACCGCCAACCTGTTCCCGATCCTGACCTTCGAACTGGAGGGGCGGGCGCAGACGGCGACCCTGCTCAGCGGTTCGGTGGCACTGTGGGACGGCGGGTACGAGGTGCTGGGCGTTCTGGTCTTCTTCGTGCTGTTCCTGGCGCCGCTGGCTCAGGTGCTCGGCACGCTCTACGTCGTGATGCCGCTCGCCGCCGGACGGACGGCGGCGCCGGGTGCGGCCTGGATCTTCCGGACGGTGGCGCGGCTGCGCCGCTGGGCGATGGCGGAGGTCTTTCTGCTCGGCCTGATCGTCGCCTATGTGAAGCTGTCCGATCTGGCGGAGTTGGAGCCGGGTGCGTCGCTGGCCGCTCTGGTCGCCTTCATCCTGGTGCAGGTATGGGGGGAGGCGTCGCTCAGCCCCTTCGAGGTGTGGGAGCGGATCGCGCCGCAGACCCGCGTCGCCCAGACCGCCAGCGCCGACCCGGAGCGGCTGACCGCCTGTCACGACTGCCACCAAGTGGTCGCCGGGGCCGAGGGGGCCTGCCCGCGCTGCGGCGCCCGGCTGCACCACCGCAAGCCGAACAGCCTGCCGCGCGGCTGGGCGCTGATCTCCGCGGCGACGATCCTCTACATTCCGGCGAACCTGCTGCCGATCATGACGGTGGTCTATTTCGGCGCCGGCCAGCCGGACACCATCCTGTCCGGTGTGGAGGCGCTGATCGCGGCGGAGATGTGGCCGGTGGCCCTGCTGGTCTTCTTCGCCAGCATCACCGTGCCGGTGCTGAAGCTGATCGGGCTGGCCTACCTGCTGTGGACGGTGCAGCGGGGCTCGCCGAAGCGGCAGCGCGACCGCACACGTCTTTACCGGTTGATCGAGGGGGTCGGGCGCTGGTCCATGGTGGACATCTTCATGATCTCGCTTCTGGCGGCCCTGGTCCAACTGGGCGCCATCGCCACCATCCACGCGGAGCTGGGCGCCGTCGCCTTCGCCGCGGTCGTCGTCATCACCATGCTGGCGTCGGAGTCCTTCGACCCGCGGCTGATCTGGGATGCGCCGCCCCGGCGGGCACGCCGGCAGGATTCCCATCATGACTGACCCGAATTCCTCGGTGGAGCCGGCCAGCCCGGTGATCCGCCGCCGCCGCGGCCCGCCGCTGATCTGGCTGGTGCCGCTGGTCGCCGCGCTGATCGGCGGCTGGCTGGCCTGGAGGACGCTGAACGAGCGTGGCCCGACCATCACCATCACCTTCGACACGGCGGAGGGGCTGGAGCCCGGCAAGACCCGCGTGCGCTACCGCGACGTCGATGTCGGGACGGTGCAGGGGGTGGCGGTCTCGCCCGACCTGTCGAACGTCATCGTCTCCGTGCGCATGGTGAAGGGTGCCGCCTCCTACCTCAACGACCGGACAAGCTTCTGGGTGGTCAAACCCCGGCTGGGCTTCGGCGGCGTGTCGGGCCTCGGCACGCTGGTTTCGGGCGCTTACATCGGCATGGACCCGGGAACCGGCAACGGCGAGGCGCTCAGCGCCTTCCGCGGGCTGGAGGAACCGCCGCTGATCCGCTCCAGCTCGCCGGGAAGGCGCTTCGCGCTGCGCGCCGACCGGCTGGGCGGCCTCGGGCCGGGGGCGCCGATCTACTACCGAGGCATCCAGGTCGGCGAAGTGGTCGGCTATGAGTTCTCGCAGGACTGGCAGTCGCTGACCCTCCCGGTCTTCATCCACGCGCCCTATGACCGGATCGTCCGGCCCAACACCCGCTTCTGGAACGCCAGCGGCCTGTCGGTGTCCATCGGGCCGGAGGGGCCGACGGTGGCTCTTGAATCGCTGCAGTCGCTGGCGACCGGCGGCGTGTCGTTCGAGACTCCCGGCCTTGGCGGCCCCGGCGACAATGGCGAGATCGCCGCGGAGGGCACGGACTTCCCCCTCTATGAGAGCCGCAACGCCGCCAGCGACGCTCGCTTCACCCGGCGGGTGCCCTTCCTGGTGCATTTCGACGGGTCGGTGCGCGGTCTGCATCCGGGGTCGGCGGTGGAGTTCCGCGGCATCCGGGTGGGTGAGGTGACCGACATCCGCCTCGACGTGGATCCGGTGACCGGCGAGGCCCGCATCCCGGTGACCCTGAACATCGAGCCGGAACGGCTGGGCGGCGAGCTGCCGGCGGCGCACGACACCGAAGCCGCCTATGCCGGCATGAAGGCGCTGGTCGAGCAGGGGCTGCGGGCGCAGTTGCGCACCGGCAACCTGCTGACCGGCGAGTTGATCGTGACGCTGGACCTGTTCCCTGACGCGCCGAAACAGACGATGATCTCCGGCGGTCCCTATCCGGAAGTGCCGTCCCAGCCGAACGTGCTCGACACGGCGACCAAAACCGCCACCGACCTGATGAACGAGCTTGCCCGCGCGCCCATCGCCGAAACGGTGGTGGAGTTGCGCTCGACCATCCAGAAGGCCGGCGCCCTGATCGGCTCGCCGGAGATCGCGCAGGCCATCGGCTCGCTCAGCCGGTCGCTGGCGGAGCTGGAGAAGACCACGCAGGCCCTGGGCAGCGAGGGCGAGCCGACCATCCGCGCCCTGCGCGACGTCGCGGAAAACACCTCCAAGCTGGTCCGGCAGGCCGAAAAGACGCTCAGCAGCACGGACGGTCTGGTCAACTCGTCCCGCCCCGCGGTCAGCGACCTGCAGGGGCTGGTGCGGGAGCTGACCGCGGCGGCCCGCTCCATCCGCGGCCTGACCGACTATCTCGAACGCCATCCCGAAGCCCTGATCCGGGGCAAACGCGGTTGAGGACTCCCATGGCTCCGATTGTTCATGCCCGTCGCCTGCTGCTATGCGCCTCCGCCCTGGCGTCGCTCGCCGCTTGCAGCACGCCGCCAAGCCGCTTCTACCATCTGGACGCCGTCGCGCCGGATGCCGCCCAACCGCGGAGCGCCGAGGCGCAGCGGCGGGTGATCGGGCTGGAGGGCGTGGAGGTCCCCGGCTATCTCGACCGGTCCGAGTTGGTGATGCGGGCGCCGGGCAACCGGCTGGTCGTCATGGAGTTCGACCGCTGGGGCGGCCCCCTCGACGAGATGGTGACCCGTACGCTGCTGCGGAACCTGGAGAAAGGCCTGCCGGGGGCGGAGGTGGTCGGCCTGCCGCTTCAGCGCGACTTCCCGCTATCCCAGGTGGTGGAGGTCACGCTGGACCGCTTCGACGCGGCGGAGGACGGGCCGGCCGTTCTGGAGGCGCGCTGGCGCGTCTTCGACCAGGGCGGCGACCGGCTGCGCCGGCTGGGCCACACCGCGGCGCAGGAACCGGTGAGTGCTGCGGGCGATCCCGGTGCGGTTGCCGAGGCTCTCAGCCGCACGCTGGCCCGCTTGGCGCAAGATATTGCAAGCGCGCTGCGTTGATCTGATCGGTCTGTTTTAAATTAGCCGAACCAGATGAAAATAACCGATTTTCGATGGAGTGTCTCACATGTTGCGCCGCAATAGCTGTCATTTGTCCCAGTTTACGTGATCGCGCATAACTTGGACGGTGCCCTGCGTATTCCGCAGAGATTGATTGATTGGGATCAATGTGGCCGGGGAGCTTTGGGCGCCTACTGATCGGGTAAGCGCGATGCTTGGCCGGGCGGGTCCGTCCGGTCCGGCGCCGCGCAACGTGGCGCGGCCCCCGCCGGGGAGGGCAGGGACCGCCGCAGACCAATAGAGGCGCGTCATGGATTCCCTGATGTTCGAACCGAAAATCCCCGTTGCCGAAGCCGAGACGCCGAACCCCTGGCGCGGTTTTGCGCCCGGTTCCTGGCGGACCACGGTCGATCTGCGCGATTTCATCGTGAAGAACGTCCGCCCCTACGGCGGCGACGGCAGTTTCCTCTCCCCGGCCAGCGACCGCACCCTGTCGCTGTGGAACAAGGTGCGCGATCTCCTGAAGGAGGAGCGTGCGGCCAAGGGCGGCGTTCTCGACGCCGACACGGAACTGGTGTCCTCCATCGTCAGCCACGCCCCCGGCTACATCGACCGGGAGCTTGAGGTCATCGTCGGGCTTCAGACGGACAAGCCGCTGAAACGATCGATCATGCCCTTCGGTGGTTGGCGCATGGTCAAGACGGGCCTGGAAGCATACGGCTTCAAGCCCTCGCCCAAGCTGGACGACGTGTTCCCGGCGCTGCGCAAGACGCACAACGACGGCGTCTTCGACGTCTACACCGACGAGATGCTGCGCTGCCGCAAGTCGGGCGTCATCACCGGCCTGCCCGACGCCTACGGCCGCGGGCGCATCATCGGCGACTACCGTCGCTTGGCGCTCTACGGCGCCGATTTCCTGATCGCCGACAAGAAGGCCCAGTACAAGAGCCTGGAAGTCGACCGCATCGACGAGAACACGCTGCGCCTGCGCGAGGAGATCACCGAGCAGATCCGTGCGCTCCGCGACCTCGTGACGATGGCGGCGTCCTACGGCTTTGACGTGACCCGCCCGGCGACCAACGCCTTCGAGGCGGTGCAGTGGACCTACCTCGCCTATCTGGCGGCGGTGAAGGAGGCCAACGGCGCGGCCATGTCGCTCGGCCGCGTGTCGAGCTTCCTCGACGTCTACATCGAGCGCGACCTGCGCGAAGGCCGCCTGGACGAGGCAGGCGCTCAGGAGTTGATCGACCAGTTCGTCATCAAGCTGCGGATGGTGCGTTTCCTGCGCACGCCGGAATACGACCAGCTCTTCTCCGGCGACCCGACCTGGGTGACGGAATGCATCGGCGGCATGGCGCTCGACGGGCGCACGCTGGTCACCAAGGGCAGCTTCCGCATGCTGCACACGCTCCAGAATCTCGGGCCGGCTCCGGAGCCGAACCTGACCGTGCTGTGGTCGGAGAGCCTGCCGGAGGGCTTCAAGGCCTTCTGTGCCGAGACGTCGATCAAGACCTGCTCGGTGCAGTACGAGAACGACGACCTGATGCGGCCCTTCTGGGGCGACGATTACGGCATCGCCTGCTGCGTCTCGGCCATGCGCATCGGCAAGCAGATGCAGTTCTTCGGTGCCCGCGCCAACCTCGCCAAGACGCTGCTCTACGCCATCAACGGCGGCCGCGACGAGGTGTCGGGCGAGCAGGTCGGCCCGGCCTTCGCGCCGATCACCGGCGACGTGCTCGACCACGACACGGTGGTCGCCCGCCTGCTGCCGATGATGGAATGGCTGGCGCGCGCCTACATGAACAC
>NZ_JBFUHT010000049.1:0-44719 GCF_056402275.1 Azospirillum sp. P4_B5
GACGTGCCGTGAGGAAGGGCGGCCTCTTCGTTCTGATTGCTGTGCCTGCCATGCCCTTCAAGCACAATGGTGCCCGTCGCCACCGCATCCCCAAGATGACGGGCCGGTGCGTCTGGTCCTCGACAGCACGGGCCTGAAGGTCTACGGCGCGGGCGCGTGGCTGGCCGACAAGCACGGCGCTCGCGGTCCGCGATCATGGCGCAAGCTGCACCTGTGCGTCGATGCGACCTCCTCGACCATCATCGGCGCGGTGTTGACGACCACCGAGGCCGGCGACGCCTCGCCGGTCGGCCCCTTGCTTGAGCAGACCCATGGCCCCGTCACCACGGTGCTGGCGGACGGCGCCGACGACGGCGAACCGATCTACCAAACCATCGCGCCGCGCGATCCCGGAGTGGTGGTGGTCATTCCGCCACGCGCCATCGCGGTGCCCAGCGACACCGCTGCCAACAGCCCGACACAGCGCGATCGTCACATCCAGCGGATCGCCGAAACCGGACGCATGGGCTGGCAGAGGAAGGTCAAATGCGGCCGTCGGTCCAAGGGCGAAACGGCTATGGCGCGCGACAAGGGCATCCTCGGTGACCGCTTGCACGCCCGGACTCTCCCCGCCCAGCAAGCCGAGGCCATGATCGGCGTCGCCGCCCTGAACCGCATGCTCGAGGCAGGACGCCCGGTTTCGGTTCGCAAGGCGTAACTGGTAGCAGAAAGGACGAACAGACCGACCGCCTCCGTGCACCAACGCTACATCGATCCGGATGGCAATTTGCTGCGGGTCGGCGCACCCATCACGCCAAATACTCTATATGGCTCCAGCCCGAGCGGATAAACCGACGTTACGGATGCCTCAACACAGTTGAGATGGTGACGGGCTCCGCATCGTTCAGCGCCTGACGCATCGTCCGCTCGTCGGTGAAACGGCCGCGCAGGAGCCGCCCCTCGCAGACCACCTCGACATGGTCGGCAGCGAAGGGCCAGGGATCAACGGCCAGTTCCGTCGGGTCACCAGACGGTGAACGGAGGTGGATCTCCGTCCTGGCCTCGCCGATGGTCGGAACATTGGGAATGCACGCTTCGCTGGTGTGACCCCATCCGATCTGCAAGGATATGCGGTCCACAGCGGCGACAAGCAATCGGTTGCGCTCGATCGCTGGCGGGGAGAGAGCTGGCGTGTAGCGCGGGTTGCCCGACAGCGCCTCGATGCAGGCGCGTTGGAAGCGGTGCTGGCCGTCCAGGAAGCGGCAAACCAGCGCGGCATCCTCCGGCGGCGCCTTGGCGAAATCGAAAAAGCTGCCGTAGATCGTGTCGGCGTGCAGCGAGACGAGGAGGGCCGGATAGAGCCCGAACGCGAGCGCGCGGCGCACACCGTCCGTCCAAAGGCTGGTATGAATGGCCGCGCCGAGTTCCTGGAAGCTGTGCGGGCGGGCGGTCCGGGGGTTCAGCGTCGGTTCGGCTTCCCAGGACAGCCAGCCGATGTCGTGCAGTTCCGCCCCGAGGCAGACCTCCTCGTAGGGTACGGGCGGAGCGAAGACCCCATTGCCCCAGGCGCGGAGCAGTTGGCCCGACAACCAGGCATGGCTCGGCTGCGGGATGGCGATCACATCTTTGCCGACATCGCGAAACAGCATGGTTCATTCCCCAGCTCATGGCCGAGCCCGAAGCCGGCGACCTACGCCCTGTAAACGGATGCCCTGTAAACGGATGCCCTGTAAACGGATGCTGCCGGGGATCGTCTCTTTGAATGCTGGTGTGCCGGTCGGCCGAATGGATGGAACGCTCGTCCCGCTTACCCAATGACACCAAATCGGTCATGGACTCATCCGCGTTCCCCTTGGCCTGGTTCAAAAAGCCCACGCTGCCCGGGCAGCATGAGGCGCACCTCCAACCCATTGCGGAGAAGACCCGCTTTGGGTCAAGCCGGATTCATTGGCTCGGCAGGCTGGACGGCTGCGTCCTCGGGTTCCGCTGGCGCGGCGGGTACGGGCTCCTCATCGTCCTCCTCCGGAGGGCGGCCAAGGCAGGTTCCATCAGGGCGGGCGAATGGTGACAAGGTCCGGGGTGCGGGCCGGTGAGACTTCATGGTGCCTCCTCTCCTCACGCCAGAACACGGTCCAAGCGGCATCGTCACGGGGAAATGCTGAAAACCTAATTGCGGCCGGGCGTCTTAGCATACTGAATGTTGAGTAACGTGCGCATGCGGACCGAGACGACCTCTGGCTTGGTCGGATGAAACGCGGCCCAATCCGACACCGCTGATCTTGCGCGTTTACCGCACGCAGTTGCCGACGATCTGGTAACAGAGGGTGGCGTCGCGGTTCTGGTTGTAGCGGACCTCAACGATGCGGTCCTCACGAAGCACGACCGTGGCCTCGCACCGGTAGGTCCGGACATAGGTCGTCACATCGGGCTCCCAGAGGAGCGGTCCCCGCGGTCCCAGCCATGGATTGGGCTCCCAATCGACATCGCGGTCGATGAGGGTCTGTTGCCGGGTGTAGACCATGAACTCGGCGTCGTCGGTGGCGGTCATGCGTTCCGGTACACCGGCGCACGCCATGAGATCCCCCTTGCTCATGCCGACCATGGCCGTTGGTGCGCGCAACGCCAGCTCCGCCTGCGGGTTGGCGCAAGACCCCGTCAGGACGGCAACGGCCGCCAGAAATCCGCAACGCCGGACCGTCGTCGTCCACCCTTCGGCAATGGCCATGGCTGCTCCTGATGGTTGACTGTGTGGATCCACGCCCTGAACAGGAAACAACGGACCGGCCGCGATGGATTTGTTCAACAAGCGTTGCCGACTGGAGCCGTTTGTTCGCGCGTCGTCCGCACCATGTGGTCAGGGCGCCTCAGCGTTCGCCGACATGGGGCTGCTCGATTAACGGGCCGACCTGCGAAGCGCCTCCGGCCGCGGTGGTGGTCAGGACAACGGGGCCGTCCTTCTCCACGGCGCGTTCGACCCCGCCAACAGGTCCGGCTCGCCTCCGTGCACCAACACTCCGTCTCACCAAATGTGAGCCGGAGCCCCTTTCCCGTCTCAGGAAATCCGGTCCCAGAACAGGCCGGAATCTCGGGTCCGACCGCCAAGGATCTCGGGCCACTACAGTTCGAGGCTTGGGTCGATGACCGTAAAGCGGAGGTCCTGTGCGATCGCGTCCAGGACGAGGATGCTGTCTCCGCCTCCGAGATCGACATGCACGCTTCCCCCCAATTCGATGACGTGCTCTGCCCGCCATAGCGCCGTACCGATGTCCTGCTCGAATCCCTTCAGAATGATGACGTCCAGCAGCGGGTCGAGGGCGGTCAGCACATCAGCGCCGCTGCCTGGGGCGAAGAAGAATTGGTCGCTCTCGCCGTCCCGCTCGGCAAGCAGCACATCATCGCCGACACCACCATCCACGATGTCGCGCCCAGCCCCCGGCACGAGGACATCCCGCCCGGACATGCCATAAAGGCGATCGGCACCTTCCGCCCCGTCGATGAAGTCTGCGCCGGCGCCGCCGTTCAACCGATCGTCCCCGGCACCGGCCAAGATATGGTCGTCACCACCCAATCCATGAATCCGGTCCGCACCATCTCCGCCCAGCAACGTGTCGTTGCCTTCAGATCCTCGGTAGATACCGTCCGGTGCTG
Organism: Azospirillum sp. P4_B5; assembly: GCF_056402275.1. NCBI lineage: Bacteria > Pseudomonadati > Pseudomonadota > Alphaproteobacteria > Rhodospirillales > Azospirillaceae > Azospirillum > Azospirillum sp. P4_B5. The sequence continues at coordinate 3,628 of NZ_JBFUHT010000049.1, forward strand.
CGATGACACCGAGCAGCTTGGCCGTGTGATCCCAATAGTCGTTCCCTATTCCAGGGGGAAGCTCCGCGAGTACGATGGTGCCGTCCGTCGTGCCGTCGGACAGGAAGAACCGATCGGTTTTGGCGACGTAATCACGATCGAACCCCAGCATGTGGCCATCAAGATCCCCGAGGAGCTTGTCGCCGAAGCCTCCCCCCGATGTGTTCTGCACCTTGTGTGTGCCTTCGGGCGTGCCATCGGTCACCCACAGAGCAGCGGGATTGGCTCCGCTCTGGTCCGTCAGAAAGAAGGCCCGGCCGCCGGCAATCTCAATGTCCTGGTACATCCAATCGTTCTGATGAAGTTCGGCGGTGCCCCCAGGTGTGCCATCGCTCGCCAGCAGGCGTTGCGAGCCCGACCAATAGCTTTCGTCTAAGAAGAGAAGGCGATCTCCATCATCGCCGGGCAGTCCCGTATCGAGCCATCCGAGCGGGTTGGCGAGTTCCTGGCTCGGCAGAAAGCTTACCTTGCCAGTAGCCTCCTCCAAAATTCCGATCAGCGAGGCAGAACCTTGTTCCACACGGTAGGTATCCATGTCGGTTGTGAACACCACATGGCCGTTACGCACGCCGGCGATCCGCTCAAGGTCCCAGCCCTGCATGGTCAGGTCGCCAAGGTAGCGCGTGCCCTCGGACGTGCCATCGGTGACCCAGAAGGTTGAATGACGGACGGCGGTAGGCCACTCCATGCTCCCGGTCCAGTCGATCACATTCGTGACTGACACCACGATCCCCTCGGGCGAGGAGGAATAGCGGACGGCCCCGCTGTCGGGGATGAGGTTCGCAAATGCCGTCGCGGTGCCGTTGGCATTGACGAAGGTGAGCTTGGAAGGCCAGGACGCCGTCCCCTCGTGAAAGGCCACCCCTCCGTCATTCATGCTGACCAGCGTTATGCCGTAGGACCAGGAGGGCAGCGGCGCCATCTCATGGAGGAGGAGAGTTCCGGCGGCGGTGCCATCGGAACTCCAGATCCCATCCTGAGTGTCACCGTCTGCGTGCAGGTAGATCCGGCCGTGTGCAGCTGTCAACGCCGATGGGGAGGACCCTTGTGTCCCTGGCATGAGGTCAGCGACCATCCGCGTCCCCGCCGCGGTTCCGTCGCTCACCCACAGTTCACGGCCGTGGATCCCATCGTCCGCAGTGAAGAACAGCCGGTTGCCGACCACAGTCAGGTCGTCCGGGGTGCCTGATGCGGCGCCGGCCGCAGCGTCGAACATCCGGGTCCCGCTGCTGGTGCCATCCGTGACCCAGAGTTCGCGTCCGTGCAGGCCGTCGTCGGCGGTGAAGAATACCTTGCCGCCGGCAACGACAGCGTCCTGGGGAGCGCTTCCCTCCTCGCCGGGTCTGATGTCGGCAATAAGGCGCGTTCCCAACGGCGTGCCGTCGGTGACCCAAAGTTCAGCGCCCGTGTTTTGCATCGTGGCCGTGAAGACAGCGATCTTCGTTAGTGACATGCCCCCTCCAATCGGACGAAGCATTGATCAGAAGATTGCATGTTGCAGAATGACAATTTTGGGATGAACGCACCCTAAACATAGTCAGATTATTTCATTCTTATAGTCTTGATAATTTTATACTGTGTATGGTCCGTGATGGGGACGCGCCATAGGACAGGCGTGATTATACGTTAAGGGGACAAACCAAGAGCCTCCGTCCTCCAAGCTGTGCCGAACTGCAACGGAAGGTTTTGTCCGATGACATCCCAAGCGGGATCGGGCTCCTACGGAGTGTCGAAACACAGTAAGCCTTTCATGTCCCTGGTTGCCCCGATCAGCGTGATCTGGTAGGGAAGGTGCATGCTGCACCGCAATACGCCGCCTTGACCGATCCGCTTTAGTGTCCTCCGACCCCGCTGGGTCGCTTGGGGATGATCGTCATGTGGCGGGCGTTGCGCCTTCACACATCCTTTCGTGATGCCGGCCGGCTTCTTTGGAGCCGCCGCGCCCCTCCTTTTCCACGAGCTTCATGACATTCAATTTGCAACGACTCCGTACGGAGTGGTTCGGCAACGTGCGCGGTGACGTGCTTGCCGGGCTGGTCGTCGCCCTGGCCCTCATCCCGGAGGCCATCGCTTTTTCCATCATCGCGGGAGTCGATCCCAAAGTCGGGCTCTACGCCTCCTTCTCCATCGCCGTGATCATCGCGATCGTCGGTGGCCGGCCGGGAATGATCTCCGCCGCAACCGCGGCCACCGCGGTCCTGATGGTCACCCTGGTGAAGGACCATGGTCTGCAATACCTGTTGGCCGCGACCGTGCTGGCCGGCGTGCTGCAGGTCGGCTGCGGCCTGCTGCGGCTGGGCGTCCTCATGCGCTTCGTGTCGAAATCGGTGATGACCGGCTTCGTCAACGCCCTGGCCATCCTCATCTTCCTGGCTCAGTTGCCGGAACTCATCGGTGTCACCTGGCTTACCTACGCCATGGTCGCCGGCGGTCTCGCCATCATCTATCTGGTGCCGCGGGTGACGCGCGCGGTCCCATCGCCGCTGGTGTGCATCCTGGTGTTGACCGCGCTGTCGGTCGCGTTCGGCCTCGATGTGCGCACCGTGGGTGACATGGGCGAGCTGCCCTCCACGCTGCCGGTCTTCCTGCTGCCCCAGGTGCCGCTGACCTTCGAGACGCTGTGGATCGTCCTGCCCTATTCCGCCGGGATCGCGGTGGTCGGGCTGCTTGAATCCCTGATGACGGCGGCCATCGTCGATGATCTGACCGATACCGGCAGCGACAAGAACCGCGAATGCATCGGACAGGGCATCGCCAACGTCGCCACCGGCTTCATCGGCGGCATGGCCGGCTGCGCGATGATCGGCCAGTCGGTGATCAATGTGAAGTCGGGTGGCCGGGGGCGGCTCTCCACCTTCTGCGCCGGCGTCTTCCTGCTGTTCCTGATCGTCGTGCTGGGCGACTGGGTGCGCCTCATCCCCATGCCGGCGCTGGTGGCCATCATGATCATGGTGTCGATCGGCACCTTCCGCTGGGTTTCGCTGAAGAACCTGCGGACGCACCCGCGCAGTTCCAGCATCGTCATGGTGGCGACCGTCGTCGGGGTGGTGGCGACGCACAATCTCGCCATCGGCGTCCTGATCGGCGTTCTGCTGTCCGGCCTGTTCTTCGCCGACAAGGTGGCCCAACTGTTCCGCGTCAGCTCCGTCCTGTCGGATGACTGCACCGCACGCACCTACACCGTCGAGGGACAGCTGTTCTTCGCCTCGGCCGAGAGCTTCACCGCCGCCTTCGACTTCCGCGAGGCGCTGGAGACGGTCACCATCGACGTCAGCCGCGCCCACATCTGGGACATCTCCAGCGTCTCCGCGCTCGACATGGTGGTGCTGAAGTTCCGCCGGGAAGGGGCCGAGGTCGAAATCGTCGGCCTGAACCATGCCAGCGAAACCATCGTGGACAAGCTGGCGATTCACGACAAAACGGGTGCCATGGAGCGCCTGCCGGCCCATTGAGGGAGGATGGGCAATGACATGCCTGCTGACACTGGTGGACGGCTCAGCCTACACGCCGAGCGTTTGTGACCATGCCGCCTGGGCCGCCGGGAGGAGTCCGCCGCGCGCCCTGACTTCAGCGGCAGCCTCAGCCGCCATGACACCCTCGGCCCCGACGACCTGGCGGTCATCGCCCGGCGTCGCCGACCGCTCAACCGCCCCCAAGTACAAAACAACCATTTGGAGCAACATCACCGCGGGCTGAAAGGGCGCACACGGCCGATGCGCGGCTTCCACCAGCCGAACAGCGCTCACCGCTTCTGGCGCGCTCATGATGAGGTGCGCAACGTCCTGCGGCCGGCGACCAAGCGCAAGCAGCACGTCCCGGCCGCCCGGCGACGGGCCGTCCATGTCCAGAGAGTCGCGGCTCTGTGCGACATGCTCGCCGTCGCCTAACCAACCGCGCCGGTGGCCGGCCGCCCTGCGCCCACTCGCCAGTCCTGGCGTGAGAGCTGACGGAACCCTCGATGGGATAGGAGGGAGGCTTCAGGAAGTTCGACCAGGCGCGCAGCTGACCTCATCCCATGCTTGAACAGTAAGATGCCGGGCGATCCGACCGTCGCGCAGTTCGAGGGTCATCGCCGACATCACGTGGCACCCGTCAGGGTAGGCGCACTCCTCAACGAAGGCGGCGCGGTCCACCCCAATCACCTCTCGACCGACACGATGCGTCATGTTCCTGGAGCAGACATCGCGCCAGAATGCCGTGATTTCTTCTTTGCCCAACAGCGTCATCGGCGCGCTGGGCGGACGGTTGCGATCGACGATGATCATCTCGGCATCATCGGTATAAAACTGGACCAGTGTGTCGGCATCGCTGCATTCGATGGCTCGTTTCAGGTCACTGAAATCGATGATTTTCGCTGCCGACGTGGTCATGGCACCCCTCCATGGGAAAGTTAAGGTGCGAAGGTGCCAAAATACGCCTCTGGATGCGGCAAGTCCGTAGCGCGGATGGGTATAGAAAGGCCGTCCTCACGTTCACGGAGGCCGCAAATCAGGCCATCGGCATGGGACCAATGGATGTGGATGGCGCATAAGGCGCGCCGGGGTTCCAGCACCACCTGATCACCATGCGTTTATCCCAATTATTCTGAACCAAAATAGGGATGACTAAACTCACTTATGGAAGAACCGACAAGCCCCTTTCCTTCGCATCACGAACCTCTGTGTCGCGATACCCTCCTTGTTAGGCGCGTGGCGACTTGAGAGGTTCCTCCATGGCCACCTGGACCCCCGATCCCAGCTTCTATCCGTCTCCACGTATGGCGATGCAAGCTCCCCCGGAGCGGCTGGCCTATGTGGCGATGTTGAACACGGACACCGCCGCCCGCCCGGATGCCCTCGGTGTCGTCGACGTCGATCCCGGCTCTTCGGGGTACGGCCGGATCATCAGCCGCCTCGACATGCCAAATGTCGGTGATGAGTTGCATCATTTCGGCTGGAACGCCTGCAGTTCCGCTTTGTGCCCTTACGCGCCTCATCCGCACGTCGAGCGCCGCTACCTCATCGTACCGGGGCTGCGGTCCTCGCGCATTCACATCGTGGACACCAAGGCGGACCCAGCCCATCCAAAGATCGTCAAGGTGATCGAGCCGGAACAACTGGCCTCCCGCGCCAACTATTCCCGCCCCCACACGCTGCACTGCGGTCCCGAGGGCATCTATGTCAGCGCGCTCGGCAACGGCGGGGGCAATGGCGGTGGGCCGGGCGGTGTGTTCCTTATCGACCATGAGACGTTCGACGTGCTCGGCCAATGGGAGATCGACCGCGGCCCGCAGTTCCTCTCTTACGACGTCTGGTGGCATCTCGGCCAGGATACGATGATCACCAGCGAATGGGGTACGCCCGACATGATCGAGGACGGCCTCGACCCGGACCTTCTGTTGGGTGCGAAGTATGGTCGACGAGTCCACTTCTGGGACCTGCACCGCCGCCGGCACCGGCAGACCATCGATTTGGGTCCGGAGTATCAGCTGGCACTGGAGTTGCGCCCGGCGCACGATCCGACCAAGGCGCATGGCTTCATGAACGCTGTGGTCAATCTGAAGGATCTCTCCTCGTCGATCTGGCTGTGGCATCGCGACGGCGGACAGTGGGCAATGCGGAAGGTCATCGACATCCCGGCTGAACCGGCCGATCCGGATCAACTGCCGCCCATTCTCAAAGGCTTCAAGGCGGTGCCGCCGCTGGTCACCGACATCGACCTGTCGCTGGACGACCGTTGGCTGTACGTGTCGTGCTGGGGCACCGGAGAGATGCAACGCTACGACGTCTCTGACCCCTTCCGACCCAAACTGACCGGCTCGGTCCGGTTGGGCGGGATCGTCGGGCGCAGCCGACATCCAAGTGCTGAAGGAGACCTGAACGGCGGCCCGCAGATGGTCGAGGTCAGCCGTGACGGCAAACGGGTCTACTTCACCAACTCGCTGTACCGGAGCTGGGATGAGCAGTTCTATCCCGAGGGCATCAAGAGTTGGATGATCAAGCTCGACGCCTCCCCGGAGGGTGGCCTGAGCATCGACGAGCGGTTCTTCCTGCGGTTCGACGACGGTTTCCGCGGACACCAGATCCGGCTGGAAGGCGGCGACGCGTCCTCGGACTCGTATTGCTATCCATGAGCGATGCGTGGCAGTGGCTGGCGCTGATCGGCCTCGGCGCCTTCCACGGAGTCAACCCGGCCATGGGGTGGCTCTTCGCCGTAGCTCTCGGACTTCAGGAAGGCCGCCGCGGGGCGGTGGTCAAGGCGCTGCCACCCATCGCGCTGGGCCACGCGCTGTCAGTGCTGATGGTGGTGATCAGCTTTACCATGGTCCAACTGGTCATCGCGCCAGATCTCCTGAAGCCGGCCACGGTGACGGTGCTGATCGGCCTTGGTGGCTATCGGCTGGTGCGTGGCTACCGGCATCGGGTGCGGGTCGGCATGCGCACAGGTTTTGCCGGGCTGGCGCTGTGGTCGTTCCTGATGGCATCGGTGCACGGGGCCGGGCTGATGATCCTGCCCCTGCTGCTGGGCATGCTCGCGCCGGCCCAACTGATGGCGCTGTCGCTGTGTGGACCGGGAGCCGAGATGACGGGCATGATTGCCGCACTCGGGTCGGCGGCTGCCGGGCTGGCTGTCGTCCTGGTGCATATGGCGGCCATGCTGGTGGTAATCGCGATCGTGGGGCTGGTGGTCTTCGAGACCGTCGGGCTCGGTATCCTGCGCCGTGGCTGGGTGAATTTCGATCTGGTGTGGGCGGGCGCTTTGATCGGCACCGGGATTGGTCTCCTCCTCCTGAAATGACCGGCTTTGGCGCTACCAACGGTGTGTTGCAGCGAGGTGAGCGGAGCAAGAGATCGCCCCACCCCCGTTGGCGCTCAGGCAACGCGAACGGATTCAGGGCGTCCGAGGTCGAGCATACGGTTGAGGGCCGCGACGCCAACGGCGACCTCGGTGGCCTGCGCCTGATCGGAGTGGAAGCGCAGCGTGTCGCCAAGGACACCTTTCCAGCGCGCCATTTGGGGCCACTACAGGAAAGAAGGCCACCAACCGGGCCGTCGCGCTTTGCGGACTGTCCCGGTCAGGTGCGTTGTGTGCTGCAACCGACCAGTTCCACCCGTCGTAAAAACAAGAAAGAGAACGTACAATGAAATTCCCGCCGCCGATGATGCAGAATGCGTCGGTGACGGTGTATAGGCTGAATTTTGTCGGTAGCATGCCGATCACTTGGATCGTGTATCGCGTGACAAGGAGAGAAGTGGAACTGTATCGGTCGATCCACGTCGGCCATTTTGCGGAGCGCCATTTGCGGATCTTAGTGGGGAATTTCATCAGTGAGTCATTTTGGAGCTGAGGCGGACATTTCCCGCTTTTCTACATTCACATAACTCTTATTTTCGTGTGCAAGACGGATCGTGCCTTCGATCAGGAAATAGCTTTCCAAGCAAGGATTTCCGACCATGCCGAACACGCCCAAGGAAGTCCTCAACCGTCGAGACTTCATGCTCGCGCCCATAGCCACGGCCGGCATGTCGGCTGCTCTCGCCACAAATGCCAGTATTGTCAATGCGCAGGATAACTTTGCCTCTTCTGCCGTTCCGGCATCACAAGGGACGGTCTATGTCGGTGATGTCATCGACGGGAGGAAAGTCGTCAGCAAGCTCGACGTCAACGATCTGGCGCCCGGGCAGAAGCACCTTCTGTATTTCCAAGGTGTCGAGATGCCCACCGGACAGCATTGGTATGTCTCCGTGACGGTCGCCAGGGGAGCAAAGCCGGGCAAGCGCGGTGTCCTGGTCAGCGGTGTGCATGGTGACGAAATGAGCTCCATACACACGGTGCAGACCGTAATGGACCAACTCGATCCGGCGCAAATGTCGGGCACGGTGATGGCGGTTGCGGATGTGTCCCGCCCGGCCCTGGAAAGCATGCAGCGCAGATGGCCCAATCAGGGCAGAGGCATCGACCTGATTGATATGAACCGGGAATGGCCCGGAAACGAAGATGGCGCCACCGCACCCAGCCGACACGCCGGCCTTCTGTTCAACCGCTTGCTGCTGCCGAATGCCGACTTCGCGATCGACTTTCACACCGGAACAACCGGATTCGAGGTTGCCGCATTCAATATTGCCGGCATGGATGTGCCCGAGGTCAAGGCGATGGTGGAACTCTATCCCGTCGGCCAGATCTTCGACAACCATGTCTATCCTGGTGTCCTGCACAACGCGTTCATGGACTTGGGTATCCCGTCCTTCACGCCGGAGATCGGCGCCGCGCGCGTGCTGGACCTCACGATGATCCCCCTGTTCGTGGAGGGCACGATGAATGTCCTCAAGCATCACGGCATCGTTGCCGGACCAATGGGGCGTACAGGCAAGGACGTGGCTGTCTTCATCGGCAACAGTGCGTTCCCGATCCTGGCCACTGCGGGAGGGATCATCCAGCATCTGGTCAAGCTCAACGACAAGGTCGAACCTGGACAGCCGGTGGCCATCCAGCGCAACAGCTTCGGCGAAGTGGTTGCGGAGTATAGAAGCGGTGTGACCGGAGAGGTAACGGGGCAGCGCAGCGATGCAATGTCCGACCCCGGCAACCCTCTGGTATTTATTCTCTTCAACAAGGTGGCGCCGGAGGACGTCGAAACCTATCCCGAATAAGGAGCGCGCCATGGATTTGGCATGATCGCGAACTGCCAGCCTGTGTTTCGGCATGGGGTTCCGACGCCTATCGGTGTCCGAGCGTGCTGATGACTATAGAAGTTATAGGGCCCCAACCGCACGCTGTTTCAAATCTCAGGAAATTTCGCGCGATGGAGGTTGGGTCGGTTCAGGGTAGTGCGCGTCGTTGGGATAGCGGGGGACGCTCGTTTCCGTGCCGCTCGATCCCGGAGTGGTGGTGGTCATTCCGCCACCACTCCGGGATCGCGCGGCGCGATGGTTTGGTAAATCGGTTCGCCGTCGTCGGCGCCGTCCACCAGCACCGTGGTGACGGGGCCATGGGTCTGCTCAAGCAAGGGGCCGACCGGCGAGGCGTCGCCGGCCTCGGTGGTTGTCAACACCGCGCCGATGATGGTCGAGGAGGTCGCATCGACGCACAGGTGCAGCTTGCGCCATGATCGCGGACCGCGAGCGCCGTGCTTGTCGGCCAGCCACGCGCCCGCGCCGTAGACCTTCCGGCCCGTGCTGTCGAGGACCAGACGCACCGGCCCGTCATCTTGGGGATGCGGTGGCGACGGGCACCATTGTGCTTGAAGGGCATGGCAGGCACAGCAATCAGAACGAAGAGGCCGCCCTTCCTCACGGCACGTCCGCCCCGGCCAATTGGTCCGCCAATGCCTCCATGCACCAACGCCCCCACCAACAGGAATTACTTACACATCCAGGTTGGCGACCTTCAGGGCGTTCTCCTGGATGAACTCGCGGCGCGGCTCCACGATGTCGCCCATCAGGGTGGAGAAGACCTCTTCCGCTTGGTCGGCGTGGTTGACCTTCACCTGCAACAGCGAACGCTTGGCCGGGTCCAGCGTGGTTTCCCAGAGCTGGTCGGGGTTCATCTCGCCAAGGCCCTTGTAGCGCTGGATCGTCACGCCGCGGCGGCCCAACTCCATCACCGTGTCGAACAGGGCGACGGGGCCGGTCAGGCTGCGGCTCTCCTTCTGCTTCTCGAAGGCGCGGCCCGGCTCGGCGTAGACGCGCTTCAGGTCCGCCGCGATGGCGTCCAGTTTGCGGGCCTCGGCGCTCTTCAGCAGGTCGGCGTCCAGATGGTGGCGGTGGGTCACGCCGCGGCGCGTCCGCACCAGCGCATAGCCGCCCTGGAGCAGGCTCTCGCCGCGCCAACCGCCTTCCACGTCCAGCGCGTTCAGCCGGGCGGCCACCGTCTCGGCCGCCTGCTGCGCCTGGGCGGTGTCCTGCGACAGCGCGACCGACAGGGCGCCGCTCACCGCCGCCGATTCCACCACCGACAGGTTGCCGGCCTTGCGGGCAAGCGTCTCGATGTGCAGGCGGGCGCCGCGCGCCTGCTCGACCATCTCGCGTAGCGGCTCGCCGTTCAGCAGGGAGCCGTCGGCGGGGCGCACGGACAGGTCGCCCAGCGCCGCCTCGATCAGATACTCCTCCAGCGCCCGGTCGTCCTTCAGGTACCGCTCCTTCGCGTTGCCGCGCTTGATGCGGTAGAGCGGCGGCTGGGCGATGTAGAGGTAGCCGCGCTCGATCAGCTCCGGCATCTGCCGGAAGAAGAAGGTCAGCAGGAGCGTGCGGATGTGGCTGCCGTCCACATCCGCGTCGGTCATGATGATGATCTTGTGGTAGCGCGTCTTGTCCGGGTTGAACTCGTCGCGCCCGATGCCGGTGCCCAGCGCCGCGATCAGCGTGCCGATCTCCGCCGAGGACAGCATCTTGTCGAAGCGCGCCCGCTCCACGTTCAGGATCTTGCCGCGCAGCGGCAGGATGGCCTGGAACTGGCGCGACCGGCCCTGCTTGGCCGAACCGCCCGCCGAATCGCCCTCCACGATGAAGAGTTCGGACAGCGCCGGATCGCGCTCCTGGCAGTCGGCCAGCTTGCCGGGCAGGGACGCGATGTCGAGCGCACCCTTGCGCCGGGTCAGCTCGCGCGCCTTGCGGGCGGCCTCACGGGCGGCGGCGGCCTCGACCACCTTCTGGACGACGCGCTTGGCGTCCGCCGGATGCTCCTCGAAATACTGGGCGAGGCATTCGCCCACCACCGCCTCGACCACCGGGCGGACTTCGGAGGAAACCAGCTTGTCCTTGGTCTGGCTGGAGAATTTCGGGTCGGGCACCTTCACCGACAGCACGCAGGTCAGCCCCTCGCGCGCGTCGTCGCCGGAGAGGTTGACCTTCTCCTTCTTCGCGATGCCCGACTCGTTGGCGTAGTTGTTGATTGCCCGCGTCAGCGCCGCGCGGAAGCCGGCGAGGTGGGTGCCGCCGTCCTTCTGCGGGATGTTGTTGGTGAAGCAGAGAGTCGTCTCGTGGTAGCTGTCGTTCCACTGGAGCGAGCATTCCACGCTGACCAGCCCGCCATGCTCGGTCGGACGCTCCGCCTTGATCGAGATCGCCGGCTTGTGCAGCGGCACCTTGGAGCGGTCGAGCCAGTTCACGAAGGCTTCCAGCCCGCCTTCGTAATGCAGGTCCTGCACCCTCGGCTCCACCCCGCGGGCGTCGGTCAGCACCAGCCGCACGCCGGAGTTCAGGAAGGCCAGCTCGCGCAGCCGGTGTTCCAGAGTCGCGAAGTCGAATTCGGTGTTGGTGAAGGTGTCCTTGGACGGCAGGAAGGTGACCTCGGTGCCGGAGAGCGGCTTCTGCCCGCCGTTGCCGTCGTCCACCATCGGAGCCGGGCCGACGTCGGCCAGACGGGCATCGGCGACGCCATGGCGGAAGAGCATGAACCATTCGCGGCCGTTGCGCCAGATGCGCAGCTCCAGCGTTTCCGACAGGGCGTTCACCACCGACACGCCCACGCCGTGCAGGCCGCCCGACACCTTGTAGGAGTTCTGGTTGAACTTGCCGCCGGCGTGGAGCTGGGTCATCACGACCTCCGCCGCCGACACACCCTCTTCGGAGTGGATGTCGGTGGGGATGCCGCGGCCGTTGTCGCGCACCGTGACCGACCCGTCGGCGTTGAGCTGCACCACGACCGCGTCGCAGTAGCCGGCCAGCGCCTCGTCGATCGCGTTGTCCACGACCTCATAGACCATGTGGTGCAGTCCGGAGCCGTCATCGGTGTCGCCGATGTACATGCCCGGACGCTTGCGCACGGCGTCCAGCCCGCGCAAGACGGTGATCGATTCCGCGCCGTAATCCTGCTGCGGGAGGTCGTTCTTCAGTGCTTCCTGTGCCATGGCTCGACTATAGCAGACTGCGTTGGGTTTCGGCGGAATACCGTACTTCGGTGGGTGATTTTCTGGGCTTTTGAGCCCTTTTTCGAGCGCCCATTTTCAATCGCTAGGCCGGGGTCACGGTCGCATCCTCGATGTGGAAGCGTTTGGCCGCACCGCCCAGCGGCCCGAAGACCGAATCGTCGGTGCCGGTCATCCAGGCCTGGGCGCCCAGCGCCAGGATCTCGTCGAACAGCGCTTCGCGCCGCTGCGGGTCGAGATGGGCGGCCACCTCGTCCAGCAGCAGCAGCGGGGCGGCCCCGCGCTCCGCCGCCAGAAGCCGGGCGTTGGCCAGCATGATGGCGATCAGCAGCGCCTTCTGCTCCCCGGTGGAGCAGAGCGCCGCCGGCATGTCCTTCTGGGCGTGGCGCACCGCGAGGTCGCTCTTGTGCGGTCCCAGCGTGGCGCCGCCGCCGTCCGAATCGGCCCGCCGGCTGTCGCGCAGCGAGCGGCGCAGCGCGTCCTCGGCGGCCAGCGCCGGACCGTCGTCGAGCCAGCGTTCCACCGTGCCCTGCACCGTCAGGTCGGCGCCGGGGAAGGGGCCGACGGCCCGCCCGCAGGCGGCGCGCAGCCGCTGCACAACGTCGCGGCGGGCGGCGGCCACGGCGACTCCGGTGGTCGCCATCTGGTCCTCCAGCCCGCTCAGCCAGCCCTCGTCGCCGTTCCAGCCGCGATGCCCCTCGCGCAGCAGGCGGGCGCGCTCGCGCAGGGCGTGCTCGTAGCGGCTGAGCCGGCCGGCGTGGGCTGGGTCGAATCCGAAGACGAGACGGTCGAGGAAGCGGCGGCGCCCGCTGGAGCCCTCCAGGAACAGCCGGTCCATTTGCGGGGTCAGCCAGACGACGGCGACATGCTCGGCCAGCACGGTCTGGCCCTTGGCGGGGTGGCCGTCCACCCGGACGACGCGGCGGTCGCGCTCGGCTCCGGACGCCGCTTGGGCACTGAGTTCGCGGCCGGTGCCGATCTCCACCGGGCCGGTGGGGGTGTCCAGCACGGCGGCGACCGCCCAGCCGGCGCCCGCGCCATTGCCAGCGCTGCCGCCGATCCGCTCGACCTCCGACAGCTTGGCGCCGCGCAGGCCACGTCCGGGGGCGAGGAAACTGACGGCTTCGAGCAGGTTCGTCTTGCCGGCGCCGTTCGGCCCGGTCAGCACCACCGGTCGGTGGTCGGGTTCCAGGCGCGCGCTGTCATAACCGCGGAAGCGGGTCAGGGTCAGGCGCGTCACCGCCAAAGCGGCCGGAGTGTCCATCACAGGGACGGGATAGGGCGAAGTCTGTCTGGCGTCGAGCAAAGCGTCCAATCCGGGATGCGAGGACCGGGCCGCCGCACCCCGTCAAACACGGGGTCCGGAGCGCACCGGTCCGAAAAGCGCCGATCCGTCCGGACCGGTCACACACGCATCGGCATCAACACGTAAAGGGCCGTGGGGTCGGCAACGTCGCGCACGATGGTCGGCGACGCGGCGTCGGCCAGCGAGAAGCGCGCGCCCTCGCCCTCGATCTGCTGCGTGATATCAAGCAGATAGCGAGAGTTGAAGCCGATTTCCAGGGGGCCTTCCTGGTAATTGACTTCCAGCTCTTCGGTGGCGCTGCCGGCCTCGGGGCTGGTAGCGGACAGGGTCAGCGTGCCGCGGGTCAGCGACAGCTTCACCGCCCGGCTCTTCTCGGTGGAGATGGTGGCGACGCGGTCCACGGCGGCGGCGAACAGCTTGGCGTCCACCTCCATCGTCTTGTCGTTGCCGACCGGGATGACCCGCTCGTAATCCGGGAAGGTGCCGTCGATCAGCTTGGAGGTCACGACCACCGAGTCGAAGGCGAAGCGGATCTTGTTGTCCGACAGCGACAGCTCGATGCGGTCGGCGGCCTCGTCGATCAGCTTGCGGATCTCGTTCACGGTCTTGCGCGGAACGATGACGCCGGGGATGCCGGCGGCCCCCTCCGGCAGCGGCATCTCGACCCGCGCCAGACGGTGGCCGTCGGTCGCCACGGCGCGCAGCACCGGCAACTCGGACCCGCCGGCCTTGGCCTTGGCGGCGTGCAGATAGATGCCGTTGAGGTAATAGCGGGTCTCTTCGGTCGAGATGGCGAAGCGGGTGCGGTCGACCAGCGCCCGCAGATCGCCGGCCGTCAGGTCGAAGCGGTGCGGCAGGTCGCCGCCGGAGAGCTGCGGGAAATCGTCGATCGGCAGGCAGGACAGCTTGAACTGCGACCGGCCCGCGCGCAGCGTCAGGATCGTGCCGTCGCCGCCGATGTCCAGCTCCACCTGGCTGCCGTCGGGCAGCTTGCGCACGATGTCGTACAGCGTGTGGGCCGGGGCGGTGGTCCCGCCCGCGCGGGTCACCGTGGCCGGGACCGTTTCCACGATCTCCAGGTCCATGTCGGTGGCGGCCAGCGACAGCTCGCCGTCGCTCGCCCGCAACAGCACGTTGGACAGAATGGGGATGGTGTTCCTGCGCTCCACCACGCTCTGCACATGACCAAGGGACCGGAGAAGGGCGGCGCGTTCGATGATGATGTTCATGCTGGTCGTCGTCTCGGCAGGTCGTGTTTTTTGCGATTCGCAGGCGTACCCATGCCGGTCCGGCCACAATCCAGCGGGCCGGAACGGGGGCGCATGATACCACAACGTCGGTTTTGCCGAACCAAATTCGTTCGGCGTGGCCGGACGGTCGCCGGAAAGGACGATTCCAGCCCATCCGGAGGCCCGTGACGCCCCCGCGGGGTGCCGCCGTAGGGGGAATGCGGCCGGGGCGGGAGGACACGCGATTCGCGCCGCCGCGACTCTACCGCCCACTCTCCGCCGCGAACTGAGCGTCCAGGCCGGCGCGGTAGTCGGGGTAGGCCAGCGCCACGCCGAGCTGGCGCTTGATGCGGTCGTTCTTCACCCGGCGGCAGTCGGCGTAGAAGCTGGCGGCCATCGGCGACAGTCCGGCCTCCTCGAAGGGCACCAGCGGCGGCGGCTCCACCCCCAGCAGGCCGCAGGCGTAGCTCACCACCTCGTGGGAGGGGGAGGGCAGGTCGTCGGCGACGTTGTAGACCGCGCCCAGCGTCGGCTTGTCCATCGAGGCGCGCAGCGTCGCCGCGATGTCCTCGACATGGATGCGGCTGAACACCTGCCCGGGCTTGTCCACCCGTCGGGCGGTGCCGTCGCGCACGTTGTCCAGCGCGCTGCGCCCCGGCCCGTAGATGCCGGCCAGCCGGAAGAGATGCATCGGCACGCCGTACTGCCGGTAAAGGTTCAGCCAGCCGCGCTCCGCCTCGACGCGGCGCTTCTGCCGCTCGCCGGTCGGGCGCAGCCACGCCGCCTCGCCCACCCAGTCGCCCTTGGTGTCGCCATAGACTCCGGTGGTCGAGAGGTAGCCGGCCCAGTCGAGCGTGCGCAGGTCCGCCAGATCCAGGGCGTGCTGGTCGAGCACCGGGTCGCCCCGCTCGTCGGGCGGCACGCTGACCAGCAGGTGGGTGGTGCCGGCCAACGCGGCGCGGGCGTCCTCCAGCGGGCGGCCCCGGTCGAACAGGAACGCCTCGATGCCCTGCGCCTCCAGGGCGGCGCGCTTGTCCTCGCCGCGGCAGGTGGCGGCGATCCGCCAGCCCTCGGCCTTCAGCCGGTCGGCGAACACGCGGGCGGTGAAGCCCAGGCCGAAGACGAACAGACGGGGTGAAGCCATGTCTTGCGGGGTCCTTGCGTCGGAAGCGGCAATGACGGAGTGTAAGGCCGCCATGAACCGACGCAACGCTTACCTCATCACGGCCGCGCTGGCGCTCTTCTCCGCCGGTCCGGCCTTCTCCGCTCCCGCCGTCGATCACAACCGGGAGTTCCAGGCCTGCCTGACGCTCGCCGAGAAGCGCCCGGCCGAAGCGCTGGAGAGCGCGCAGACCTGGCTGAACCGCGGCGGCGGCGACCATGCCCGGCTGTGCCAGGCGCTGGCGCTGTTCCACAAGGGTGACTTCACCACCGCCGGGGCGCGGCTGGAGGAGCTGGTCCCCGTGCTGGGCAAGGACGACCCGAAGGCCGGGGCCTCGATCCTCGGGCGGGCGGGCTGGGCGTGGCTGCGCGCCGGTGACAATGTGCGGGCGGAGCGGGCCTACAGCCGCGCCCTGGCGCTCCAGCCGGACGACGTGGACCTGCTGATCGACCGCGCCATCGCACGGGCCGAGACGGAGCGCTTCTGGGACGCCGTGGCCGACCTGGACGCGGCGCTGGCCAAGGACCCGCGGCGGCCCGAGGCCTATCTCTACCGCGCCGCCGCCCACAAGGCGCTGGCCAACGACCGGCAGGCCATGGCCGACATCGACCGCGCGCTGGAGCTGCGCCCCGGCGATCCCGACGCCCTGTTGCTGCGCGCCAACATCAAGGCGCAGGCCGGCAATCTGCCGGGTGCGCGGGAGGATTGGAGCCAGATCGTCCGCAACACGCCGAACAGCGGGGCGGCGAAGACGGCGCAGGCCAACCTCGACCGCTCCGCCAAGGCGCCGGCTCCCGCCGCCAAAGGCGACGCGAAGGGCGCGGCGGCCCCCGCAAAGCCCTAATCGCGGTGTGGTCGTTACGCTCATTTTACAAGGCTCCTGCGACATTTAGCCGGCTGGACGGATGCGAACGCTTCGCAGGATCATCCGCGACGAAGAGGGGCGGACACGGACGCGCCCCCCACCTCCCGGTGCGATCAGGTGCAGCCATGAACGGTCATCCCACCCCCGAAACGGGCCAGTCGCCCGGCGGACGGCATTTGGGCGAGTTGAAGAAGGGCGAGCGCGCCCGCGTGACCGGCGTCGATGAGCGGGGGGTCGTCACCACCCTTCCCGAAGGGGAGCTGGAGCGGCGGATGATCGAGATGGGGCTGGTCGAGGGTTCCCACGTCGAGGTCCTGCACGAAGCCTTTCCGGGCCGCGATCCCATCGCCATCCGCGTGAACGAGCACACGCTGGCGCTCCGCCGCGCCGAGGCGCGCGCCGTGCTGGTGGCGCCCGCCGCCTGACGCGCGGCGCCATCTCCGTTCTTCATAGCGACTTCCTGCAAGGACATCCGGCCATGTCGGTCCTGGACTCCGCCCTGCCGCCGCGCATCGCGCTGGTCGGCAACCCGAACTGCGGCAAGACCGCCCTGTTCAACGCGCTCACCGGCTCCCGCCAGAAGGTGGCGAACTATCCCGGCGTCACCGTGGAACGGAAGATCGGGCATTTCGTCAGCCCGCTCGGCCGCCGCGTCCAGGTGATCGACCTGCCGGGCACCTACAGCCTGCGCGCCCGCTCCCCCGACGAGGAGGTGACGCGCGACGTCGTGCTGGGCCGCTTCTCGCACGAGGACAGCCCCGACCTGCTGGTCTGCGTCGCCGACGCCACCAACCTGCGCCTGAACCTGCGGCTGGTGGTGGAGCTGAAGCGGCTGGGCCGCCCGATCATCCTGGCGCTGAACATGATGGACGCGGCGGAGAAGCGCGGCTGCCGCATCGACGCGGCGGCCCTGTCCGCCGCCCTCGGCGTGCCGGTGGTGCCGACCGTCGCCATCCGCCGCGGCGGCGTCCAGCCGCTGCTGGAGCAGATCGACGGCGCCATGGCCTTGGCGTCCGATGCGGCGGAGAACCCGGCCCCCTGCGGTTGGAGCGAGCCCTCTTCGCGCGACCTGCGGGCCTATCACCAGGAGGTCGAGGGGCTGCTGGCCGGCTGCGTGGCCGACGCCGGCCTGCCGCCGCTGGCGACACGGCGGGTCGACGCCGTGCTGCTGCACCCGGTGTTCGGGCTGGCCTTCCTGTTCCTCGTGCTGTTCCTGATGTTCCAGGCAGTGTTCGCCTGGGCCGAGGCGCCGATGAACCTGATCGACGGCGCGGTCAGCGGACTGAAGGACTGGGTGGCCGCCACCCTGCCGGACGGCGCTTTGCGCAGCCTGCTGACCGACGGGATCATCGCCGGGGTGGGCAGCGTGGTCATCTTCCTGCCGCAGATCCTCGTGCTGTTCTTCTTCATCCTGGTGCTGGAGGCGACCGGCTACCTCGCCCGCGCCGCCTTCCTGCTGGACCGGCTGATGGGCGGGGTGGGGCTGCACGGGCGGGCCTTCATCCCGCTGCTGTCCAGCTTCGCCTGCGCGGTGCCCGGCGTCATGGCGGCGCGCACCATCGAGAACCGGGCCGACCGGCTGGCGACCATCATGATTGCCCCGCTGATGACCTGCTCTGCCCGGCTGCCGGTCTACACGCTGCTGATCGCGGCCTTCGTGCCGGACCGGGAGTTGGTGGGCGGGCTGGTCGGGCTGCCGGGGCTGGTGATGTTCGCGCTCTACGCCGCCGGCATCCTGTCGGCGTTGGCCGTCGCCTTCGTGCTCAAGAAGACCGTCTTCAAGGGCGCGCGCGAGCCGTTGCTGATGGAGCTTCCGGCCTACCGTCTGCCCAACCCGCGCGACATCGCGCTGGGCCTGTTCGAGCGGGCCAAGGTCTTCCTGGCGCGGGCCGGCACGACGATCTTCGCGCTGATGATCGTCATGTGGTTCCTGGCGAGCTTCCCCGCCGCGCCGGTGGGAGCGACCGAACCGGCCATCCAGTATTCCATCGCCGGCATGATCGGCCACGCGCTGGAGCCGCTGCTGGCGCCCATCGGCTTCACCTGGCAGATCGCCGTGGCGCTGGTGCCGGGCATCGCGGCGCGCGAGGTGGCGGTCGGCGTGCTGGGCACCATCTACGCGCTGAGCGACAGCGGCGACGCGCTGCAATCCTCGCTGGCCGGCGCGCTGGCCGCTTCCTGGAGCCTGCCGACCGCCCTGTCGCTGCTCGCCTGGTACGTCTTCGCCCCGCAATGCGTCGCCACCCTGTCGGTGGTCAAGCGGGAGACCAACGGCTGGTTCTGGCCGGTGGTGATGTTCGTCTACATGATCACGCTGGCCTATGGGGCGAGCTTCGTCACCTACCGCGTCGCGTCTGCGTTGCTGTGAGGGGCGCTGCTGTAAGGGGAGGGCATAGCCATGTGGCAGAATCTGCTGGTCGCGGTGGTGGTGGCGCTGGCCGCGGCGTGGACGGTGTGGCGCGTGATCCTTCCGGCCGGGCTGCGTGCCCGCCTGCTGGGCCGCGCCGCGCCGAAGGGTCCCGGCTGCGGCGGCGGGTGCACGGGCTGCGGCCCCTCCGGCGGCGGTTCAGGCTGCCATTGAGCGGGAGTGCCTACAGGGCCGGGACTCGGGCGGTGCCCCTCTTGACCGCGTACATGGCCTGATCGGCGTGGACGATGAGCTGCTGGGAATCGCGACCGTCCTGCGGGTAGACCGCGACGCCGATCGACAGGGCGAGTGGCAGCCGCAGCCCGTCGATCAGAATGGGCTCCTCCAGCGCCGCCCGGCACTTGTCGGCAACCGTTTCCGCCCCGGCGCGGGTGACCTCCACCTCCAGGATGATGGCGAACTCGTCGCCGCCGATGCGGGCGATCAGGTCGGACCGGCGCAGCAGGCCGGACAGGCGCCGCGCCACCACGCGCAGGACCTCGTCGCCCCGGCTGTGGCCGTGGGTGTCGTTGATCGGCTTGAAGCCGTCGAGGTCGATGTAGAGCAAGGCGAACAGCATGCCGCCGCGCTCCGCCCGGTCGACGGCCTGTTGCAGCCGCTGGAGGAACATGGCGCGGTTGGGCAGGCCGGTGAGCGCGTCGTGATGGGCCATATGCGCCATCCGCGCCTCGCTCGCCCGAAGGGCGGCCTCCTGCTCCCGCAGCTTGCCCAGCAGATAGTTGAAGCCCTGCGCCAGTTCCCCGACCTCGTCCATGCGGTGGACCGGCAGGGGCGACAGCTCGACATGTCCGTCGGCCATCTGATGCATCCGCCGCGCCGCCTCGGTCAGCGGGCGGAAGAAACGGCGCATGCCGAAGAACAGCACGGTCACGGCGAAGGCGGCGATCATCAGGCTGTTGGTGGCGATGAAGGTCTGCAGGTCGCGAACCCCCTCGAACGCCTCCGCCGTGGGCAGCCGGGCGACCAGGAACCAACCCGCCGTCGGGACCGCCGCGATGGCCGACAATTCCTCCACCCCCGCCGCGTTGACGGTGATGCCGGTGCCGCGGAAACCGGCCATGGCCCGGTCGTGCAGCGGATTCACCCCCTCCGGCGGGGTCGCGGTCAGGATCATGTCGTGATCGCTGGCCGATACGAACAGCTTGTCGCGGGGGGAAACCAGCAGGAAGCCGCCGCTGCGCCCGATGCGGTTTCCCTGCACCAGATTGAGGAAGCCGGGCGATGACAGGGCGGTGGCGCCGGCCAGGACCGCGACCGGTGTTCCGGCGGCGTCGGTGACCGCCGTCGCCATGACCATCATCGGCTCGTCGTCGATGGCGGAGCGGGCGGGCCTCCCGATCACCGGTTCGCGGGTGTCCAGCGCCGACCGGAACCAGTCGCGATCCGAAACGTCGAAATCGGGCGGGCGGTGCCGTTCCGGATAATCGGTGAAGACTCCGTGCCCGTCCGGCCGGACGACCATCAAGCCGCGCGAGAAGAGGGGCGCGATCTCGTGATGCGTCTTCAGCCAATCCCGCAGGGCTGCGGGATCGTCGAGGCTCGCCAACGGCAGGCTTCCGGCGGCCCGGCGCAGGAGGTCGAGCCGGGCCTTGATCTTCTCGTCAATGTCGTGGGCGACGTAGGACGCGGTCGATTGCTGTTGGGACGAGGTCAGGTTGTTGATCTTGTCCTCCAAGAAGGAGGATAGGACCCAGATGCGCGCACAGGCACCGACAAAGACCAGAACTAGTCCAAACAGCATAAGACGTATGATGACGCTGCGGCTTTGCCGGCGCAGTTCATCAGCTACGGCGACAAGCATTCGCAAGCTCTGCTCCCCCAAGAAACCGCCCACTCATTTCCCAGATGGATAGGCTTTGTGCCCACCGCTGGCCGAAGATAAACGATGACGCGGCTGTTCGGAAGACGCAAAGGACGCCAAATGCCCGCTGATAGCACCGGAACTGATTGAAAAAACGAAATATTTCCACTCTCGAGAGAACTGCGGCGGTGCCGGTTCGCGTGCCTTTCCGTTCTCTCCGTCCTTTCCCGCGATTCAGGGGCGCTGACCTCCCGGCCTCCTCCCATACGCACGGGCGGCCCACCGATACCTCCGTATAGTTTCCAGGCCGGGCCGCTTTCGGCACTGTTGTGACGCCGACGACGTTCCGCGCTGCCCATGGAAAGGCCAGTGTCCGCCTTCCTCCTGCGCCGCGGATCTTTTGCGCGCCCGAAAGAATGGAGGGGGTTTTGAGCACGATCTCGACCAAGGACGGCACCCGCATCTTCTACAAGGACTGGGGCAGCGGACAGCCGGTGGTCTTCTCGCACGGGTGGCCGCTCAGCGCCGACGCCTGGGACGGGCAGATGCTGTTCTTCGGCCAGCAGGGCTACCGGGTCATCGCCCATGATCGGCGCAGCCACGGCCGGTCGGACCAGACCTGGACCGGCAACCACATGGACCAGTACGCCGACGATCTGGCCGAGCTGCTCGACGCGCTGGACGTGCGCGACGCGGTGATGATCGGCCATTCGACGGGCGGCGGCGAGGTCGCCCGCTACATCGGGCGCCACGGCACCGGGCGCGTCGCCAAGGCCGTGCTGGTCGGCGCGGTGCCGCCGATCATGCTGAAGACCGCGGCCAACCCCGGCGGCCTGCCGATGGAGGTCTTCGACGGCATCCGCAAGGGCACCTACGACGACCGGTCGCAGTTCTTCCTCGACCTGACCATGCCCTTCTACGGCTTCAACCGCGACGGGGCGAAGGTGTCGGAGGGGATGCGGCAATCCTTCTGGCTGCAGGGCATGATGGCCGGGATCAAGGGCGCCTACGACTGCATCCAGCAATTCTCGGAAACCGACTTCACCGAGGATCTGAGGAAGATGGCGCTCCCGACGCTGTTGATCCACGGCGACGACGACCAGATCGTGCCCATCGACGCGGCGGCCCGCCGCGCCGTGGAGATCGCGCCGCAGGCGACGCTGACGGTCTACGAGGGGGCGCCGCACGGCTTGACCGCCACCCACCAGGACCGATTCAACGCCGACGTGCTGGCCTTCATCAAGGGGGCGTAAGCAAGGACCGGTCAGGCGTCGCCGGCAGGGGTCACCTTGTCGGCGATGCGCACCAGATCGGGCAGGGACCGCGCCTGCATCTTGCGCATCACGCTGGCACGGTGGACCTTCACGGTGATCTCGCTGAGCTGCAACTCGGCGGCGATCTGCTTATTGAGCTGTCCGGCGGCGACGAGCCGCATCACCTCCCGCTCGCGCGGGGTCAGGCTGCGGAAGCGTTCCTGAAGATCGGACAGGGCATCGACGGCGCGGCGGCGGTCGCGGTCGCGCTCGATGCCGGTGTGGACGGCGTCGATCAGGTCCTGATCGCGGAAGGGCTTGGCCAGGAACTCGACGGCGCCGGCCTTCATCGCCGTCACCGACATGGGAATGTCGCCGTGGCCGGTGATGAAGACGACCGGCAGATGGATGCCCGCCCCGGTCAGTTCGCGCTGGAACTCCAGCCCGCTCTGGCCGGGCAACCGCACGTCCAGCACCAGGCAGCCCGGCGCGTCGGGCCAGCGGTGCTGCAGGAAGTCCTGCGCCGAGGCGAAGGGCAGGGCGGTCAGCCCGACCGAGCGCAGCAGGCTGACCAGCGATTCCCGGATCGACGGATCGTCGTCGATGATGGCGACGAAGGGCGTTTCACCAGCGGCGGCGGAGCGGTCGGTCATCGCGTCCGCTCCAGGGCGGCGCCGGCCTCCGGCCGCTCCGGCTCGTCGTCGGCGGGCAGGGTGAAGCGGAAGACGGCGCCGTGGGGCTGGTTGGCGGCCACCCACAGCCGGCCGCCATGGGCCTCCACGATCGACTGGCAGATGGTCAGCCCCATTCCGATTCCATGCTCCTTGGTGGTGAAGAAGGGTTCGAACAACCGCTCCTCCTGGGCCGGTTGCAGACCGGTGCCGGTGTCCTCCACCGACACGATGACGTCCGCGAGCCCGCGGCGGCGCGAGCGGATGCTCAGCACGCGCGGACGGTCGGTGACCGCGCCCATCGCGTCGTCGGCGTTGGCGATCAGGTTCAGAAGCACCTGTTCGAGCTGCACCGGGCTGCCGTTGACCGGCGGCAGGCTCTGCTGAAGGTCGGTGCGCACGGCGATGCGGTTCAGGCGCCGTTCGCCCTCCGTGCGGTCCAGCGCGCTCCGGATCACGCCGTTGATGTCCAGCCGGCGGCGCTGGGGCGGCGCCTTGCGGAAGGAATCGCGAATGCAGGCGATCACCCGTGCGGCGCGGTGGCCGTCGTCGGAGATCCGTTTCAGCGCCGCCCGCGCCTCCACCAGATTGGGCGACGGGCGGTCGAGCCAGCGCAGTCCGGCGCCCGCGTTGGTGACCATGCTCGCCAACGGCTGGTTGACCTCGTGCGCGATGGAGGCGGAGAGGGCCTCCAGGCTGGCCAGACGCGCGTCGCGCACCCGCCGCTCCGCCGCCACCGAGCGGACGAGCCGCCCGTAGAGCGTCGTCATCTCCGCCAGCAGGACCAGCAGGACGATGCTGGAGGCGGCCAGCCCGAACAGCCGTCCCGACCACCAGCCGGCGCTGAAGCGCCCGCCGCTGATGAAGCTCAGCAGGCAGGTCTCGATGGCCCAGGCGGCCAGGACGACCATCAGCCAGAGGTCCAGGACGGAGCGCCGCTGCCGCCACAGGACAGCCAGTGCGGCGGCGCAGAGCGCCAGCGCCGTCACCGGCACGACCCGCCACAGCGGCGTTTCCCGCATGGTGTCGACCATCAGCCGGGGAAGAACGGCGTCGTTGGCCAGCGCGAAGGCCGTCACGCCCCCGGCCAGCGCCGCCGCCAGCGCCGCGCCGCCCGCGATGGCGGGCAGGGCCGGGCGGTGCGCCTCGCGCGGGCCGGCCTCCACGGCCTTCAGCAGCGCGTAGGCCAGGATGAACAGCGGCAGGCCGATGCGGCGCCCGGCGGCCACGATGGCCGTGCTCTGCAAGCCGGCGCCGAGCAGCCCGGTCGGCGCGAAGACACCGGGGAAGGTCAGCGCCCAGGGAACGATCAGCAGCGCCGTGACCAGATAGCCGACGGCCAGCGCCAGCAGGGCCGGCGTTCGCTGCGTGGCGTAGAGCGCGAACAGCAGGACGGCGGTCATCAGCTCGGTCAGCAGGACCGCGGTGGCGTAGGCGGGCAGCAGAACCGCCGTTCCGTCCAGCGTCAGGCGGGCGAAGGGTGCGGCAATGGCCAGAGCGACCAGAAGCCCCGCCACCGTGCCGATGGCCAGCCGCGTCTGCCCCGCCCTTGGGGGCAGGGTCGCCAGAAGAAACCGCTGGTCTCCGGGGACATCCCTCGTGCGCATCACCGTCGCTCGCCCGGCCGTCGGGTCACGTCTTCCCCCAACCCCTGTCCCTTTGCCCTGTCCCTTTACCCTGACCGGCACCGGCGGCGAGAGACGCCTTGGCCTGATATACCAAGGTATAGGGCCGGCAAACGCAAGTTCAATGTCGCCGCCCTCCGTCCCTGGCCGA
This sequence comes from Azospirillum sp. P4_B5, assembly GCF_056402275.1. Classification (NCBI taxonomy): domain Bacteria; kingdom Pseudomonadati; phylum Pseudomonadota; class Alphaproteobacteria; order Rhodospirillales; family Azospirillaceae; genus Azospirillum; species Azospirillum sp. P4_B5. The sequence goes on from NZ_JBFUHT010000049.1 coordinate 28,003, forward strand.
TGCTTCGACGCACCGCCGGGCCACGGGCATCGCCGCAGGGCCTGCCCAGGGTACCGGCGCCAAGAACAAAGGGGATAGAGACATGACCATCACCGCCACCGCGACTCCCGGCAAACTGCTCGTATCGCCGAAGGACCACGCGCTGATCATGATCGATCATCAGTCGCAGATGGCCTTCGCGACCCATTCGATCGACGCCACGACGCTGCGCACCAACACCGCGCTGGTCGCCCACGCCGCCGCCGGCTTCGGCGTCTCGACCATCCTGACCACGGTCGCGGAGAAGAGCTTCTCCGGCCCGATCTTCTCCGAGATCAGGGAAGCCTTTCCGGAGGCGGAGGTCACCGACCGCACCTCCATGAACACCTGGGAGGACGCCAACGTCATCAAGCGGGTGAACGGCCTGGGCAAGACCCGGCTGGTCTTCTGCGGCCTGTGGACCTCGGTCTGCATCGTCGGCCCGACCCTGTCGGCGCTGGACCAGGGCTTCGAGGTCTACGTCATCGCCGACGCCTGCGGCGACGTCTCGGTCGAGGCGCACCAGCGCGCCATGGACCGCATGGTCCAGGCCGGCGTCCGCCCGATGACCTCGCTCCAGTACATGCTGGAACTGCAGCGCGACTGGGCGCGCACCGAGACCTACGAGATGACCACCGGCATCGCCAAGAAGTATGGCGGCGCCTATGGCCTGGGCATCATCTACGCCAAGACGATGTTCGGCGCGTCGGAAGGCGGCCACAGCGCCGCCGCCTGATCCGCAGCGCTCGGCTTGCGGCGCCTGATGCCCCGCGCCGCGGCGGACCGGTCCCGACCCTTCCCGGGGCCGGTCCGCCTTTTTCCGCCCATCCGGACGAAGAACAGGCACGCCATGATGCCCTATCTGCTTTCCCTCGGCGCCGGCATCCTGGTCGGCGTCCTCTACGCGTTTCTCGGCGTCCGCTCCCCGGCGCCGCCCACCATCGCCTTGATCGGCCTGCTCGGCATGCTGGTCGGCGAGCAGGCGGTGCCGGTGGTCAAGCGGCTGATCGCCGGGCAGCCGGTGCTGGCTTTCATCCAGAACGACTGCGCCCGCCACATCCTGGGGCCGCAGGCCGGCAGCGCCGCCGCTCCCGATGCCGCGACCCCGCCGGCCCCGTCCACGGACGCACCCCCGCGGGGCCGGGCATGACCAGCCGCACCGGAATCGGCCGCCCCGGGATCGGTCGCCGCGGCGCCATCGCCGGAAGCGCCGCCGCCACCCTGCTCGCCTCGCCCCAGCTCACCCGCCTTGGGAATGCCGCCATGCCGTCTTCCGACCTTCTGATCGTCAACGCCCGCATCACGACGCTCGACCGCGCCAACCCGCAGGCCGACGCCGTGGCGATCCGCGACGGGCGCTTCCTCGCCGTGGGGCGGGAGGCCGAGGTGCGCGCCGCAGCATCTCCCGACGCCGCGGTGATCGACGCCAAGGGGCGCCGCCTGATCCCCGGCCTGATCGACAGCCACATCCACGTCATCCGCGGCGGCCTGAACTACAACATGGAGCTGCGCTGGGACGGCGTGCCGACGCTGGCCGACGCCATGGCGATGCTGCGCGCCCAGGTGGCCCGCACCCCGGCCCCGCAATGGGTGCGCGTCGTCGGCGGCTTCACCGAGCACCAGTTCGCCGAGAAGCGCCTGCCGACGGTGGAGGAGCTGAACGCCGCCGCCCCCGACACGCCGGTCTTCATCCTGCACCTCTACGACCGCGCGCTGCTGAACGGTGCCGCGCTGCGGGCGGTAGGCTACGGCAAGGACACGCCCAACCCGCCGGGCGGCGAGATCCAGCGCGATTCCGCCGGCAACCCGACCGGCCTGCTGCTCGCCCTGCCCAACGCGATGATCCTCTACTCCACCCTCGCCAAGGGGCCGAAGCTGCCGGAGGAGTATCAGGTCAACTCCACCCGCCATTTCATGCGCGAGCTGAACAGTCTGGGCGTCACCAGTGTGATCGACGCCGGCGGCGGCTTCCAGAACTATCCCGACGATTACGCGATCATCGAGAAGCTGCACGCCGACGGCGAGATGACGCTGCGCATCGCCTACAATCTGTTCACCCAGAAGCCGAAGGAGGAGTTGCAGGACTTCGCCACCTGGTCCGACACGGTGAAGCCGGGTGACGGCGACGACCGCTACCGCCTGAACGGGGCGGGGGAGATGCTGGTCTATTCGGCCGCCGACTTCGAGGACTTCCGCGTCGCCCGGCCCGAGATGCCGCCGAACATGGAGACGGACCTGGAGCCGGTGGTGCGCCTGCTCGGCGAACGGCGCTGGCCGTGGCGGCTGCACGCCACCTACGACGAGACCATCGGCCGGGCGCTCGACGTCTTCGAGAAGGTCAACCGCGACATCCCGTTGCAGGGGCTGAACTGGTTCTTCGACCACGCCGAGACGATCAGCGAGCGCAACATCGACCGCATCGCGGTGCTTGGCGGCGGCATCGCCGTGCAGCACCGCATGGCCTATCAGGGCGAGTATTTCGTGGAGCGCTACGGCGCCAAGGCCGCCGAGGCCACGCCGCCCATCGCGAAGATGATGGCCGCCGGGGTGCCGGTGGGCGCCGGGACGGACGCCACCCGCGTCGCCAGCTACAACCCCTGGGTCTCGCTGTCCTGGCTGGTCACCGGCAAGACGGTGGGCGGGCTGTCGCTCTACCCGATGGCCAACCGGCTGGACCGCGAAACGGCGTTGCGCCTGTGGACGGAGGCCAACACCTGGTTCTCCAACGAGCAGGGCAAGAAGGGCCGGATCGAGGCCGGGCAGCTCGCCGACGCGGCGCTGCTCAGCGACGACTACATGGCCGTGCCGGAGGACCGCATTCCCCACATCCGCTCGGTCCTGACCCTGCTGGGCGGCGCCGTGGTGCATGGCGAGGGCGATTACGACAAACTCGCCCCGCCGCTGCCCAAGCCAATGCCCGACTGGTCGCCGGTCGCCACGGTCGGCGGCTATTACCGCGATCCCAAGACGGTGCAGCGGCAGGCGGCGGAGTGCGGCTGCCAGTCCGGCTGCGCGGTGCACGGCCACGACCACGCGGCGGCGCTGGGCGCCGACGTGCCCTCGTCCGACGCGCGCAGCTTCTGGGGCGTGTTCGGCTGCGGCTGCTGGGCGGTCTGAGGGGGAGCGCAACGATGGCCGACACCCTCTCCACGCGCAAGGACGCCGCCGCTGCGCCGGTCGCCGCCTTGCTCGACTGGCCGGGGACCGCCTGGCTCGCCCGCCTCGCGCTGGCGGCGCCCTTCGTGGTCAGCGGGCTGGTCAAGCTGACCGATTTCAACGGCGCCGTGGCGGAGGCCGCGGGGCTGGGGCTCGGCCTGCCGGTCCTCGTCGCGGTGGCGGTGATCGTCACCCAGCTCGGCGGGTCGGCGCTGTTTCTGACGCGGCGCTGGTGCTGGCTCGGCGCCGGAATTCTTGCCGGCTTCACGGTGGTCGCCACGCTGCTCGCCCACGCCTTCTGGACCTATGAGGGGGCGGACCGCGCGCGGCAGACCGCCACCTTCCTGGAGCATCTGGCGATCGTCGGCGGCTTCGCCGCGGCGGCGGTGCTCACCCACCGCGACTCCCGCCGCCGGGGAGGGTCCGCATGACCGCCGAGACCGTCCCGAGCCCCGGCACGAAGCCGCCGGCACAAAAGCCCGCAGGCGCCTTCGCGCCGCTGAGCAACCGCCTGTTCGCCGTGCTGTGGGTGGCGGCGGTGCTGGGCAACGTCGGCACCTTCATGCGCGACGTGGCGAGCGCGTGGCTGGTGCTCGACCTGTCAGGATCGCCGTCCACCGTCGCGCTGATCCAGGCGGCGGGCTCGCTGCCGATCTTCCTGCTGGCGATTCCGGCGGGGGTGCTGTCGGACATCATGGACCGGCGGCGGATGCTGATCGTCATCCAGTGCCTGCTCGCCTGCGTCAGCGCCGCGCTGATGGTTCAGGCGTGGCTGGGCGTCGCCAGCGTGGCCTCCATCGCCGGGCTGACCTTCCTCGGTGGGGTCGGGGCGGCGCTGATGGCGCCGGTCTGGCAGTCCATCGTGCCGGAGCTGGTGCCGCGCGGCGAGCTGAAGGGTGCGGTGGCGCTGAACAGCCTGGGCATCAACATCGCCCGCGCCATCGGTCCGGCGGCGGGCGGCGCGATCCTGGCCGCCGCCGGGGCCTCTGCCACCTACGCGGTGGATGTGAGTTCCTACATCATCGTCATCGCCGCCCTGCTGTGGTGGCGGCGCACCCCCGACGCCCGCGACGATCTGTCGGAGCAGTTCGGCGGCGCGCTGCGCGCCGGGCTGCGCTACGCCCGCGCCAGCAACGAGCTGCACCGCGTCTTCCTGCGCGCCGGCCTGTTCTTCGCCTGCGCCAGCGCCCTGTGGGCCTTGCTGCCCATCGTCGCCGGGCCGATGCTGGGCGGCGGGCCGGGCTTCTACGGCCTGCTGCTCGGCGCCGTGGGGGCGGGGGCCATCGGCGGGGCAACCGTCCTGCCGCGCGTCCGCGAGCGTCTGGGCGCGGACGGCCTGATGCTGGCGGCAGCGCTGGTCACCGCCGTGGTCATGGGCATCCTGGCCCTGGCCCCGCCGCGCTGGCTGGCCCTGCCGGTCCTGCTGGGCGCCGGGGCGGCCTGGATCGCCGTGCTGACGACGCTGAGCGCCACCACCCAGGCCATCCTGCCCAACTGGGTGCGCGGGCGTGGGCTGGCGCTTTACCTGACCGTGTTCAACGGCGCCCTGACGGCGGGAAGCCTCGGTTGGGGCGCGCTGGCCGACGCGATCGGCGTGCCGGCCACCCTGTGGGTTAGCGCCGCCGGGCTGCTGGCCGTCGCGGTGCTGTCCCGCGCGGTGCCGCTGCCGGAGGGCGAGGCCGACCTCACCCCGTCCAACCACTGGCCGGAACCGCTGACCGCCGAGCCGGTGCGCAACGACCGCGGTCCGGTGCTGATCACCATCGAGTACCGGGTGGCCGCTGCCGACCAGCATGCCTTCCACGCCGCGCTGCGCCGCCTGTCGGAGGCGCGCCGGCGGGACGGCGCCTACGCCTGGGGCGTCAGCCAGGATTCCGGCGATCCGGAGCGGGTGCTGGAATGGTTCTTCGTCGAATCCTGGGCGGAGCACCAGCGCCAGCACCGCCGGGTGTCCAACGCCGACGCGGACGTGCAGAAGGAGGCGCTGGCCTTCCACCGGGGCGACGGGCCGCCGCGTGTGTCGCATTTCCTGGCGCTGGAGCATGGCGCGGGGCCGGCCTCGTGAGGCGGTGGCGCGGGGCGCTGGTCGCGGCTCTGCTGCTCCAGTCCGCCCCGGCCTCTGCGGAGACCCTTGTGGAGACGCCCCCGCCGCTGACCAACAGCCGCTACGACGAGGATTACCGCTACCTCCTCGACCCCGCGGCGGGCAGCGGCGCTTTCTGGGAGCGCTTCAAGGCGATCCCGCTCACCCCCGGCGGCACGGTCTCCCTGTCCACCGGGCTGGAGGCGCGGCTGCGCGGCGAGGCGGTGCGCAACAGCGGCTGGGGGCAGGACGAGCCGAGAAACGACGCCTACGGCCTGTGGCGCCTGCTGCCCTACGCCGACCTGCGCGTCGGCCCGGCCCTGCGCGTCTTCGGTCAGCTGATCATGGCCGGCACGGCGGGCAAGCTCGGGCCGGAGGGGGCGCCGGACGTGGACCGCGCCGACCTGCTGCAGGGTTTCGCCGACCTGTCCGTCCCGCTGGGGAGCGCGCAGGGCACGCTGCGGGCGGGGCGGCAGATGCTCGCCTACGGGTCGGAGCGGCTGATCAGCCTGCGCTACGGCGCCAACGTGCCGCGCGCCTTCGACGCGGTGACGGGCATCGTGCAATCCGGCCCTTGGCGGGTGGATGGCTTCCTCGGCCGCCCAGTCCGCGCGGCGCCGGACTTGTTCGACGACCGGCGCGACGGCGGGCGCTCCGCCTGGGGGCTGTACGCCACGCATGGCGCGGGGTCGGGCTGGGGCACGGGATTGGACGCCTACTACATCGGCTACGGCAACCGGGCGGCATCCTTCGAGGGCGGGCAGGGGCGGGAGGAGCGACATACCTTCGGCACCCGCCTGTTCGGAAAGGCCGACGGATGGGACTGGAACTGGGAGGGCATGCTCCAGACGGGCCGAATCGACGGCGACACCATCGCCGCATGGTCGGTCGCCAGCGACACCGGCCACCGCTGGGACGGCGTCCCGCTGCGCCCGCGGCTCGGGCTGAAGGCGAACATCGCCAGCGGCGACCGCGATCCCGGCGACGGGCGACTGGGCACCTTCAACCCCCTCTTCCCCCGCGCGAAGTATTTCGGGGAACTGACCCCGGTCGGGCCGCTGAACCTGATGAACCTGCATCCCTCCGTGGATCTGGCGCTGTCGGATGAATTCAGCCTGTCCGCCTCGGCCATCGCCTATTGGCGGATGAGCCTGGAGGACGGCGTCTACGACCTGTCCGGGAACCTGCTCCGCTCCGGCGCCGAATCACGTTCGCGCACCATCGGCACGCAGGGGGAACTCGTTCTGTCCTACGCTGCCGGGCGCACGGTCGAGGGGCTGCTGTCCTACTCGCTGTTCCGTCCCGGCTCCTTCCTTCAGGACACCGGCCCCGCGAAGACGATCCACTTCGTCGGGATGGAGGCGGTGTTCAAATTCTGATCCCTCCGGGGGACGGCTCCCATCCATCGGACGGGTCGAAGGGGCGAACTTACGGTAAGTTGCCCCGGCCACCGGGGTCGGCCAGGGTCGGGATATGGAACATCCGTGCGACCGTGCCGTTCCTGCGCCCGAACCGGACCAAAGCGAACCGGACATACGCCCGGGAGTCGGTCCCAGAAGAGGTGGAGGCAATCCCATGAAGCACCAAACCCGTGCCGTCCTCGCGGTGTTCCTGACCGGCGCGGTCCTGGCGGGCTGCGCGCCGGCGTCTGAAACCGCGCCGCCGTCGGCCGCCACGGCCCCGGCGAGCGTCGAGCCCACGCCCCGGCTGTCCATGGTCGAGAACGTCCGCTCCGCCGCCAAGGTCCGCGGTATCGACAAGGCGGCCCGGACGGTGATCCTGCAATTCCCGGACGGACGGGAGGAGGCGGTGACCGCCGGAAGCGAAGTGCGGAACTTCGACCGCATCAAGGTCGGCGACACCGTGCAGATCGAGTATGCCCGCCTGACCAACATCGTCACCCAGCCGCCGGGCGGCGGACCGGGCGCCATCCAAAGGAGCAGCACGGACCGCGCCGCGGTCGGCGAGATGCCGCGCGCGTCGGCGATCACCACGACCCAGGTGACGGAGGTCGTCGAGGCCATCGACCTCGGCCGGCGGACGGTCACGCTGCGCGGGCCGCAGGGACGGACGCGCACGGTTCCGGTCCCGCCGGAGGTGCAGGGGCTGGAAACGGTGAAGCCCGGCGACGAGGTGGTGATCAGCCGGACGGAGGCTGCCACGGTCACCGTGATGCGATGAGGGAAAGGGAGAAGAAGGCCACCAAGGAGGGAAGGTGGCGCGAGTGACGGGACTTGAACCCGCGGCCTCCGGCGTGACAGGCCGGCGCTCTAACCAACTGAGCTACACCCGCAATATGGCTCCGGATGCTGGACTCGAACCAGCGACACGCGGATTAACAGTCCGCTGCTCTACCGACTGAGCGGCTTTCGCTTCCTTCCGGCCCCGGTTCCCGTCCCTATCCCCGTCCTCTGCCGCTGGTCCCCGTCCCCCATGTCCAAGGTCGTTCCCTTCGCCCAGGCGCGCGAAGCCCTCCTCGCCCGCCTCACCGAACAACTTCCCCCCTCCACCGAGTGGGCGGGGCGCCTGATGCTGATGCCGGACGGCAACCGGGTGGAGCCGATGCCCGCGGCGGATGCGGTCGAGGTGCTGCGCGCCTTCCGCGCCGGGCTGGGCGAGGCCATCGGCGCCGCCCCCTGCTCGGTCGGCGGCATGTGGGTGTCGCGGGAGGACTGTCTGGACTGGGACGGGCTGCTGGCCCCACTGGCGGTGGCCGCCGGCTATGTGGTGGCCGGGGCGACCGGGGGCGCCGGCCTGTCGGTGGAGCTGTTCCGCTGCAAGGGCGCGCTGGCCGGCTGGGGCGTGCGCGGCCTGCGCGGGGAGCCGGCGGTGGCCCGCTCCGCCGCCTACGCCGTGGTGATGGTCAGCCGCCGCCCGGACGACCAGGAGATCGTCCTGGACCGCGTGATGGACACCTTCGGCTTCGTCATGCGCAGCCAGGGCGAGCCGGTGGTGGAAACCGGCGACCTGAACGCCCGGCTGGCCCGCCGGGCCTGCCCGCTGCGGCGATAACCGGGCGATTACCGGTTCGGCGCGTTGGCCTGGACGATGCGGGCGACGGTCTGCAGACGCTGTACGTCGCGTACTTCCAGAACGATGCCCAGGTTCAGCGCGGCGAGCGTGTCGGCCAGGGACCGCATGCTGTCCCGCACCCGCTCCAGCGCGTCGGGGCCGTGGTCCGATTCGCTGCCGAGGGAACTGACGAAGGCACTGATTTCCAACTGCATTTACGCCCGGCTCCGCCTGTGTGGTGGGTGCTGTCCCTCAAGGCGTTACTCCGATCCGCGCGGTCCCGTCCATGACGCTTGCGCCATAGGCCGCCGGGCGAATCCTCCCCTTCGCCCCTAGGCCGAAGGGCGGCGGAAGCGCAGGGGTTCGCCGAAGCCGGGGACGGCGAAATGGGCGGGTTCGACCGCATGCTCGGCCAACGCTTGGTGCAGCGCCCGGATGGGGGCGTCGATGCCCTCCGCGGTCAGCTGAAAGGTGCCGAAATGCATGGCGACGCTGTGCCGCGCCCCCAGGTCGCGGTGCGCCCGCACGGCGTCGGCCGGGTTCATGTGCTGGGCGGCCATGAACCAGCGCGGCTCGTAAGCGCCGATCGGCAGCAGGGCGACATCGATGGCGCCGAACCGCCGCCCGATCTCCCGGAAGTGCGGGGAATAGCCACTGTCGCCCGCGAAATAGATGGCGGTCTCCGGCGTCTCGACGACGAAGCCGCCCCACAGCGTCCGGCGCCGGTCGAAGGGGGTGCGGGAGGACCAGTGCTGCGCCGGGACGAAGGTGATGCGGGTGCCGTGCGGGCCGGGCAGGCTGTCCCACCAATCCAGCTCGTGCACCGCGTCGAAGCCGGCCCGGCGCATCATCGGGCCGTTGCCCAGCCCCGTCATCACCTGCGGCACGCCGCGCCGCCGCGCCAGATGGCGGAGCGTCGGGGCGTCGAGGTGGTCGTAGTGGTTGTGGCTGAGCAGCACCGCGTCGATGGCCGGCAAATCCTCCATCCGCACCGCGGGCGGGCGCACCCGCTTCGGCCCCAGCCGCCCGAAGGGGCCGGCATGGTCGGAATAGACGGGGTCGGTCAGGAAAGCCGCCCCGCCAATCTGGATCAGGAAGGTCGCCTGCCCGATGAAGGTCACCGCCACCTCGCCCCGCGCCGGAGTGACGGCGCGGAAAGGGCGGGGAGGTTCCGGGTCCGGCGGCGTCCACCGCGGACCGCGCGCCTTGTAGAGCCGCCACAGCTCGCGCGGTCCCTTGTCCGTGTCGGCGTGCGGGTTGAAGAAGCGGCGCCCGTCCCAGTGGTCGGACGGGACGGCGGGAAAGCGGGGCTGGCTGTCGTCGCGCGGCATGACACGAGAAGTGGGGTTGTGGGGCGGCTTTGGCTAGACCACCGCTTCCCGCGATGCGGCAAGAATTCGACGTCCGCTGCGCGAACAGTTCAATACGCTGAATGCGTGATAGTTAAAGCATTGAAAGCGTTGCATTTTTTCGGGTCTGCCCTGCAAGAAGCGCGCGTGTGGTATTGGGTATACCAGAGCATATTGGTCTCAACGAACAACGCCCCCGATAACGCCTCCCAACGATTGGAGACCATCATGAACAGCTCGACCTACAGCCACATCGGCAGCGACCGCGCCCCGTCCTCCGCCCTCCAGGCCGTCCGCGAGTTCCTCACCGCCTGGCTGCGCGCGACCCCGGCCTACATCGTGTATCGCGCCATCAACGAGCGTTGATCTGCGAGTCTTAAGTCACGAGTGCTGATTGTTGAGCGGGGGCGGCCCMGCGGCCGCCCCCGTGCTGTATGAACTCGGTGCTTCCCGCTTCAGGACGCCGGCGTGAAGTTCCGGCTCCAGACCGGTGCCAGGTTCGGCAGGGCCTGCACCCGCCCCGCCACGCCCGACAGCTTCGGGCAATGTTCCGCGAACCAGGCGCGGCGGGGCCGCCAATGCACCATCGCCCCGACGTAGAGGTCGAGCGCGCTGAAGCGCTCCCCCAACACCCATGGGCCATCGCCCAGCTGTGATTCCAGCCAAAGCCACAGCGTCTTGCGCTGCTCCACCATCGCCGCGCCGAGCGTCTCCGGAGCCTCCGTCACCCAGCGCTCCGGATAATCGCCGTAGGTGAAGGTCGGGTAGACGTTCGCCACCAGCCAGACCAGCAGCCGCAGGAAGGCCGGGCGCTCCGGTGCGTCCGGCGGTGGGGCCAGTCCGGCGTCCGGGTGCCGTTCGGCCAACAGCAGCGCGATGGCCGCGCTCTCCGTCATCACCGTCCCGTCCGGCAGGACCAGGGTGGGGATCTGCCCCAGCGGGTTCAGCGCCAGCAGCCTCTGCCGTGCCTCGCCCGGCGCGTCGAAGCCCTCAACGTCCTCGAAGACGAAGGGAACACCGCACTGGACCAGCATCGCTTCCGTCAGGACGGACCCCCAGCCGGGCGCCCCGTAAAGCCTGTAATCCGCTTCGCTCATTCCCGTTCCCTCCCATGCTGGGTCGCCTGTTCCGCCACCAGCGTCCAGAAAGCCTCGGCCGCCGGGCTCTGACGGGCGCGCGGGCGGTAGAGACGCACCTCCACCGGGATCTCCCAGCCCGCCCCACCGGCCGGCACCAGCCGTCCCTGCGCCAGATCCTCGGCGATCAGGCTGTCCGGCAGCCACGCCACGCCGCGCCCGTCGCGGGCCAGCGTGCGCAGCACCGCGGCAAGGTGCGAGGTGAAGACGGTATCGAGTGCCAGAGGCGTTGGAAAGCCGCCGCGCGCCGCCGTGACGATGCGTCCCATGCCGGATTCCGGGCTGTAGGCGAGATGGGGCAGGGCGGCCCCGCCGCCGGCCAGGGCGTAGCGTGGCGCGCCCGCCTCGCCCGGCGCGCAGACCGGGACCAGACGGTCGCTCCCCACCGCGGCCGAGCGGAAGGCCCCGGCCTCCAGCCGGGAGGGGGCCGCCGCGTGGGCGTGGCACAGCAGGAACTGCGCCTGTCCCTGCGTCATCACCTGCTCGCAGGCCTGCATGCTGTCGGACAGCAGATGGATGGCGCCCAGCCGCGCCTGCCCCTCCAGCCGGCTCAGCCAAGTCGGGAAGAAGGTCAGCGACAGCGCGTGGGTCGCCGCGAAGCGCAGCGCCGTGGCCGCCGCCCCGCCGGCCAGCCGCGCCTCCTCCCGCCCTTGCAGGAGGCGGCGCACCGTCTCGTCGGCGAAGGGGCGGAAGCGGCGCCCGGCCTCGGTCAGCCCGACCGGCTGGGTGCTGCGGTCGAACAGCGGCGTGCCGGTCCAGTCCTCCAGCGCGCGGATGCGGCGGCTGAAGGCCGGCTGGGTCAGGTTGCGCCCCTCCGCCGCGCGGGAGAAGTTGCCGCACTCCGCCAGGGCGAGGAAATCCTCGAGCCAGTTCAGTTCCATCGGCGACTCATCAGCCCATGCCGGACGCGCATCATGCGATTTGAAACTGGCATTGGCCCGGCGGTCCCGTCCATCCCTATCCTGCGGCCCAGGGCATCGGAAAAGCCGAAGGGAAGCAGCGCCATGCGCATCGTGGAGATCCGGGAAAAGACCGTCGGCATCAAGTCCGACATCGCCAACGCCTACATCGACTTCAGCCAAATGACCTGCTCCACCGTGGCGGTCATCACCGACGTGGTGCGCGACGGCAAGCCGGTGATCGGCTACGGCTTCAACTCCAACGGACGCTACGGCGCCGGCGGCCTGATGCGGGAGCGCTTCATCCCCCGCCTGACCTCGGCCCCCCCCGACAGCCTGATCGACGAGGTGAGCGGCAACCTCGACCCGTTCAAGATCTGGGCTCGGCTGATGACCAACGAGAAGCCGGGCGGCCACGGCGAGCGCTCGGTCGCGGTGGGCACCATCGACATGGCGGTGTGGGACGCCGTGGCGAAGATCGCCGGCAAGCCGCTCTACCGCCTGCTCGCCGACCGCTACCGCGGCGGCGTGGCCGACGAGTCGGTCTGGGTCTACGCCGCGGGTGGCTACTACTACCCCGGCAAGGGGGTGGAGGCGCTGCAGGACGAGATGCGCAGCTACCGCGACCGCGGCTACAAGGTCGTGAAGATGAAGATCGGCGCCACCTCGCTGGAGGACGACCTTCGCCGCATCGAGGCGGTGCTGGAGGTGGTCGGCGACGGCCGGAACCTCTGCGTCGACGCCAACGGCCGCTTCGACCTGAAGACCGCCATCGCCTACGCCGAGGCGCTGAAGCCCTACAATCTCTTCTGGTACGAGGAGGCCGGCGACCCGCTCGACTACGCGCTCCAGGCCGAGCTGGCAAACCACTATGACCGTCCCATGGCGACCGGCGAGAATCTGTTCAGCCACCAGGACGCCCGCAATCTGATCCGCCACGGCGGCATGCGCCCGGACCGCGACTGGCTGCAATTCGACTGCGCGCTCAGCTACGGCCTCGTCGAGTACATGCGCACGCTGGACATGCTGGCGGAGAACGGCTGGTCGAGCCGCCGCGTCGTGCCGCACGGCGGCCACCAGATGTCGCTGAACATCGCCGCCGGCCTGCATCTGGGCGGCAACGAGTCCTACCCGGACGTGTTCAAGCCCTTCTGCGGCTTCGCCGACAGCATCGCGGTCGAGGACGGGCGCGTCCGCCTGCCGGAGATTCCCGGCATCGGCTTCGAGGACAAGGCGGAGTTGTTCCGCACCATGCGGGAGGCGCTGGAGACCGCGAACTGAGGCGGTCTCCGTTGCGCGCCGCACCCTGTACGGGCGGTATAAGGCGTTGACTCGCGCCGGATCGTCCTCACATGCTGTTGCGGTGTTCAACAGTTTTGAAAGGAGGTGATTCAATGTCTCATGGAGCCAAGCCGGTAGCCGTTCTGTTCGGTCTCGCCGCCCTCCTGACGGCGGGGGTCGCCAGCGCGGACTGCTCCTCCAGCCACAGCGCCAGCGCCGGCACGCAGAAGCCGGCCAGCGATACGGTCGCCACCGGCGACCGGGCTTCGGGCAGCACCCGCGGCTGATACCAGCAACGCAACACCGGCAGCACCATGCCGAACGGGCCGTTTCCCAGATGGGAAGCGGCCCGTTTCTTTTTGGCGCGAGGGCCTCCATCCGGCCCCATTATAATTCGTATGCGAAATAGTCGGTTGAGCGCGGTCCTTCCATTTGGTAAACGCAAAGGTAAGGATGTGGCCGGCGGGGTAGCGGGACACCGCTGCCGCGGATATGACGGCGTGCATCGGACCCGGGGTGCCGTCCGTCCCTTGGGAAGTGCAGGATTGTGCCGTTCCCTTCCGCCGAGCTGTTCCCAGGCCGCCGATGAGCATTCTCACACGCCTTGTCCTGCTCGTTCTCCTCGCCAGCCTGCCGGCCATCGGCATCCTTGGCCACGCCAGCCTGACTGCCATCGAGGCGGGTGAACGCCAAGCCGAGGCGGAGGCCCGACGCCTGCTGACGCTGATCCAGGACGAGCAGCAGCGGGTCGTGGAGGGCATGCGCGGCGTGCTGGTGACGGTGGCCGAGTTGGCGCCGCGTCTGGCCGTCGACCCGCAGCAATGTTCCTCCACCCTGAACCGCCTGCGCGGCCGGCTGCCGCGGGTGAAGGGCATCGCCCTGACCGATCTCGACGGCTCGGTCCGTTGCGCCAGCGACGCCAAGTTGAACGGCCTGATGGTGGCGGGGCTGCCGCACATCCGCATGGCGCTGTACGGGCAGGGCTTCGTCGTCGGGGATTATGCGGTGCGGCGGCTGGACGGGCGCCCCGTGTTGCCCTTTGCCGCCCCCTACGCCGACGGGACGGGCCGCATGGCGGGGGTGGTGTCCATCGCGCTCGACGCCGGATGGCTGCGCGAGTATCTGGCGGAAAAGCCGCTGCCGCCGAACGCCATGCTGGTGCTCGCCGACCGCAACGGCACCGTGCTGGGCCGCTTTCCCGGCAGTGAAGACCAGCGGGTGGGCAAGCCGCTCCCGGAACCGCTGATGGCTCTGCTGCGCGCGCCGTCCGACGGCGTGGCGGAGGTTGCCGGCCTGGATGGCGAGCCGCGGATATTGGCCTACGCCCCGGTGGACCAGAAGGTCCGCGATCTGTTTCTGGCGGTCGGGCTGGACCGGACGGAGGCGTTGCGCCCCGTCACCGCCGCGGCCGAGCGGAGCGCCCTCCTGCTGGCGCTGGCGGCGGCGCTGTCCCTGACCGCGGCCTGGATCGGCGCGCGCCTGTTCGTGCTGCGCCCCGTGGCCCGTCTGAAGCGGGTGGTGGAGCGCTGGAGCGCCGGGGACCGGGACGCGCGGATCGGACGGCCGGGCGACCGCTCGGAGATCGGTGCCTTGGGCCGCGCCTTCGATTCCATGGCGCAGGAGCTTCAGGCGCGGGAACTGGCCCGCGACGCCGCCCATGCCGCCGAACACCGCATGGCGGCCATCCTCGCGGCCTCCACCGACGCGGTGGTGGAACTGGACCATGAGGGGCGGGTGACCTTCGCCAACGAAAAGGCGGCGCGCCTGTTCGGCGACGGCGGGGATCTCCTGGGGCATGTCTTCGTCGCCCTGCTGCCGCCCGGCGTGGCCGAACCCTTCGCCGCGCGCCTGCGCGACGCGCTGGACCGGCGCGAGCCGGAGGAATTCGAAATCCGGCTGGCCGGTGGCAAGGAACGGGGTGGCAACGACCGGAGCGGCGGCGACTGGTACGCCCTGCGCCTGTTCGCCACCGGCGACCGGCTGGCCGTCTACGCCCAGGACGTGACCCGTCGCAAAGAGGATGAACGGGCGATCCGGCGGGCCGTGGAGCGCCACCGATCCCTGTTGGAAACCGCCGCCGACGCGATCCTTCTGGTGGATGCCAATGGCACGGTGCACACCTACAACCGCGGCGCGGAGCGCATCTTCGGCCATTGCCCCGCCGACGCGGTTGGAGCCGACGTGCGCCGGTTGATCCCAAGCGGCTTCGTTCCGGAAACCCTCAGCCCGGACAAGCTGGCCGACGGCGTCGCGCGGGAAGTGGAGGGGCGGCGCCGCGACGGGTTGGCGGTGCCGCTGGAATTGTCGCTGTCGGCCTGGAGCGACGGCGGCGACCGCTTCTTCACCGCCATCCTGCGCGACATCACCGAGCGCAAGCGCACCGAATCGGCGCTGCGCCGCGCCAAGGACCAGGCGGAGCGGGCCAACCGGGCGAAGTCGCGCTTCCTCGCTGCGGCCAGCCACGACCTGCGCCAGCCGGTGCAGTCGCTGTTCTTCCTCACCTCCGCGCTCAGCGAGCAGACACCGGGTGGTCCGGGCCACGGCACGCTGAAGACCATGCAGCAGGCGCTGGAGGCGCTGAAGCGCCTGCTCGACGGGTTGCTGGACATCTCCAAGCTCGACGCCGGGGTGGTCGAGCCGGTGACCTCCACCGTGGCGATCCAGCCCCTCTTCGAGCGCCTCGCCGCCGAATACGCGCCGGAGGCGGCGCGGCGCGGCCTGACCCTGCGCGTCGTTCCGACCACGCTCCACGCGCGCAGCGATCCCATGCTGCTGGAGCGGGTCGTCCGCAACCTGCTGGACAACGCGCTGCGCTACACCGGGCGGGGCGGGGTGCTGCTGGGCGTGCGGCGGTCGCGCCGCCGCTTCCACATCGCCGTGTGCGACAGCGGCGCCGGCATCCCGCCGGACCGCCAGGAGGACATCTTCGAGGAGTTCACCCAGCTCGGCAACCCGGAGCGCGACCGCGAGAAGGGGCTGGGCCTCGGCCTCGCCATCGTGCGGCGGCTGTGCGCTCTGCTCGGCCATTCCGTGGCCCTGCGATCGCGGCCGGGCAGCGGATCGACCTTCCTGGTCACCGTTCCCGCCGCCGAACCGCCGCGTCCCGCGGTGACGACGGTTCCCGCGGTCGGCCGGACGGAGGGCGGCGGGTGCAGGCTCGTCCTGATCATCGACGACGAGGTGATCATCCTGATGGGGCTGCGCGCCATGCTGGAGGGCTGGGGCTACGAGGTCATCGCCGCCACCGCGGGGGACGAGGCGATCCGCCTGCTCGACGAGGCCGGGCGGCGGCCGGACGTGATCCTGGCCGACTACCGGCTGCGCAACGGCAAGACCGGGCCGGAAGCCCTGCGCGCCATCCACGCCCATTGCGGGGCGTCGATTCCCAGCATCATCCTGACCGGCGACACCGCCCCCGAACGCATCGTCGAGGCCCAGCGCAGCGGCTTCGCCATCCTGCACAAGCCGGTGTCGTCCCATCACCTGAAGCAGGTGGTGGCCGAAGCCGGAGGCCGCTGAGAGCGCCCGGCTCCGGCCTTGCTCACCGAACCCGGACGAGCGCGTGGCGCTTGCGCCCGGCGGACAGGCGGAGAACCCCCTCACCATCGAGGTCCGCCAGGGTCAGAAGGACGGTCTCGTCGGTGACCGGGGTGCCGTTCACCCGCGCTCCGCCGTCGCGGATCAGCCGCCGCGCCGCGCCCTTGGACTCGGCCAGCCCGGCGGCGGCCAGCAGGTCGGCCAGCCGGATGCCGGCGGCGAGGTCGGCGCGGGCGGCCTCCACCG
>NZ_JBFUHT010000050.1:0-42661 GCF_056402275.1 Azospirillum sp. P4_B5
TCGCCGCACCCGCCGCGACGGCGCCCGTCGCCCCCACCGCCCCGCCGGCCAGGCAGCCGAGCGTCAGCCCCGCCACCGTATGCCGGTTCTGGTACAGCAGGGCGCCGCCCAGGATGATCGCGCGCTCCGCCCCATCGCGCAGCCCGCCCGCGCTGTCGGACAGCCAGCCGCGCCACTCCGCCCGCCACTCCGACGCAGGCGACGCCGCCTGGGCCACCGGTGCGGCCATAAGCACCAGCGTGGCGAAGCCCGCCGCGACGAGGGGATGGCCCGTCCTGTGTCGCATGGGAAGCTCCTTTTTCCAGGCCGTGAGGATACGCCATCGCGGCCGGAACGCCGTCCCGAAAGCAGGGATGAGCGACCGCCGACCGGGCTACCCCCTTCGCATCGGGCCTGTAGTAGATACTTACTGCCACACCAACAATCCGCACCACTAGCATTCATGCTGGAGCCACCAACCGGAATGGAGCCAGCCCCCATGGCCAAGGCCATCCACATGATGATCCGGGTCCTCGACGAGGAGCGGTCGCGGGATTTCTACGCCCGCGCGTTCGGCCTGGAATGCGCCGACCGCTACGCGTTCGACGGCTTCACCCTGGTCTATCTGCGCAACGCCGAAAACGACTTCGAGATCGAGCTGACCATCAATCACGGGCGCAGCGAACCCTACGCCCATGGCGACGGCTACGGCCATCTGGCCGTCTGCGTCGAGGATCTGGACGGGGAACACCGGCGCTTCACCGCGCTCGGCTACGGCCCCAACCCGATCAAGGAGTTCGCGCGGGACGGCGCGCTGATGGCCCGCTTCTTTTTCGTCCAGGACCCCGACGGCTACAAGATCGAGGTCCTCCAGCGCCACGGCCGCTACCGCTGACAAAAGCGCGACACCCGAAACAAGAATCATAATCGGTCTTGGGAGGAAGCCATGCGTTCTCCGACGAGCACAACAGCAAAACCCGCCCCGAACTCCACCATGCACCGGCGCGCCTTCCTGGCGGCCTCGGCCACCGCCGCCGCGGCGACGGCCATCCTGGTGTCGGGCGGAGCGATCCTCTGCCCGCGCGAGGCCTGGGGGTACGAAACCAAGGCGCTGGCGCCCGACACCATGCGCTCGCTGATCCGGGTATCGCGGGACATCTACCCGCACGACCGGCTGGCCGACCGCTTCTACGCCGTCGCCATGAAGGCGCAGGACGAGAAGGCGGCCGCCGACGCCGCGCTCAAGGAGCTGTACGAGTCCGGCATGGCGAAGCTCGACCGGCTGGCCAAGGCCAAGCACGACGCGCCCTACGCGGAGGTCGGCTGGGAGGCCGACCGGGTCCGGCTGCTGCACGAGATCGAGGCCGATCCGTTCTTCCAGACGGTGCGCGGCGGGCTGGTGACTGGAATCTACAACAACCAGGAGGTCTGGCCGCTCTTCGGCTACGAGGGCGAGAGCGCGGCCAAGGGCGGCTACATCGACCGCGGCTTCAACGACATCGAGTGGCTCTGACCACCGTCTCAGGAAGGATGTTTCAGCCATGGCAGCGAAATTCGACCTGAACGACGACAGCGTCGTGGTGATCGTGGGCTCCGGGGCCGGGGGCGGCACGCTGGGCACCCAACTGGCGCTGAAGGGCATCAAGACGGTGATCCTGGAAGCCGGCGGCCGCCACGACATGGAGGATTTCCAGAACGACGAATGGGCCAGCTTCGCCCAGATCTCCTGGCTCGACCCGCGCACCACCTCGGGAAGCTGGCGGGTGTCGCGCGACTTCCCCGGCCTGCCGGCCTGGATCGTCAAGGCGGTCGGCGGCTCCACCGTGCACTGGGCGGGTGCCGCCCTGCGCTTCCAGCCGCACGAGTTCAAGACGCGCACCGCCTACGGCGAGGTAGCCGGCGCCAACCTGCTCGATTGGCCGGTCACGCTGGAGGAGCTGGAACCCTGGTACGCCAAGGCGGAGGACCGCATGGGCGTCACCCGCACCAACGGCATTCCCGGCCTGCCCGGCAACAACAACTTCAAGGTCCTGAAGGCCGGCGCCGACAAGATGGGCTACACGGAATGCCACACCGGCAACATGGCCATCAATTCGGAGCCCCGCGACGGGCGCGGGTCCTGCCAGCAGATCGGCTTCTGCTTCCAGGGCTGCAAGTCCGGGGCGAAATGGTCGACCCTGATCGCCGAGATCCCCAAGGGCGAGGAGACCGGCAAGCTGGAGGTCCGCGCCAACGCCCAGGTGCTGAAGATCGAGCATGACGCCAAGGGCAAGGTGACCGGCGTCGTCTACGCCGACAAGGACGGGGCGATCCAGCGGCAGAAGGCCCGCATCGTCGCGGTGGCCGGCAACTCCATCGAAAGCCCCCGCCTGCTGCTGAACTCCGCGTCCTCGATGTTCCCGGACGGTCTCGCCAACTCCTCCGGCCAAGTGGGGCGGAACTACATGCGGCACATGACCGGCTCGGTCTACGGCGTGTTCGAGAAGCCGGTGCGCATGCACCGCGGCACCACCATGGCCGGCATCATCCGCGACGAGGCGAAGAACAAGCCCGACCGCGGCTTCGTCGGCGGCTACGAGATCGAGACCCTGTCGCTCGGCCTGCCCTTCATGGCCGCCTTCCTCGACCCCGGCGCCTGGGGGCGGGAGTTCACCTCCGCGCTCGACGGCTACGACCATATGGCCGGCATGTGGCTGGTCGGCGAGGACATGCCGCAGGAGAGCAACCGCATCACCCTGCACGCCGACAAGAAGGACAAGTACGGGATGCCCGTCCCCAATGTCCATTTCGACGATCACCCCAACGACGTTGCCATGCGCCAGCACGCCTACCGGCAGGGCATGACGCTGTATGAGTCGGTGGGGGCGACCCGCAGCTTCCCGACGCCGCCCTACCCGTCCACCCACAATCTGGGCACCAACCGGATGAGCGAGAAGGCGCGCGACGGCGTGGTGAACAAGTGGGGCCAGACCCACGACGTGGCGAACCTGTTCGTCTCCGACGGCTCGCAATTCACCACCGGCGGCGCCGAAAATCCCACCCTGACCATCGTCGCGCTGGCGCTGCGGCAAGCCGACTACATCGCCGGCCAAATGGCCAGGAACGCGATCTGAAGCTGTTCTGTCCCATTATTCGGGACGCTCCATTCTCGTCTGCCCCTCTCTTCCGAATGGAGGAGGGGGGCATTCTTTTGCGCTCAGGCCGTCTCGCGTTCTTTTTCCGGGGCGGTGAAAGAGGTCGGAATGCCTGCCGGAAGGACGGCGGCGGCCACCGCGGCAAAATCGGTGCGTGCCTCCCGCTCCAGTTCCTCCACGCAGGGGCGGTGGCCCTTCACCTCCTGGGCGTAGGTCAGGCAGGCGCAGCGCAGCAGGCCGGCAAAGTTGCGCCGCTCCACCCCGCGGGCAAAGACTTCATCGTGCAACTTCGACAAGAAGCGGCCAAGCGACACGCCCTGCATCGCCGCGATTTCCTCCAGCGCGTCCCAGAAGGCCGCTTCCAGACAGACGCTTGTCGAATGACCGCTGAGGCGGACCCGCCGGGTTACCATACGGAAGCGCTCCGGGTCCTGACCGGCAAAAATTCGGCACATCCCTCGTCTCCTTCCAAACTTCCCCGATTCCTTTAATGCACTATGAACGGAAAATCCGTTACGCGCATTAATTTCCGAAAGGCATCACCCGGCCAGGTCGAGTGGAGAGGGGGAAACATCACCAAATTCGTGCGCGTCGAAAAGCACTGGAGACGCGCAGTCTTCCTCGAATACCACCCCCGCCCGCTGAAATATGCGCTTACCCCAGCCAACCCGGCGCAAAAGAACGAGCGTTGAAAATATGGGGAACCGTTTTCCGCAACGCATTTCTGTCACGGAACCCACCCATGCCGACCCCGTTATTGGTTTCCGGTTTGCGACGTCACTCCGCTGCGCTGCGAAAATCCGCTGTATTCGTGGCGAATTTCCGGCGGCACCCCGACGATATGTCACTTAAGAGAGGATGGAAACATGAGTTGGGCCGGCCAACACCAGTTCCCAATCGGCAGAAACCGAAAAAGAACACGTCCGACCGCCGACTCTCCGCATTCCAACACCATCGACACCCCATCGCAGACCCTGATCTGCTTTTCACACCTGCGCTGGAGCTTCGTTTATCAGCGTCCACAACATCTTATGTCGCGATTCGCGCGTGACCACCGCGTGCTGTTCGTCGAGGAGCCGATCCACAACGACACGCCCGAGCCCTGGCTGGACGTGCGGGAGGACGAGGGGGTCCATGTCCTGGTGCCCCGCCTGCCCGCCGGCATGGACGGCGAGGCGGCCGTCACCGCCCAGCGCCAGCTGCTCGACCGCTATCTGGCCGAGGAGGGGGTGACCGACCCGATCCTCTGGTACTACACGCCGATGAGCCTCGGCCTGTCCGGCCATCTGCGCGGGGCGCTGGTGGTCTACGACTGCATGGACGAGCTGTCGGCCTTCCACGGCGCGCCTCCGGAGTTGGTCGAGCGTGAGCGGCAGCTGATGGCGCGGGCGGACGTTGTGTTCACCGGCGGCGTCAGCCTCTACGAGGCCAAGCGCAACCTGCACCCCAACGCCCACGCCTTCCCCAGCAGCGTCGATGTCGCCCATTTCGCCGCCGCCCGCGGCATCGTCGAGGAGCCCCCCGATCAGGCGGCCATCCCGCACCCGCGGCTCGGCTTCTACGGCGTCATCGACGAGCGGCTGGACATCGCCCTGCTCGACGCCGCCGCCGCGGCCCGGCCCGACTGGCAGTTCGTCCTGGTCGGCCCAGTGGTGAAGATCGACCCGGCCGACCTGCCCCGCCGTCCGAACATCCACTATCTCGGCCCGAAGAGCTACGACGACCTGCCGCACTATCTGGCGGGCTGGGACGTCGCCCTGATGCCCTTCGCGCGCAACGAGTCCACCCGCTTCATCAGCCCGACCAAGACGCCGGAATATCTGGCCGCCGGGCGCCCGGTCGTCTCCACCTCGATCACCGACGTGGTGCGCGGCTATGGCGACAGCGGCGTCGTGCGCATCGCCGACGCGCCGGAGGACTTCGTCGCCGCCGTCGCGGCCGCCCTGGCCGACGCCGCCGATCCGGAGCGGCTGCGCGCCACCGCGGACCATGTCCTGCGCGACATGTCCTGGGACAAGACGCAGGGCCGCATGACGGCGCTGATGGAGCAGGCCCGCCAGCGCGGACGCGCCGCGCCGCCGGCCCACCGCCCGGCACCGGCGATCCACCCGGCCACTCACCCGGTCAGGCACGTCAACGGGCGCGCCGCCGGCCGCCGCTCCGGCTTCGACTACCTGATCGTCGGGGCGGGCTTCGCCGGCAGCGTGCTGGCGGAGCGGCTGGCGGCCGGGCTGAACAAGCGCGTGCTGCTGATCGACCGGCGTCCGCACATCGGCGGCAACGCCTACGATCACTACGACGACGCGGGCGTCCTGATCCACCGCTATGGCCCGCACATCTTCCACACCAACGCCAAACCGGTCGCCGACTATCTGTCCCGCTTCACCAAGTGGCGGCCCTACGAGCACCGCGTCCTGGCGCGGGTGGACGAACGGCTCGTTCCCATCCCGATCAACCGGACGACGGTCAACCAGCTCTACGGGCTGGATCTCGACGAGGCGGGCGTGGCGGAGTTCCTCAAGAGCCGGGCGGAGCCGGTGGCCGACGTCCGCACCTCGGAGGATGTGGTGGTCGGCGCCGTGGGGCGGGAGCTGTACGAAAAGTTCTTCCGCGGCTACACCCGCAAGCAGTGGGGCCTCGACCCGTCGCAGTTGGACAAGGCGGTGACCGCCCGCGTGCCGACGCGGACCAACGACGACGACCGTTATTTCGGCGACAGCTTCCAGGCGATGCCGCTGAACGGCTACACGCGGATGTTCGAGAGCATGCTCGACCACCCGAACATCAAGGTGATGCTGAACACCGATTTCGACGACGTGCGGGACGAGATCGCCTACGACCGCATCGTCTTCACCGGCCCGATCGACGAGTATTTCGGCCACCGCTTCGGCAAGCTGCCCTACCGCTCCCTGACCTTCCGGCACGAGACGGTCGATCAGGAATGGTTCCAGCCCGTCGCCGTGGTGAACGAGCCGTCGGAGGGGGTGCCCTACACCCGCGTCACCGAGTACAAGCACCTGACCGGGCAAAGCCACCCGAAGACCAGCATCACCTACGAGTATCCTTCCGCTCACGGCGACCCCTACTACCCGATTCCCCGTCCGGAGAACCAGGAGCTGTTCCGCAAGTACCAGGCGCTGGCCGACGGCACCCCGGACGTGATCTTCCTGGGCCGGCTCGGCACCTACCGCTACTACAACATGGATCAGGTGGTGGCGCAGGCGCTGGCGGTCTACGCCCGCCTGGAGAAGGAGGAGCAGCAGAGCCGCGGTCTCGCCGCCGCCGCGCGGGCCTTCGGCTCGCTGGGCGCGGAGCGGGAGGTGCGGGTCGCGGGGATGGGGGATTAGGCGCGCCCTTGCCCCCACCCTTCCCACGGCTTCGCCGCGGGCCCCTTCCCTCCCCCGCTTCGCAGGAGAGGGAGACAATCCCCTCCCAGCCCCCCATGCACACCCCCACCCTGTTCGACAGCGTCTTCCTTGGTGGCTTCGAATGCTCGACGCACCGGCGGCATGACGGACGCCGGTTGGACCTGATCACGGCGACCGGCCACGACCGGCTGGCCGCGCAGGACTATCAACGCATGGCCGCCCACGGCCTGCGCACCGTGCGCGACGGTGCGCGCTGGCACCTGATCGAGACCACGCCGGGCCGCTACGACTGGTCCAGCCTGCTCCCCATGGTCCGGGCGGCGCGGGAAGCCGGGGTCCAGGTGATCTGGGACCTCTGCCATTACGGCTGGCCGGACGACATCGACATCTGGCGGCCCGCCTTCGTGGAGCGCTTCGCCCGTTTCGCCGGGGCCACTGCCGCCCTGCTGCGCGACGAGGGCGTGGAGACGCCCGCCTATTGTCCGGTCAATGAAATCTCCTACTGGGCCTGGGCCGGCGGCGACATGAAGCGCTTCAACCCGATGACCGAGCGTCGCGGGTTCGAGCTGAAGCACCAGCTCGTGCGGGCGAGCATCGCGGCCATCGACGCCATCCGCGCCGCCGACCCGCGCGCGCGCATCGTCCAGGTCGATCCGGTCATCAACGTCCTGCCCCGCCCCGACCGCAAGGGCGACGCCGGGGCCGCGGAGGCCGCCCGGCTGGCCCAGTATGAGGCGTGGGACATGATTGGCGGCTACGCATGGCCGGGGCTGGGCGGCAAGCCGGAGTATCTGGACGTGATCGGCGTCAACTACTACTCCGACAACCAGTGGTTCCTGAAGGGCGGCACCATCGGGCGGGACGACCCGCGCTATCGCCCCTTCGCCGACATCCTGGCGGAGGTGCACCAGCGCTACGGCCGCCCGGTCCTGGTGGCCGAGACGGGAGCCGAGGGCGACGCCCGCGTGCCCTGGCTCGACTATGTGACGGAGCAGGTGGTCACGGCCCTGCGCGCCGAAGTGCCGGTGGAGGGCGTCTGCCTCTACCCGATCCTCGACTATCCCGGCTGGGCCAACGAGCGCCACTGCGAGACCGGCCTCTACGGCCTGTGCGACGAGCAGGGCGGGCGTTGCCTCCATCAACCGCTGGCCGCCGCGTTGGAGCGCGGACAGGCCCGCATCGGCGCGCTGCTCGGCCAGCCCCAGTTCGACCAGCCGGAACTCCAGGCGGCTCAATGAGCGGTTCCAACACGGACACCATCCCGGACCGCCCCGGCCGCTTCCTGCTGCGCTACATCCGGCGGCGGCCCTGGTCCTTCGGCGGGCTGTTCTCGGTGATCGTGGCGGCGGCGGGCTGCGCCGTCGCCGTGCAGTACGGGATGAAGCTGCTGATCGACGCCATGGCCTCCCCCGACCGGGCGGCCGCCGACGTCTGGACTCCGCTCGGCCTGTTCCTGGGCTTCATCGCGGCGGAGAACGTGCTGTGGCGGCTGGGCGGCTGGCTCGGCTGCCGGACGGTGCTGGCGACCGGCGTCGACATGCGGCTGGACCTGTTCCGCCACCTGACCGGCCATTCGATGCGCTATTTCTCGACGCATCTGGCCGGGTCGCTGGGCAACCGCATCGCCGCCACCGAGAACGCCGCCACCACCATCTTCCGCACCCTGACCTGGAGCATCGTCCCGCCGGTCACCGACTTCCTGGGGGCGGTGCTGGTGCTGCTGACCATCCATTGGGGCATGGCGGCGGCGCTGGTGATGTTCGCCCTGGTGGTCGCCGTCGCCATCGTCGGGCTGGGGCTGCGCGGTCGGACGGTGCACCACGCCTTCGCCGAACAATCCGCCCGCACCAACGGCGAGTTGGTTGATGTCGTGTCCAACGTCTGGACGGTGAAGGCCTTCTCCGCCCGCGGGCGGGAGCGCGAGCGCCTGCGGCAGGCCTTCACGGTGGAGGCCGGGGCGCACCGCCGGAGCTGGATGCATCTGGAAAAGACCCGCGTGGTCCATGACGTCTGCCTGTGGGTGATGGCCGGGTCGATGCTGCTGTGGGCGCTGCTGCTGTGGCGGGACGGCACGATCACCACCGGCGACGTGGTGATCGTCAGCGCGCTTACCTTCCGCATCCTGCACGGCTCCCGCGACCTCGCCTTCGCGCTGGTCACCGCCACCCAGCAGGTCAGCGCCATCGACGAGAGCCTGCGGGTGATCGCCCGCCCGCACGACGTGCTCGACCCCGTGCCGGCCGAACCCGCCACGCCCGGCGGCGGCGCCATCGCGTTCGAGCGGGTCTCCTACCGCTACCCCGAAGGGCGCAAGGTGCTGGAGGATTTCAGCCTGACCATCCCGGCCGGACAGAAGGTCGGGCTGGTCGGGCCGTCGGGGGCCGGCAAGTCCACCATCATCAGCCTGATCCAGCGGTTAGACGACGTGCAGCGCGGCGACATCCGGATCGACGGTCAGCCGCTCACCGCCTTGGCCCAGGACGACCTGCGGGCCAAGATCGCCGTGGTGCCGCAGGACATCGCGCTGTTCCACCGCCCGATCCTGGAGAACATACGCTACGGCCGCCCCGACGCCAGCGACGAGGAGGTGTTCGAAGCCGCCCGCCACGCCTTCTGCGACGGCTTCATCCGGCAGTTGCCGGAGGGCTACGGCACGCTGGTCGGTGAACGCGGCGTGCGGCTGTCGGGCGGGCAGCGGCAGCGGCTGGGCATCGCCCGCGCCTTCCTGAAAAACGCCCCGATCCTGATCCTCGACGAGGCGACCTCCGCCCTCGACACCCAGTCGGAACAGGAGATCCAGGCGGCGCTGGCCGATCTGGCCCAGGGGCGGACGGTGGTCGCGGTGGCGCACCGCCTGTCCACGGTTTCGGCCTTCGACCGCGTTCTGGTCCTGGTGGACGGCCGCATCGCCGAGGACGGCCACCCCACGGAGCTGCGGCGGCACGGCGGACTTTTCAACTCCCTGTGGCAGCTCCAGGCGCAGGGCTTCGCGGCGGAGTAGATGACGGCCCCCGCACCGTGGCGCGGGGGCCGCATCAGCCAGAACGGTTAGGGAAAACCGCCCTTCGACGAGCTATCTTTCCGGGCGTTGTGTGTTAAGACACCAGACGCAACCTCGCCTCGGCCCGAAAGCTCGATGAAAGCCACGACCGACGACAGCATCTTTGCAATTCACACCCTTATTCCGTGCAAAATCCGCGGAGCCGGCGCATGACCGACCTGCCGGTGATTGGCGGCCCGGTGATTGGCGGCGACCTGGATTTCCTGTCCGGCGGGGGCGAGATGGGAGAGCGGATGCGCTCCCACGACTGGGCATCCACGGCGCTCGGCCCGCCGGAGAGCTGGCCGCAGAGCCTGCGCACCATCGTCAGCGTCGTCCTCTCCTCCCGGCAGGCGATGTTCGTGGCCTGGGGGCCGGAGCTGTCCTTCCTCTACAACGACGGCTATGTGCCGATTTTCGGGGCCAAGCACCCGGAGGCGCTCGGCCGCCCCTTCGCCGAGGTGTGGTGGGACATCTGGCCCCAGATCAAGCCGCTGGTCGACCGCACGCTGTCCGGCGAAGCCTCCTGGTACGAGGATCTGCTGATCCCGATGGAGCGCCGGGGCTTCCGCGAGGACGCTTGGTTCACCTTCTCCTACACCCCGGTGCGGGGCGAGGACGGGCGCATTCCGGGGATGTTCTGCGCCGTCGTCGAGACGACCGCCCAGGTGCTCGCCACCCGTCGCACCGCCTTTCATCTCGAGCTGGAATCCCGGCTGCGCCAGCTCTCCGACCCCTTCGCGGTGGCGGCGGCGGCGGCGGAAGCTCTGGGTCGCCACCTGGGAGCCAGCCGCGTCGGTTACGGCGTGATGGACGAGACCGCGCGCTTCTTCACGACGGAGCGGAACTGGACCGACGGCAGCGTCGATCATCAGGCCGGCACCCATGACCTGCTGAGCTTCGGATCAGAGCTTCTGGACACGCTGCGCGACGGCGGGACGCTGACCATCCACGACACAGCGACGGACCCGCGCTTCGCCGCGCCGGACCGCCAGACCGCCTTCGCGGCGCTGAACCTCGCCTCCACCGTCACCACCAGCCTGGTGAAGAACGGGCGGATGGTCGCGGCCCTCTACATCCACGACCGCAAGGCACGGCGCTGGCACCAGGACGAGGTCCGGCTGGTCGAGGAGGTGGCGGAGCGCACATGGTCCGCCCTGGAGCGCGCCCAGGCCGAGGAGTCGCTGCGCCGCGCCAACGCCCGGCTGGCCGCGGAGGGGGAGCAGATGCGCACCCTGTTCCGGCAGGCGCCCAACTTCATGTGTGTGCTGCGCGGCCCGGACCATGTGTTCGAACTGGCCAACGACTCCTACCGGCAACTGGTCGGCGACCGCCCCCTGATCGGCAAGCCGGTGCACGAGGCCATGCCGGAGGTCGCCGGGCAGGGCTTCTTCGAGCTGCTGGGCCGCGTCTACGACAGCGGGAAGCCCTTCGTCGGGCACGCCCTGCCGGTGCGGGTCGTCCGCCAACCCGGCGCGCCCGTCGAGGAACGCTTCATCACCTTCATCTACCAGCCGATCAAGGACGCCGACGGGCGGGTGACCGGGATCTTCTGCGAAGGCAGCGACGTCACCGAGGCCAAGCGGGCCGAGGACGCGCTGCGCGACCTGAACGCCACGCTGGAGCAGCGCGTCGCCGAACGCACCGCCGACCGCGACCGCATGTGGCGCCTGTCCACCGACGTCATGCTGGTGGCGCGCTTCGACGGCTCCATCAGCGCCGTCAATCCGGCCTGGACCACCCTGCTGGGATGGTCGGAGGAGGAGCTGGCGACGCGCAGCTTCCTCGACCTCGTGCATCCGGACGATCTGGAGCGCACGCGGGCCGAGGCGGCGCGGCTGGGCGCCGGGCACACCACGCCGCGCTTCGAAAACCGCTACCGCCACAAGGATGGTCATTATCTCTGGCTGTCCTGGGTCGCCGTGCCGGACGACCGCTTCATCCACGCCGTGGGCCGCGACATCACCGCACAGAAGGAGGCCGACGCCGCCCTGCGGCAGGCAGAGGACCAGCTTCGCCAGTCCCAGAAGATGGAGGCGGTCGGCCAGTTGACCGGCGGCGTGGCGCACGACTTCAACAACCTGCTCCAGGCGCTGGAAGGCTGCCTGTCGATGATCGGGCGCCGCACCGGGGAGCCGCAGGTCCACGCCCTGCTCGACGCCGGGCAGCAGGCGGTGGGGCGCGGGGCCAAGCTGGTGCAGCAGCTCATGGCCTTCGCCCGGCGCGACAGCCTGCGTCCGGAATCCATCGGGGTGCGTGACCGGGTGCTCGCCATGTTGGCTCTGCTGGAACGGGCTCTGCGGGCCGACATCACGCTGGACCTCCGCCTCGGCGACGATCTCTGGCCCGTCGAGGTCGACCCGACCCAGTTCGAGCTGGCGGTCATCAATCTCGCCGTCAACGCGCGCGACGCCATGCCGGCCGGCGGACGGCTGACGGTGGAGGCGGTCAACGCCGTGTTTCCCCACGGCGATCCACGGGGAGTGGAGGGCGAGTTCCTGCGCCTGTCCGTGTCGGACACCGGCTGCGGCATGCCCGCCGCGGTGGCCGTCCGCGCCTTCGAGCCGTTCTTCACGACGAAGGACCTCGGCAAGGGGACGGGGCTGGGGCTGGCCCAGGTCTACGGCCTTGCCCGGCAGGCCGGCGGCACCGCCTGGATCGACAGCGCGCCGGACCGGGGCACTACGGTGCATCTGCTGCTCCGCCGCTCCGGCCTGGCTCCGGCGGAGGAACCCGCTCTTCCCGCCGCCATTGTGCCGCCGTCGGGTGGCGCGCGGCGTCATGGCCGCGTCCTCGTGGTGGAGGACGACCCCATCGTCGCCATGACGGTCAGCACCGCGCTGGAGGACGCGGGGTTCGCCGTGCTGTCCGCCGCCAACGCCGAGGAGGCGCTGCCCCATCTGTCGGACGACGGGGTCGACGTTCTGCTGAGCGACGTGGTGATGCCGGGCGGGATGAGCGGCATCGACCTGGCCCGCGAAGCCCGCGAGCGGCGGCCCGGCCTGCCGGTCATCCTGGCGACCGGCTACAGCGAGGACATCGCCCGAGCCACCGGCATCCCGGTGCTGGCGAAGCCCTACCGGATCGACGAGTTGGTCGGGCGGATCGACGCGATCCTGACGGGCGAGGTTGGGGAGTAAAGAGGTCGGGGAATGAAAAAGGCGGAGTCCCCCAGGGGGACTCCGCCTTGGCCGGCCGCGATAGGGTCCTCAGATGTGGTCGGAGGACAGGATGGCCTCGGCGTCGCCGCCGGTGCCGCGGCCCGGCAGGACCGCGTTCAGGACGACGCCCATCAGCGCCGACAGCGCCATCGAGGAGACGACGAAGCCGCCGTCGCCGAACTTCAGCGACGCGCCGCCGATGCCGATCACCAGGATGGTCGAGGAGATCAGCAGGTTGCGCTTGTCGCCCAGATCCACCTTGCCCTCGATCAGCGTGCGGATGCCCGAGGAGGCGATGACGCCGAACAGGGCGATGGACACGCCGCCCATCACCGCCGTGGGGATGCTGGACAGGAAAGCCGACAGCTTGCCCACGAAGCCCAGGATGATGGCGAGCGTCGCCGCACCGCCGATCACCCACACGCTGAACACCCGGGTCACCGCCAGCACGCCGATGTTCTCGCCGTAGGTCGTCGCCGGGGGACCGCCCAGCGCGCCCGCCACCATGGTCGCCACGCCGTCGCCGAACACCGAGCGGTGCAGGCCCGGATCGGCGATGAAGTTGCGGCCCACGACGCGGCTCAGCACGATCTGCCCGCCGATGTGCTCGGCGATGGTGACCAGCGCCACCGGGGCCACCAGCAGGATCATCGCCCAGGCCGAGACGCCCTCCTTCATATCGGAGAACAGCAGGTGGAAGTCGGGCATCCGCAGGAAGGGAGCCGCGGCGACCGGTCCGAAGTCCACCATACCGAAGACCACGCCCAGCACATAACCGGTCAGGATGCCCAGCAGGATCGGCACCACCGTGAAGAAGCCGCGCAGCACGATGGAGTAGAGGAAGATGCTGCCCAGCGTCGCCAGCGCCAGCAGGAAGTGCGGCAGGCTGTACTCGCCGCCGCCCGCGGTGTTCTGCGCCATGCCGACGGCGACCGAGGCGAGGCCGAGGCCGATCACCACGATCACCGGCCCGACCACGATGGGCGGCAGGATGGCCAGCAGCCAGCGCACGCCGAAGGCGCGGATCAGCAGGGCGACCGCCACATAGACGGCTCCCGCCGCGCAGGCCCCGACCAGCGCGCCGCCGGTCCCGCCGATCTGCGTGGCGGCGACGATCGGGCCGATGAAGGCGAAGGAGGAGCCCAGATAGGCGGGCAGCCGCCATTTGGTGAAGGCCAGATAGATCAGGGTGCCCAAACCGCTGGTGACGAGCGCCACCGACGGGTCGAGGCCGGTGAGGATCGGCACCAGCACGTTGGCGCCGAACATGGCGAACAGGTGCTGAAGGCTGAGCAGGAGGAAGGTGGCCGGGGGCGGACGGTCGTGGACGTCCAGCACCCGGTCGCGCGGGGCTGTCATGAACTGCGGTTCCCGTATCGGTGGTTGCCGGGCAAGGGTTACTCCGCGACGGCCTGCCCGGTCAAACGCCACCATGCGGAATTTTTCGGCACAGGACTCCCACCGGGACCCGGCGGCACCATCACGGATGCGAAATTATTCGTCCGTTGCCTTGCAATCGCCCTTTTGTTATTATGGGTTTTAATAAAAATTCTCGTTACCGGACATGAAACTGCGTTCCCACACGCGATGCGGGGATGACGCGCCTTGTTTTTAGAGTGACTGACCGCATGGCCGACGAACTGTTTGCTCAACTCACCGACACCCTTTCGTCGGCGAAGACCGTGGAAGACCTGACCCGGCCCCTGCTGTCGCTCCTGGAACTGGTGACGGAGTTGGAGGCGACCTACCTCACCCGGATCGAGCTGGAACACGGCATCCAGCGCATTCTCTTCTCCTGCAACACCAAGACCCTGACCATTCCCGAAGGCTTGGCCGTTCCGTGGGAAGGCACGCTGTGCAAGCGGGCGCTCGACGAAGGGAAGCTCTACACCGACGACGTGCCCAGCTGCTGGGGCGATTCCGAGGCGGCGGCGGCGCTGGGCATTCAGACCTACGTCAGCACGCCCGTTCATCTCGACGACGGCAGCCTGTTCGGCACGCTCTGCGCCGCAAGTTCGGAGCGCAAGCCGCTGACGCCCAAGGGGGAGCAGGTGCTGCGCCTGTTCGCCTCGTTGATCGCCCTTCATGTGCAGCGCGAGCAGCTTCTGACCCAGTTCCGGGAATTGAACGCGGCCCTGGAGTCTTACTCCTACACCGACGCGCTGACCGGCCTGCCGAACCGGCGCGCCGTGGTCGCGGAGTTGCACCGGCTGTTCGCCATGGCCGAGCGGGCCGGCCAGAGCGTGCTGATCGGTTTCATCGACCTGGACGGCTTCAAGGCGATCAACGACACCCACGGGCACGAGGCCGGCGACGAATTCCTGACCGAGGTGGGGCGGCGCATCGGCGGGGGGCTGCGGGCGGGGGACACGCTGGGCCGGCTGGGCGGCGACGAGTTCATCATCGTCGGCATGGGCGCCACGCCCGGCGCCGAGGGGGATGAGGCCGCCGGCGCGCTGCGCGACCGGGTGGCCCCGTTGATCCGCGGCGGGTACCGCTTGAAGGGCTGCGCCTTCGATTATCCGGGGGCGAGCGTCGGGGTGGTCAGCGCCGACCCTGGCGCCACGACGCCCGACGACGCGCTGCGCGCCGCCGACGCCGCCATGTATGTCCAGAAGAAGATCCGGCGGGCGGTCAGAGCCTGACGCCCAAACCTGACGCCCTCCGCGACGATCGTTCCGAGCCTTACGGACCGGCGGCCGCGCTCCAGGGATCGGGAGCGGTCACCTCGTAGGGCTGGGCGACGCCACCCATCGACAGCGCATGGACGGAATTGCTGGAGAAGCCGCAGGCCTGCTCCGGATTCACGGCGGCGTTGGGACGGAAGGCGTAGGGCCGCGGGGCATCGGGCGACACGGAGGCGGCCTTGGTGCGGACGACCAGCCCGTGGCCCGACGGAACGCTCTGCTCCACCCAGACCCACAGGACCTCCGGGTTGTCGCGGAAGCGGGCCAGCAGGGTGGACAGCGCCTCCGTGCAGGCGGCGTGGTCGAGCTGGTGGGCGCCGCGGTCGATGATGGCCGAGGCCGGTCCGGACGACGAGGCGTCCGCGGGATTCCAGGTGACCGCCATGAGGCCGGACAGA
This sequence comes from Azospirillum sp. P4_B5, assembly GCF_056402275.1. Lineage (NCBI taxonomy): Bacteria > Pseudomonadati > Pseudomonadota > Alphaproteobacteria > Rhodospirillales > Azospirillaceae > Azospirillum > Azospirillum sp. P4_B5. Next base: position 15,768 of record NZ_JBFUHT010000050.1, read on the forward strand.
GCGATGCCAGCGATGGAGGTTCCCCAGAGGACTCCGGAATCGAAACCGGACTCACCGTGACGGCTGGAATGATCGCGCATCGTGGCCCCTCTACAAAACACTCAACCGCTGCAACCGGCGTCTGCAATGTCCCCATCTGTTTGACAGGAACGCAGGCCCGTGACGTTGATCCAGGACAAGCATTTCATGGGCTCGTCCGGTTCGTTGTTTATTGTGCACCGCAGCATCCGCCCGTCAACACCCACCGGAAGCATGGCAGGGCTGATTCCACGCGCTTTCACGCCCGCGTGGCGATGAACGCGGCAATTTGCCGCTCCTCCGCGCTGGAGCACCGTGACGACCAGCGGATGCGCCGTCGGCCGGCAAGCTCCCAGACAACGGTCCCGGCGGCGACATGGTTCCCGTCGCCGTCCGATTCGCCAACAAAGTCAGTTGGTTATATTTACGCACATTCAGGATTACAAACGAAGGCGTCCCTTCAATCCCACGTCCCGCGGGTCGATTGCGGACGCGCGGATGCCATTCCCTTTCGCCCCTGCCGCCGCCGCGCGCTATGGTGCGCCCGGCGACCAGCGGACCGGCAAGAGTCCGGGGCGCCCGCAAGAAGAACACGAGAACCGGAAGGGACGAGCATGAGTGACCAGACCCCCAGCCGCCGCGCCGCCGCGGCCTTCGCCCAAACCGCGGAAACCGGGACGCCGGTCGCCTTCGCCGATCTGGTGGCCCTTCTGGAGCGCATCTTCCTGCGCCACGGCACGTCGGAGCGGGTGGCGGCGATCCTGGCGGAGAACTGCGCGTCCTGCGAGCGCGACGGCTCCACCAGCCACGGCGTGTTCCGCATTCCCGGCTACGTCGGCTCGCTAAAGAGCGGCTGGGTGGACGGCCGGGCCGAACCGACGGTGGAGGAGGCCGGCCCCACCTTCCTGCGCGTCGACGCCGCCAACGGCTTCGCCCAGCCCGCCTTCCTGGCCGCCCGCGATCGCTTCCTGGAGATGGTGCGCGAGAGCGGCGTCGCCGTGATGGCGATCCGCAACTCCCACCATTTCAGCGCCCTGTGGCCGGACGTCGAGCCCTTCGCGCGGGAGGGGCTGGTGGCGCTCTCCTTCGTCAACAGCTTCGCCTGCGTCGTGCCGCCGGGCGGCAAGGCCGCGGTCTACGGCACCAACCCGATGGCCTTCGCCACCCCGGTGGCCGGCGGTGACCCGATGGTGTTCGACCAGGCGGCCAGCTCCATGGCCAACGGCGACGTGCGCATCGCGGCGCGCGAGGGGCACTCCATCCCCGCCGGCTCCGGCGTGGACCGCGACGGCAAGCCGACCACCGACCCCAAGGCCGTTCTCGACGGTGGCGCCCTGCTCCCCTTCGGCGGTCACAAGGGCGGCTCCATCGCCTTCATGATCGAGGTGCTGGCGGCGGCGCTGACCGGCGGCAAATACTCGCGCGAGGTCGACTGGTCGGCCCATCCCGGCGCCGAGACGCCCTGCACCGGCCAGCTCTTCATCGTCATCGACCCGGAGCGCGGCGGTACCGGCGCCTTCGCCGACCGCGTCGCCGGCCTCATCGGCGAGGTGAAGGAGGCGGGGCAGGACCGCATGCCGGGCGAGCGCCGCTACGCCCGCCGCGCCCGCACCCTGCGCGACGGCATCCCGCTCGCCCCCGCCCGGCTGGCCGAGCTGCGCGCCCTGGCCGGCGACGCCTGATACCGAAGGCGTTTGATGGCCTCCATCAAACGCCTTCGGTTCAAACCCGACAGCACATGGCGCAGCCATGTGCGAAAGGGTCATACGGCCGGCCGATCATGGAACTGTTCATGCGCCGGCCGTATGACGCCCCTGCCCTTCTTCAAACCCGGTCGATTCCCGCCATGACGACGCCCACCATCGCCACCTTGTCCCGCCAGCTCGACGACGGCGCCACCACCAGCCGTCAGCTCGTCGACTCCGCCCTCGCCGCCATCGCGGCCGGGGGGGAGGAGGCGCGCAAGACCTACACCGCCCTGCACGCCGAGCAGGCCCGCGCGGCGGCGGACGCCCAGGACCTGCTGCGCCGGGCCGGGCCGCGCCCCTCCCCGTTGGCCGGCCTGCCGGTCTCGGTCAAGGACCTGTTCGACGAGGCCGGGCACATCACGCGGGCCGGGTCGCGGGCGCTGGAGGGCGCCGCCCCCGCCACCCGCGACGCCGACGCGGTGGCCCGCCTGCGCGCCGCCGGTGCGGTGGTGGTGGGGCGGACCAACATGACGGAGTTCGCCTTTTCCGGCGTCGGCATCAACCCGCATTACGGCACCCCCGGCAACCCCGCCGATCCCGCGCGCATCCCCGGCGGCTCGTCGTCGGGCGCCGGGGTGTCGGTGGCGGCCGGCCACGTCCCGCTGGCGCTCGGCACCGACACCGGCGGGTCGATCCGCATCCCGGCGGCGCTCTGCGGCATCGTCGGCTTCAAACCGACGCAGCGCCGGGTGTCGCTGCGCGGCGCCCTTCCTCTGTCCTGGTCGCTCGATTCCATCGGGCCGCTCGCCCGGACGGTGGAATGCTGCGCCATCGCCGACGCCGTGCTGGCCGGCGAGGCGGAGTGGGTGCCGCCGTCGGTCGGGCTGGCCGGGCTGCGCTTCGCCGTGCCGCAGACGGTGGTCCTGGACGGGATGGAGGACGCGGTGGCCGCCGCCTTCGACGCCGCCTGCCGCCGCCTGTCCGAGGCCGGGGCGCGCATCGTCGAGATTCCCATGGCGGAACTGGCGGAGGTCGGCCCGGCCAACGCCATGGGCGGGCTGCCCGCGGCGGAGGCGGCCCACTGGCATCGCGACCTGCTGGCGGAGAAGGGCGACCTCTACGACCCGCGCGTCCGCGTGCGGATCGAGCGCGGCCAGACCATGAGCGCCGCCGATTACATCGAGGTGACGCAGCGCCGCGCCGACCTGATCGCCCGCAGCGACCGGACCACGGCGGACTATGACGCGCTGCTGATGCCCACCGTGCCGCTGCTGGCGCCGCGCATCGACGCCTTCGCCGAGGACGCGGAGTTCGCCCAGCTGAACCTGCTGCTGCTGCGCAACTGCGCGCTGTTCAATTTCCTGGACCGCTGCGCCATCAGCCTGCCGATGCAGCGCGCCGGCGAACTGCCCAGTGGCCTGATGCTGGTGGGTGCGGCCGGGGCCGACCGCCGCCTGCTGTCCATCGCCGCGGCGGTGGAACCGGTGCTGGGCGCCTGACCCGAGGGGGGCGGCGCCCTCGGCCCGCCCCCGTCGGACGCGCCCATCAGAATCCTACGGCGCAACCGTCCTTGCGGTGGTCCGAGCCGGCGATCAGCAGGCCGGCCGCGTGGTCGATCCAGATCGCCTGACCGCCGCCCATCGCCTCGTCCCGGCGGACCACCGCGTGGCCGCGGCGCGCCAGCTCCGCCGCGGTGTCCTCCGCCACGGTGGGCTCGATCTCCAGAACGCCGTTGAAGGCGAAGCTGCGCGGCTCGTCGATGGCGGTCTGGACGTCCAGCCCGCGGTCGAGCACCGCCGACACAAAGGCGCCGTGCCCCGCCGCCTGATAATGGCCGCCCATCACGCCGAAGGGACAGACCGCGCGCCCGTCCTTGCGGATCAGGCCGGGGATGATAGTGTGCAGCGGGCGGCGGCGCGGCGCCAGGGCGTTGGGGTGCCCCTCGGTCAAGCGGAAGGAGGTGCCGCGGCTGTGCAGGAGGACGCCGGTCGCCGGGTCGAACTGCACGCTGCCGAAGCTGTGGAAGATCGAGTTGATGAAGGAGATGGCGTTGCCGTCGCGGTCGACCACGCTGAGGCAGACCGTGTCCTTGTGCTCCGCCTCCGTCCACAGCGCGGGGGGCTGGGCGCGGGCCGGGTCGATGCGGCGGCGCAGCGCCGCCGTCGCCTCCGCGGACAGCAGCGCCGCGGCGGCGTCCGGTCCGCCCTCCCCCACCAGGATGTCACGGTGGTGGTAGGCGAGCTTGGTCGCCTCGGCTTGCAGATGGTGGCGGTCCGCGTCGCCGACCGACGGCGACAGGTCGAAGCCGCCCAGCGCGTTCAGGATCATCAGCGCGGCGAGGCCCTGGCCGTTCGGCGGGCACTCGAGAATCTCATAGCCGCGGTAGTCGGTGGCGATGGGCGTCACATACTCCGCCCCGTCCTGCGCCGCCGCGAAGTCGTCCAGCGTGTGCAACCCGCCGCGGGCGCGCAGGAAGCCGACCAGCGACTCCGCCGTGGCGCCTGTGTAGAAGGCCGCCGCCCCGTGCGCCGCGACGTCCCGCAGCCGTTGCCCGAGCAACGGCTGGGCGTGGCGTTCCCCGGCGCGCGGCGCGCGGCCGCCGGGCAGGAAGACGGCGCGGCAGCCCTCGTCCGCCGCCAGCAGGGGGACCGCCGCCGCCCAATCCCGGGCCACCCGCGGGGAGACGCCGTAGCCCTCCTCGGCGTAGCGGATGGCGCGGAGGAAGATCCGGTCGAGCGGCAGCCGCCCATGGTCGGCGTGCAGCCGCGTCCAGGCGGCGACGGCGCCCGGCACGGTGACCGCGTGGGCGCCGTGGCGCGGGATCTCGCCGGTGACGCCCAGCCCGGCCAGACGCTCCACACTGGCGGCAGCGGGGGCGCGCCCGCTGCCGTTCAGGGCGACCACCGGTCCGTTCGCCGGGGCGTAGAGGGCGAATCCATCGCCGCCGATGCCGGTCATGTGCGGCTCGACCACGCATTGCACCGCGACGGCGGCGATGGCCGCGTCCACGGCGTTGCCGCCCGCCGCCAGGATTTCCAGGGCCGCCGCGCTCGCCAGCGGGTGCGATGTGGCCACCGCGGCCTCCGTCGCCACCAGCGCCGACCGTCCGGGCCGGCAGAAGTCACGCATCACGATGGGAGCCTCCGGACCGGGGGAAAGGATCAATGCGGGCTGCGGCGCAGGGGAACCACGCGGCGTCCCCGCACCTCCGGCTCTTCCGCGCCGTGGGCGTGCACCTTCTTGAGCTGGATGACGTAACGCTCGGCGCCGTTGACCATCACGGCGATGACGGTCGGCCCGTTCGCCCAGTCGCTAGGCACGAGGTGAAGTTCCTTGATGCGCGCGGTTCCGGCGGTCAGCTCCGCAAGGTCGAGAACCTCGTCCCCGGCGCGAAACCCCAGATATTCATCAACGATCATGGCGTCCGGCGGCAGTGTCTTGGCGGCAGTGTTCCCAAGCCTACCAGCACCGCGGGCGGCGGGCCACCGTGCAGGCCGCCGCCCGGCGCTTTTTCATAGGGGGCCTTACGAACGGCGCGTCATACGGCGACGCGCGTCAGGTGGCGGTGCGCGTCATATGATTGTCCCAACGGAAGTCGGCCAGCCGCAGGCCGTCGCCCGGCAGGTCCGGCGCCGCGCCGACCGTCCGGAGATTGCCCAGCCCGCTGCTCGCCAGGAAACCATCGCCGTCCGGGGCGATGCCGCAGCCGTCGGGCAGCGCCGCCGACCCCAGCCAAGCGCCGGTGGCGTCGTCCCACAGCCCGATGATGCCGCCCTTGGGCGAGCTGGCCGCGACCTTGCCCCTGTCGGCCGCGACGCTGCCGATGTAGCCCTCGAACCGGGACAACTCGTCGTCCGGCGTCTCGAACAGGCGCACCGCGCCGCCGCCCGGACGGTGCGTGCCGGTCAGCGGCTGGAGCATGCCGACGGGCCGTTCGTCCTGCGCGCCGAAGGCGATGCCGCCGTCGGCCAGGGCGGCGATGTGGCGGATGCCAAGGTTGGCGTGCTCCTCCGGCAGGCGGACCTGATCGAGCAGCATTCCGCTCGCCACCTCGACATAGGTGATCGAGGAGTCCATCTCGTCCAGGTTCAGCTTGGCCCGGCCGGTGTCCGGGTGGGTGATGACGCCGCCGTTGGCGACCGCCAGGACCGTGCCGTCCGCGATCATCAGAAGCTCGTGCGGCCCCAGCCCGTGGGTCGGCATCGCGCCGACGCGGCGGTAACCGTCCATCGCGTCATAGACGCCGATCGACCCGGCCTCGCGCGGCACGTCGTCCTCCGCCACATAGAGCAGGCGCCCATCCGTGGAGAAGGCGCCGTGCCCGGTGAAGCGGCGGTCCTCCGGCGCGCGGACCACCGGCCCCGGGCGACCGTCAACCAACGACAGCGGCATGAACCAGCGCCCCGGGCGGCGGGCGAAGGCGATCGCCTCGGCCCGCGTCGGGTGCGGGACGACGCCATGGGCGCGGCCCGGCGTCGGGGTGGTGAAGCGCACGCCGCCCGTTCCGTCCAGCGCCGCCACACCATACTCCGGCGCGGCCGCCGCGGTGGCGTAGGCGTTGAGGAACAACGTGCCCCCCGCGGTCTCCGCCCGCGCCGGCCCCAGAAGAGCGCCGAGCAGGCCGCCCCCAAGCAAACCACCGCCAATCAGAAGCAGGGTGCCCCGGCGGGTCGTGTCCATCGCTCAGTCTCCATCCAGTTCGTTGAAGCCGATGCTGATGTCCAGCAGCGGCGCCACCGTGCCGGTCAGCAGGTTGCGCACGTCCTTGGCCCGTTGCAGGGTGGTCTCCACGGACTTGCGCTTGGCCGGATCGGCGACGGCGACGTTGATCGGGGTGGGGATCGCCTCGGCGGCGCGGATCGCGGCGGTGAAGCCCTCGTCCAACGCGCGTCGGGCCTGCGCCCCGGCATCGCCGGCGGGCAGCAGGGCGGTCAGGCCGGGGCCGCCGCTCTCACCCAGCATCAGGGCGCGCAGCGCCTCCAGGTTGATGCGCACGTTGCGGGCCGACTGGCCGCTGCGCAGCGCCTCGGCCACCGCCGGCTTGGCCTCCCCGGCGTTGGGGCCGAGCGGCGCCAGCAGCTTCTGGTCGGCGACCACCTGCAAGGCGGTGAGCGATCCGGTAAAGAGGACGTTGACCGCGGAACCGGCGTCGGGACCGAGCGCGGTCTGCTCCCCGGCGGCCAGCGGCGCCTCCAGCGCCTTCCAGCCGTCGCGGACCTCGCGGGTGATGGCGAGGACGTTCTGCGCCACCGCGGCGGCCAGCGCGCCGCGGAAGCGCCCGGCCTCATCCCCCTGGAATCCAGCGGCGGTGACGCCCTCGTCGAACAGCAGACGCTCCAGCGCGGTCAGTCCCTGCACCGCGGCGCTCTGGCGGGCCAGCCCGCCGGGCTCCAGCAGCTTCGGATCACGGTTCTTCAGCATGGCGAGGATCTGGCGCTGCACCACCCCGGCCCGCTCCGGCCAGAAGGCGATGCGGTCGGCGCGCAGTTCCATCGCCAGCGGTCCGGAGCGCAGATGCTGGACACCGGCCCAGGCGTCGTAGAGGGCGCGGTGGGCGGCGCGGCAGCTCTCCAGCCCGTCCGCGGTCGGCGCCGCGGCGAACTGCGCCAGCCGCTCCGCATAGATGCCGGCGGCACCGGCCAGAGCGTCGAAGCGCGGCAGGGCGTGGGTTCGGACCAGACCGCCCAGCACGGCGGCGTCTCCCGCCGGCTCCCGCGCCGCCAGGGCGAGCTTGCCCGGCAGGAGGATCGACAGGGCGGCGGCCGACATCAGGCCGATCACGCGGCGGCGTTGCATTCTCATCACCTATGCCATTCAAACCGTGTGGACTTTAGAGCCCCAGAACGAAACGCACCAACTTTTCCCGGTCGCCGCGCGGCAGGGCCATGAAGGCGCCGCGCGCCTTGTCCGCCTCGCCGCCGTGCCACAGGATGGCCTCGGTCACGCTGCGCGCCCGCCCGTCGTGGAGCAGGGCCAGTGTGCCGTCGGACTCCGCCAACCGCTTCATCCCCCACAGCGGCGTCGTGCGCCAGTCGCGGCCCCGCGCCTCGCCCATCGCCACGCCGTCGGCCAGATCTTCGCCCAGATCGTGGAGAAGCAGGTCGCTGTAGGGGAAGATCGTCCGGCGGGACAGCGCGGGGTATGCCGCGTCCTCCGCCGTTGTGAAGGAGGGGCGATGGCAGGACGCGCAGCCGGTGGCGGCGAACAGCGCAGCACCCGCTTTGTCGCGCGGCGCCTCAAGCCCGCCGTCGGGCGGCAGGGTGCGCAGATAGCCGTCGATCAGCCCGATCACCGTGGAGGGGATCTCCAGCCCCTCATATTGCGGGGAGTCACCGTGCGGGGCGTTCCGGCATTCGGTCTGCGCCGGGGTGCAGTCGCCCCACGGCTCGGGATAGGCCGGGGTGGACATGCCGATGTCGAGGCTGAATGCCTCCGAATTCTGGCGGTGCAGCGTCGGGTGGACGGCCTTCCAGCCGAAGCGGCCGAGCTGCCGCGTGCCCTCCGGCGCCACCCGGTTGGGACGCCCCGCGATGCCGTCGCCGTCGCGGTCCTCCGGATCGGCGCCGGCCAGGATGTCGGCTTCGGGGATGCGCTCCAGCAGGCCCATGCCGCGCACGGACGGAGCGATGCGGGCGGAGATCGCCGTCGCCTCGGCCAGCGGCCCGTAATTGAGATCGGTGACGGACAGCAGCGGGCGGCGCAGCGTCGCCGTGTCGCCGTCGGGGAAGCGCACCGTCTCCTCGCGGTAGGTCAGGACGGGCTGGCCCTCGATGGCAAAGCCGAGCACCGCGTTGGTCTGGATCTGCCGCCCATAGACGGGGTCGCCGCTGAGCTTCAGCGCGTAGCCGACGCCGCGGTCGTCGGGAACGGCGGGATCGGGCGGTCGCCCCTGGCGGGCCGCCGGATGGCAGGCGGCGCAGGAGCGGGCGTCGTAGAGCGGACCCAGCCCGTCGTTGGCGTGCGTCACCGTCGGGGCGCTGACCCACATCCGCCGGAACAGCTTCTCGCCGATCCGGGCGTCGAGGTCGCCCGCCACCGCCGGCAGGGCCGGCAGCAAGGCGAGCAGGAAGGCGAGGCGGGCTTTCATCGGGCGTGCAGGCATCGGTCGGGCGGAGTGCCCCATCTCATGAAGACGAAAAGGCCGGGCTGCGGCCCCTCCCCCGCGCGGGCGGGCGGTGGGGAGCGGACAACGCCGCCCCACGCGGGAAGGAGGGTCCGCAACCCGTGGTCCGCCGGCTTGCTTGCCGACGTCTTACTTGCCGACGCCTTACTTACCGACGGCCGACGGGTTGTCGAGGCTGTCCGAACCTTCCAGCTCGACCGAGACGCCCAGGGCGGCGACGACGCCTTCCAGGGCCTTCTTCTGGTCGACCAGACGGTCCACCGCGGTCGAGACGATCGCGTTGCCCTCGGCGTTGTCGGTGCCGATCATCTGGTCGTAGGCCATCTTGCCGCTGTCGGCCGTGTCCTTCATGACCTTCATCGCGGCGGTGGTGGCGGTCATCGCCTCCTTCACCTTGGCGTCGGCCTCCGGCGCGGTGGCGGCGACATACTGCGACAGCGACGGGCCGGTCACGACCTTGCCGTCCACGCGGGTGTAGCGGCCGCTGTAGACGTTGACCATGCCGATCTGGTCGTAATAGTGCGAGTTGTGGGTGTTGTCGGAGAAGCAGTCATGCTCCTCCTCCGGATCGTGCAGCATGAGGCCGAGCTTCATGCGCTCGCCGGCCAGCTCGCCGTAGCTGAGGCTGCCGAGGCCGGTCAGGATGCGGGCGACGCCCTCCGACTCCTTGGCCTTGGCGACGGAGGCGCGGGCCTTGCCCTTGGCGCCCCAGGCCTTGGCCATCTCCTCCAGATCCTCGACCAGCATCTGGGTGGCGACGGTCAGGAACTGGGCGCGGCGGTCGCAGTTGCCGTTGGTGCAGTCCTTACCCTTGGCGTAGTCGGTCGCCTTGCGGTCACCGGCCCCCGGACCCGTGCCGTTCAGGTCCTGGCCCCACAGCAGGAACTCGACGGCATGGTAGCCGGTCGCCACGTTGGCCTCGACCTTGCCGGCCTCGTGCAGTTTGTCGGCCAGCAATTCCTTGGTGATCTTGCGGGCGTCGATGGTCTTGTCGCCGGCCTTGATCTTCGGGTTGGCGATCACGTTGGCCTTGGCGAACGGGTTGCTGTCGCCGCCGGCGTAGCCGTCGTCCACATAGTCGATCAGGCCCTCGTCCAGCGGCCAGGCGTTGACCTTGCCCTCCCACTCGTCGACGATCGGGTTGCCGAAGCGGAAGGCCTCGGTCTGCATGTAGGGGACGCGGGCGTTCAGCCACGCCGTGCGGGCGGCGGCCAGCGTCGCCTCCGACGGGTTGGCCACCAGCGCGTCGACGGCCTTCTTCAGCGCCTTGGCGGTGCTGGCGGAGTCCTCGTAGCTGGCCTGGGCGATGTCGGCGTAGGTCTTCACCACGTCCTTGTAGGCGGGCTTGGACGACTGGGCGTCGGCGGCGAGCGGCGCCAGCGCGATGAGAGCCGCGGCGGCAAGGCCGGAGGCGTGCTTGAACATGAAGGTCTCCTCAAGCGTCGGTGATCGTTGGCGTGAGAGCCATGAAAGTGCGAAGCATTCTCAACATGCGCCGCTAATCACTTTTATTGTCAAGATGCAATTGCCGAGCAGGCTGCGCATTGCCGAATTTGCGGCGGACGGCGGGGCCATCGCGGCGGCCCCACCTGCCCGCGCTCACTTCACCAGCGGTTCGTAGCGGGCATCGGTCAGCGTCTTCATGAAGGCAACCAGCGCCTTGATTCGGCGGTCGTCGAGCGCCGGGCCCTCCTCCAGCTCCTTGATGGAGACGGTGGCGGCGATTTCCGGATTGCCCCAGGGCTTGCCGGTCTCCGGGTTGATCTGGTCCGCCGGCCTGGTGCTGTTGTACTTGTTGTAGAAGCGGACGACGGTCTCCAAGTCCTTGAAGACGCCGTTGTGCATGTAGGGGCCGGTCACCGCGACGTTGCGCAGGGTCGGCGTCTTGAATTTCCCCTCATGCGCCTTCTGGCCCTTCAGCGCCGGATTCTCGGCCAGCCCGCGGTCGATGTGAGTCGCCGCCACCCCGTTGGCCGCCCGCAGCTCCGCGTTCACCGGAACGCCGATGTTGTGGTACTCGTAGTTGGTGAAGACCTCGTTCGCCGCCGCCGGCATGGCGTTCAGCTTGTGGCAGACGTTGCAGTTGGTGAACTGCTGCGAGAAGAACAGGGTCATCCCCAGTTCCTCCTCGCCGGTCATCTTGTACTCGCCGCGCAGATAACGGTCGTACTTGGAATCGAAGGGCGAGAAGACGTCGGTCGTCTCGAAGGCGGCGATGCTGTCGGTCATCGCGTCGTAGGCCTGCTCGGCGTCGTCCAGCACGCCCGCGCCATAGAGGGCGACGAAGCTCCGCGCGTAGTCGGCGTTCTCCTTCAACCGCCCCTGCACCTCCGCCTTGGAGGCCATGGCCATCTCGGCGGGGTTCAGCGGCGGCCCGCCGGCCTGCTCCTGGAGGGTGGCCGCCCGGCCGTCGTGGAACTGCCCGCCGAAGGGAACCCCGCTGGCCTTGAAGCCGAAGCGCGGGGCGAGATGGGCGTAGGCGGCGGTCGGCGCGTTGCGGTCGCCCAGCGACTTGCCGTCGGCCCCCAGCGACGCCGCGCCGCGCGGGTCGGCGAAGCCGAACTCCGGATTGTGGCAGGTCGCGCAGGACTGGCTGCGCGTGGAGGACAGGTTGTTGTCGAAGAACAGCGCCTTGCCCAGCTCGGCCTTGGCCTTCTGAATCTCTGCCTTCTGGATCTCTGCCGGATCTGCGGCCAAGCTGGAGCCACCGGCGATCAACAGGGCGGACAGCGCCGCGGCCGGCGCGACATATTTGCCGAACAATGACATCCTGACTCTCGCTCCTTGACGGCGGTGGCCCGCGGCGGCAATCCATGGCGGGGCCTGCCGGTCAGTATCCATGCCCTTCGGCCTGGATGATAGTTATTCTCATTATCACGAACGTGCGACCTATTGCCACTGGTCGTAGGACCGGCGGGATTAACACCTCGCCCCATTCGTCCGGCCCCGTTCCCGGATGGACGATCCGGTCCGGGCGCTTCGGCATGACGGAAAAGGGTACCCCGACCCGGCTACCGACTCTGCTTCGCCAACCGGTGGGCTTGCCGCCATTCCGGGGCGAGGCGGCACCACCGTCGGGATTCCAAATGCTCCGCGCGCCGCGAAGGGAGCGGTAACCCCGGCGTCGGCACAATCCCCGCATAGTCCGATAATCACTTTAAATTCTAATCATTTTCTTTCAAAGCAACCCGTTCGTTATCCACGCCTCCGCACGGCGCTCTCCTTCCCGTTTCTTTGGCGCGACTCTTCCACACATGGCGTCACCCGCGCTTTGCCTGAAAACGGCGCGGAAAATTGTGCTGCGGACTGCGGGGACAACGGCCTCGGCCCGCCGGACTACCCCTATCGATAGGTTTATTAAAATACCGAGCTTCGACATCCTTCAAATCACAGACGCCGTGCATTCTCTAAAAATCAGTAATCAATCCTCTCCGCTTCACTACGTCGAAGCGAAAACCCTTCGTATCACAATTATCAACGGAGACCATCAATGACCCTGTTCGCCAACATCCGCGCCGTCATTTCCCCGCTCCAGGCCGCGACCAAGGACCGCAAGGGCATCACGGCCCTCGAATACGGTCTGGCGGCGGCGCTCGTCGCACTCGTCATCATCGGCGGCGCCCGCACCTTCGGCACCAACGTCAGCACCCTGTTCACCGGGATCGGCACCACGGTCAGCGGCACCTCGACGACCATTCCGTAAGCGCCGCCACCCCTCCTCCCTCCCACGCAAAGCCCCGCCATGGATACGATCGCGCTCTTCGATCCCCTCTCCCTGGCACTGCCCATGGCGGGGCTTGCGCTGGGCTGGGCGGCGGCGGACGACCTGTGCCGGCGCATCATTCCGGACACGGCGGCCATCCTCCTCGCCACCCTCGGCCTCGCGCTTCCGTTGTGGCAGGGCGGCCCCTTTCCCTGGGTCAGCCTTGCCGCCGCCGCCACGCTGTTCCTCGTCCTGTGCGTCCTGCACGGGCGGGGCTGGCTGGGCGGCGGGGATGTGAAGCTGGCCTCGGCCATCCTGCTGCTGGTCGGGGTGGAGCGGGCCGCCGCCTTCGCGACCGCCACCGCGCTGGCCGGCGGGCTGCTCTCCCTTCTCTATCTCGCCGGGTGGCTGGCCCTGCGCAACGCGAGCCCGGCGCGCCGGTTGCTGCGCCGCTTCGGCAGGCGTTCCGGCCCGGCCCGTCTGCCGGCCCGCATCATGGCCCATCTCCTGGCGGCCGAGGCGCACCGCATCGCCACCCGCCATTCCGTCCCCTACGGCGTCGCCCTGGCCGCCGGCGGGCTGCTCACCCTCTCCAACCCCACCGGAGGAGCGGCATGGTTCTGAGAGTGCTTTTCCTGTCCCTGCTGCTCGTCGGGCTGTCGTTGGTTGGCTACGTCTCCTTCTCGATGCTGCCGGCCCCGACCGCCGCCGTCGCGGTCCCGGCGCCCCAGGCGCCCATGGACTCCGTGCTGGTCGCCGCCCGCCCGATCTCCACCGGCATGCTTCTGCGCGCCGAGGATCTGCGCTGGGAGCCCTGGCCGCCGGGCCGTCTGGGCGATGGCTACATGGTGCGGGGCCGCGTGGCGGAAAGCGCCTACAGCGGCGCCGTCACCCGCCGGTCCTTCGCGTCGGGCGAGCCGATCATGGCCGGCCACATCGTGGCGCCGGGGGAGCGCGGCTTCCTCGCCGCCGTCCTGTCACCGGGCAGCCGCGCCGTCTCGGTGGCGGTGGACGCGGTCAGCGCGACCGGCGGGCTGATCTGGCCCGGCGACCGCGTGGATCTGATCCTGACCCAGAATTTCGAATCCCACGCGGGGCGCGACCTGCGCAGCCGGGCGGTCGGCGAGACCGTGCTCCAGAACCTGCGCGTCATCGCCATCGACCAGCAACTCGGCGAGGCGGGCATGATGAAGAACGGGCCGGACGGGCGCATCCCCCGCACCGTGACGCTGGAGGTCACCGCCCGTCAGAGCGAGACGGTCACCGTCGCCGCCACCATGGGCAAGCTCTCGCTGGCGCTGCGCAGCCTGCTCGCCGACGAGACCGTTCTCGCCGCCGGGGAATCGGAACCCGCCTCCGCCCCGACCTGGGCCGAGGACGTGTCGCCCGCCCTGCGCCAGCTTCCCGCGGCCCACAGCGCGGAGGCGCCCGCCCGCCGCCCGGCGCTGCTCATCATCCGCGGTTCCAAGACGGAAACACTCGAACGCTGAACCGGCGCGCCGACCCAGGGGGGACGAACTCATGACGATGACCACCACAACCACCATGGGCCGGGCCGCAGCCTTCATGGGGGCGGCCCTCCTGGCCGGACTGTTCGCGACGCTGGCCGCATCGCCCGCCCAGGCGCAGCAATCCCAGTCGCAGCAGCGCCCCCGCGAGATCACGCTGGAGGTCGGCGGCGGACAGCCGGTCAACCTGCCAGCCCCGGCGGCCAGCGTCTTCACCTCCGCCCCGGAGATCGCCGACGTGCAGGCCTCCGGCCCGCAGGCCTTCTTCATCGTTGCCAAGACGCCGGGGCGGGCCAGCGTCTACGCCCTATCGGCGGACAACAAGCCGCTCGCCTCCTTCAGCGTCGTCGTCACCATGCCCATCGGCGACCTGCGGTCGAAGCTGGTCGCCCAGGTGCCCAACGCCGCCATCGACGTGCAGAGCACCGGCAACGGCATCACGCTGACCGGCACCGTCTCCTCCCCCGCCACGGCGCGACAGATGGTCGAGCTGGCCGAACGCTACGTCGGGCAGGGGCAGACCGTCACCAACCGCCTGACCGTCGCCTCCCCCGCCCAAGTGAACTTGCGCGTCCGTGTGGCCGAGGTGTCGCGCCAGGTGACCAAGGAGCTGGGCGTCAATTTCGAGAGCATGTTCAACATCGGCTCCTTCGCCTTTGGGATCGCCACCGGGCGCCCCATCCTGGACGCCGCCGGCAATCTGATCCGCGCCATTCCCCCCACCAACTCCTTCGGCGGCAGCTACCGCTCCAGCAACGGCCGGGTGGACATCAACACGGTGGTGGACGCGCTGGCAGAGGACGGGCTGATCACCGTGCTGGCCGAACCGAACCTGACCGCCCTGTCCGGCGAGACGGCCAGCTTCCTGGCCGGCGGCGAGTTCCCCATCCCGGTCGCCCAGTACGACCGCACCACCACCATCCAGTTCAAGAAGTACGGCGTCAGCCTGGACTTCACCCCCACCGTACTGGGCGGCGGCCAGATCAGCATGCGCGTGCGCCCGGAGGTCAGCGAACTGACCAACAACGGCGCCGTCGTGGTCGACTCCATCCGCATCCCCGGCCTGTCGGTGCGCCGCGCCGAGACCACCATCGAGCTGGCCAGCGGGCAGAGCTTCGCCATCGCCGGCCTGCTTCAGAACAACACCACGGCGACGCTGGACGCCGTGCCGGGGCTGGGCGACGTGCCGGTGCTGGGGGCGCTGTTCCACTCCAGCAAGTTCCGCCGCAACGAGACGGAGCTGGTCATCGTCGTGACCCCCTATCTCGTCCGCCCGGTGTCCGCCGCCAACGCCCTGTCCGCCCCAACCGACGGCTTCGTCGCGGCGACCGACGTGGAACGCATCTTCCTGAACCGCGCGCAGAGCCTCCAGCCCCCGCCGGGCGGCGGCGCCCCCACTTCCGCCGCCCCTATCGCCATCGGCCCTGGCGCCACCCGCCTGCACGGCGACGCCGGCTTCACCCTCCAATGACCCCTTTCGCGGAGCACAGCGCCATGCCCAGAGCCATGCGAACGCCGATGCTGCTTCTGCCACTCCTCACGGGTCTGCTGGGCGGCTGCGCCGTGCCGCAGACGCCCCCGCCGATGCCCACCGCCCAAGTACCCGCCGTGAGGGCCATCGGCAACACCGTCCCCTTCGCCATCGACCCGCGCAGCGGCGCCATCGCGGCGGAGGAGCGCGCCCGCGTGGTCCGCACGGTGGCCGGGCTCGGCCGCGACACCACCCCCCACGTGACGGTCACCGGTCCGCTGCTGGCCCCCCCGGCGCGGGCCGCCGTCGCCTCCCTGCTGGGCGGGGCCGGGGTGCCGGCGGAGAACGTCACCTTCGCCCCCGACCAGACCGGCGCCCCGGCGCTCCAGGTGACCACCTATGTCGCGCTGGCCCCGGACTGCGGGGCGTGGAGCGACATCTACAACGGCTGGTACCAGAACAGCCCGACCGAGGCTCTGGGCTGCAGCAACCAGCGCAACCTCGCTTTGATGCTGGCCGATCCGCGCGACCTCGTGCAGGGCCGCGAGACCGTGCCGGCCGACGGCCAGCGCATGGCCGGCGCCGTCCAGCGCTACCGCGCCGACAAGGTGAAGCCCTTCGTGAAGGGGAACAGCACCAGCGCCTTCCTGCTGGCCCCCGCCCTGAACGGAAGCCAGGAGGACCAATGAGCCTGCTCGCCACCCTTCTCGGCGATGCGCCGTCGCCGGCCGACGCCGCCCGCGGCACCGGTCCCCGCCTGCTCGCCTACGTCGCCGACGCGGCCAGCGCCGCCCTGCTGACCCGCACCGCACCGTCCCTGCTGCCCTGCGAGGTGCGGACCGGCGACATCCGCAGCGCCGCCCGCGACCTGGCACGCCAGCGCTCGCCCGACCTGCTGCTCGTCGATCTGTCCGGCGTCGCCGAGCCGCTGGCCGCCATGGAGGCGCTGGCCGGGGTCTGCGACCCGTCGGTGCGGGTCATCGCGGTCGGCGACAGCAACGACATCGGCCTCTACCGCGACCTGCGGCGGATCGGGGTCAGCGACTACCTGTTCAAGCCGCTGTCCCGCGACCTGCTGGAGGGCGCGCTGCGCGCCGCCGGCGCCGGCGCCGCGGCGGACGAGGCGGCGGGCCGGCTGGGCAAGCTGGTGGCGGTGGTCGGCGCGCGCGGCGGCGTGGGTGCGACCACGGTGGCGGTGCATCTGGGCTGCTGGCTGGCCGATGGGGCGCGCGGACGCACGGCGCTGATCGACCTCGACCTGCAGAACGGCACGGTGGCGCTGGCCCTCAACCTGCGGCCCGAGCCGGCGCTGCGCGAGGCGGTCGAGGCGCCCGACCGGGTTGACGACGTGTTCATGGAGCGCGCCATGGTCGCCGCCTCCGACCGCCTCTCCGTCCTGGCGGCGGAGGAGCCGGTGGAGGACGTGATCGACATCGCGCCGACCGCCGCCCTGTCGGTGCTGAACCGGCTCCAGGCCCGCCACAACTACGTCGTCGTGGACGCCGGCCGCGCCCAGGGCGGGGCCGCCCGCGCCGCACTGGAGGCGGCCTCCATCGCCGTTCTGGTCGGCGACGCCAGCGTCGCGGGGCTGCGCGATCTGGTGCGGCTGCGCGCCGCCATCGCGCGGCGGGCCGGCGGCGGGCGGCTCGTCACCGTCCTGAACCGGCGCGGCGCCCCTGGGGAGCTTCCTGCGGCGGACCTGATGCGCACGCTGGGCGAACCGCCGGAACACGCCCTGCCCTACCGCCCGGTGCCGCTGGCCGTCGCCGCAGGCGTCGGCGAGCCGGCCTTTCGCCACTGCCGCCGCTTCCGCGAGGCCATGGAGCGGCTGGGCGCCGACGTCGCCGGGCAGCCCGCCGCCCAGGACGGCCTGTTCCGCCGCTGGGTGCGGCGATGAGCACGCTGTTCGGCCGCAAGGCCGCACCCCCCTCCCTGTCCGTGGCGACGAGCCCGCCGCCCGAGGAGCCGAAGCCCGCCGCCGCGCCGGCCCCGGCGGCAGCGGCGCCCATCCCGCCGCCGCCGGCCGCGCTGCGCCCGGTCAACCGCTCGCTGAACGACATCCGTTCCCAAGTGCTGGCCCGCATCGACCCGGCGACCATTGCCGACATGCCGGCGGAGACTCTGCGCCCGCTGGTCGAGCGGCTGATCGACGACATCGCCACCACCAGCCGCAGCCAGTTGAACGGGCGCGAGCAGGCCACGCTGGCGACGGAGCTGGTCCACGACATGATCGGGCTGGGGCCGCTGGAGCCCCTGCTGGCCGACGACGCGATCACCGACATCATGGTCAACGGCCCCTCCCGCACCTTCGCCGAGCAGCGCGGCAAGCTGGTGGAGATGCCGGTGCGCTTCCGCGACGCCGGGCACCTGCTGAACATCGCGCAGCGCATCGCCTCGGCGGTCGGACGGCGGGTGGACGAATCCAGCCCCATGGTCGACGCCCGGCTGGCCGACGGCAGCCGCGTCAACATCATCGTGCCGCCGCTGGCGCTCGACGGCGCCTGCATCTCCATCCGCAAATTCGCCCGCCGCACCATCGGCTTCCGCGAGCTGGTGGAGTTCCGCAGCCTGTCGGAACCGATGGCCCGCGCGCTGGAGATCATCGGGCGCTGCCGGCTGAACGTGATCATCTCCGGCGGCACCGGCTCGGGCAAGACGACGCTGCTCAACGCCATGTCCCGCCCCATCGAGGCGACCGAGCGCGTCATCACCATCGAGGACGCCGCCGAACTCCAGCTCCAGCAGCCCCACGTCGTGCGGCTGGAGACGCGCCCGCCCAACCTGGAGGGCCAGGGGCAGGT
This sequence comes from Azospirillum sp. P4_B5, assembly GCF_056402275.1. Taxonomy (NCBI): domain Bacteria; kingdom Pseudomonadati; phylum Pseudomonadota; class Alphaproteobacteria; order Rhodospirillales; family Azospirillaceae; genus Azospirillum; species Azospirillum sp. P4_B5. Next base: position 34,080 of record NZ_JBFUHT010000050.1, read on the forward strand.
GACGCAGCGCGACCTCGTCCGCAACGCCCTGCGCATGAGGCCCGACCGCATCATCATCGGCGAGGTCCGCGGGGCGGAGGCCTTCGACATGCTCCAGGCCATGAACACCGGCCATGACGGGTCGATGTCGACCATCCACGCCAACAACCCGCGCGACGCGCTGAGCCGCGTCGAGAACATGGTGCTGATGGCCGGGATGAGCCTGCCCAGCCGGGCCATCCGCCAGCAGATCGCCGGGGCGGTGCACGTCATCGTCCAGGTCCAGCGCATGCGCGACGGCGTGCGCCGCATCACCCACGTCACCGAGCTGGTCGGCATGGAGGGCGACGTGATCCTGACCCAGGACCTCTTCACCTTCGAATTCCGCGGCGAGAACCGCGACGGCATCCTGGAGGGGCGCTACGCCGCCACCGGCCTGCGCCCGCGCTTCGCCGAGCGGCTGGCCTATTTCGGGCAGGAGGCGGCCTGGAACGCCGCCACCACCGGCCTCTGAGACGGGGGGATACGCGATGGACCGCATCCAGGCCCTTCAGCTCGCCACCCTCCTCCTCGGCGTCGGGACGCTGCTCTTCGCCCTCTCCACCCTGCGCGCGTTCCGCCGCCACACGGCGCTGCGCCGCCGGCTGGCCGCCCTGTCGGCGGAAGCGCGGACGGTGACGGAGGACGGCAGCCCCGACATCACCGGCGCCGGCTCCCTGACCCTCGCCGACCGGGTGAAGCGGCGCATGTCGCGCTTCTACGCGCGGCGCCAGACCGTCTATCTGCCGCCGGGCATCCGGCTGTGGCGGGCGCTGCTGTATGCCGTGATCGCCGCCGCTCTGTGCTGGTGGCTGGGCGGGCCGGTGCTGGGCGAGGCGGGCGCCACGACCGCCGCCGCCGTGGCCCTGCTGGTCACCCCGCGCGTGGTCTTCGCCGCCAGCCGCCGCAAGACGCTGGAAGCGCTGATGAACCAGCTTCCCGACGCGATCAGCCTCGTCGTCCGCGCCACCCGCGCCGGCATCCCGGTCTCGGAAAGCCTGCGCATGGTCGGCACCGAGCTGTCGGAGCCGATCGCCCCGCTGTTCCGCCGCATCGTCGACGAGACGGCGATGGGCATCGACCTGGAGACCGTGCTGTCCCGCGCCGCCGCCAACGTCCGCCTGCCGGAGTTCCGCTTCTTCGTCGTCACCCTTCTGCTGCAGCGGGAGACCGGCGGCAACCTGACGGAGCCGCTGGAGAATCTGGCCGACATGATCCGCCAGCGCCGCCGCGTGCAGATGCGCACCCGCGCCCTGACGTCGGAGGCGCGCAGCTCCGCCGCCGTGCTGGCCGCCCTGCCCTTCCTGGCCGGCGGCGGCATGGCGATGCTGAACCCCGACTACGCGATGCGGCTGATCGACGAGCCGAGCGGCCAGACGATGCTGGCGGTGGCGGGCGGGCTGCTGCTGGTCGGCGTCGGTTCCATGCAGCTCCTCATCCGGAGGACCCTGTCATGAGCGGTGGCCTCATGAGCGGCGGCCTGATCCCGCAGCCGGTCCTTCTCGGCTTCGGCGTTCTGATGATCCTGACCGGGGTGGCCGGGCTGCGCTCCTGCGTGCTGCGCGAGCGGCTGCTGGCCCGGCTGGAGCGCCTGCGCGCCGGAACCGCGCCGTCCGCCCTGCCGGAGACGGAGCGTCGCAGCCTGCTGAGCCGGATCGGCGCTTGGCTGGCCCGCACGCCGTTGGTCGGGTCCGCCGACCGGGAGCGGATGCGCAAGAGCCTAGTCGCCGCCGGCTACACCCAGCCCGGCCACCTCTATTCCCTGCTCGGCATCAAGCTGCTGTGCATCGGCGCCGGGATGGCGCTGGTCCCGGCGGCGGCTGGCGACATGCTGCCGTCGCTGATCGGCGCGCCGGGCGCCGCCGCGCAGGTGGTGGCCGGCGCCCTGCTCGGCTGGCGGCTGCCCGATCTGGCCCTGGGCCGGATGCGCGACCGCCGGCTGGAGGAGGTGCGCAACGGCCTGCCCGACGCCCTCGACCTGCTGGTGATCTGCGGCGAGGCCGGCCTCGGCCTGGAAGCGGCGGTCGACCGCGTGGCCCGCGAGGTGGCGACCGCCTACCCGGCGCTGAGCGCCGAGCTGTCGGCCACCGCGGCGGAGATGCGCGTGCTGTCCGACCGCGGCGGCGCGCTCAACAATCTGGCCGCCCGGCTGGACATGGAGGGCGTGCGCGGCATGGCGACGACGCTGATCCAGGCCATGCGCTACGGCACGCCGCTGGCCCAGGCGCTGCGCGTCCTGGCCGGGGAGATGCGCGCCCAGCGCCTCGCCCGGTTCGAGGAGAAGGCGGCCCGCCTGCCGGTGCTGCTCACCCTGCCCATGGTGGTCTTCATCCTGCCCTGCGTCTTCATCGTCGTCGGCGGCCCCGCCATGCTCGACGTCTCGCGCAGCTTCGACAGCGCCGGCACCGGCCAGCAGACCCATTCCAGCCAGTCCCCTTCCAACCCGCCCCACAGCCAGACCAAGGGAGGTCAGCCATGATCGCCACCCCGTCCCTTCTCCCGTCCGGGAAGCGTCTTTCCGGTCTGGGCCGTGCCGCGGCGGCCGCCCTGCTGCTGCTGTCGGTCAGCGCCTGCGCCAGCGCGCCGGGCGGCGGGCCGGTGGGGTCGAAGAGCGGCCCGACGGCCAACGCCACGCTGGACGATAAGGCGCGCGTGCAGCTCCGCCTCGCCCGCGCCGCGCAGGAGGCTGGCAACGCCGGCTCCGCGGTGCGCTTCTACCGGGCGGTGCTGGATCAGGCGCCGGGCCATGTCGGCGCCCTGCTCGGGCTGGGCGAGACCCTGTCGGAGAGCGGCTCCGCCGCCGACGCGGTGGTCGAGCTTCAGAAGGCCGCCGCCGCCGTTCCCGACAATGTGGAGGTGCAGACGGCGCTGGGCCGCGCGTTGGTCCGCGCCAACCGTCCCGCCGACGCGTTGAACCGCTTCGACGCCCTGCTCCGCCGCAACGACGACGACCTGCGCGCCCGTCTGAACCGCGGCGTCGCCCTCGACCTCGCCGGGCGGCACGCGGAGGCCCAGACCGAATACCGCCACGTCCTGAAGACCGAGCCGAACAACATGACGGCCATGGCCAACCTTGGCCTGTCGCTGGCGCTGAACGGAAGCGCGGAGGGCGTGGCGATCCTGGAGGGGCTGGTCCAGGGCGGCGTGGACTCTCCCCGCGTGCGCCAGAACCTCGCGCTGGCCTATGGGCTTAAGGGCGACCTGGAGGCGGCGGCCCGCGTGGCCCGGCTCGACCTCGACGACGCCAACGTGCGTTCCAACCTGGCCTTCTACGAGACGGCGCGCCAGTTCGTCGCCCTCAAACCGTGAGGCGGTCATGCTTAGCCGCAACCGCAGCCTTTTCCTCCGTGCCCTGCGTGACCGCCGGGGCCTGACCACGCTGGAGCTGGCGATCGTCTCTCCGGCGCTGATCGCGGGCATGATCGCGCTGGCCGAGGTGTCCTATTCGCTGACCGTGGACGGTCTGCTGAATCACGCCGCCCGCGCCGCCGCCCGCAGCGGCTTCACCGGGGAGCTGGCGAGCGGCTTCACCGACCGTCGCGCCCAGGTCTGCGACACGGTGCGCCGGCTGACCTCCCGGGTGCTCGACCAGAGCCGCCTGTCGGTGCGCAGCCACAGCTACGCCTCCTTCACCACGCTGGGGCAGGTCAACGGCGGGGTTCCGCCCTCCACCGCGCTGACCGACCTGAATTGCGGCTCCACCAACTGGGACGCAAAGCAGAACGGGGCGGCGCTGGGCGGCAGCGGGCAGGTCGTCGTCTACGCGCTGCGCTACACACAGCCGGTGCTGACCGGGCTTGGCGCCACGGTGCTGGGCCGGGCGGAGCTGGTCCACGAAGCCCGGCTGGCCGTGCGCAACGAACCCTTCATGGTGGGGGAGTGACCGGCATGACGGGATATCGTCCATTCCGCCGAAATCCGTTGCGCGACCGGCGCGGCATCGCGGCGCTGGAAATGGCGTTGCTGGCGCCCGTCCTTCTGCTGCTGGTCACCGCGACGGTGGACGTGGTCCGCTACGTCAGCATCAGCCTGACCCTGAACCGCACCGCCGCCAACGTCAGCGACATCGCCACCCAGTTCGACAAGCTGCGCGCCGGCATGACGGTGGTGAAGGGAAACGAGGTCGGCGTGCTGTTCCTCGCCGCGACGGAGGTCGCCCAACCTCTGGACCTGATGGCCGGCGGGCAGGTGATCGTCAGCTCGGTCGCCAACATGGGACAGGGGTCGCGGGTGATGTGGCAGCAACGGGCCGGCACCGGCTCCGCCGCCAGCCACCTCGGTGCCGCGGGCGGGGTCGCCACGCTGCCGCCCGGCTTCACCCAGCAGCCCGGCGACAACGCCATCTTCACCGAGCTGTTCTACCGCTTCACCCCCTATCTGCTGAGCGGACCATGGCTCGGCGACGCCGGGACCTCCACGACGCTCTACGCCAGCGCCGTCTACCAGCCCCGGCTCGGCACGCTCACCACGCTGGAGACCGGGCCATGAGGATAGTGCTCAACTCTGCGGGCCGCTTGCTCACCTCCTTGGACGCGGTGCGGCGGGACCGGCGGGGCGCCACCGCATTGATGTTCGCCGCCGCCGCGGTGCCGCTGCTGGGCATGGTCGGGCTGGCGGTGGATTACGGGCGGGCCTTCCTGGTGCAGTCGCGGCTTCAGACCGCCATCGATGCCGGGGCGCTGGCCGCCGGCAAGATGCTCAACTCCTCTGCGGAGGCGCAGCGGGACATCGCCATGTTCGTCGCGGCCAACCTGCCGCCGGGCTTTCTCGGCGCGGCCATTGGCACCCCGGCGGTGACCCTGGACCAGACGAACCAGCGCGTCGGCGTCTCCGTCACCGCCACGCTGCCGACGACCTTCCTGCGCGTCCTGCGGGTGAACCAGCTCACCATCTCCGTCACCAACCAGGTGCAGCGCGCCAACGCCGGTCTGGAGCTGGCCTTGGTGCTCGACGTCACCGGCTCCATGGCGACCAACAACCGCATCGGGGAGCTGCGCAGCGCCGCCACCGACCTCGTCAACATCCTGTTTGGGCCGGGCAGCACGCCGCCGAAGAACCTGTGGGTTTCCATCGCCCCCTACGCGGCGGAGGTCAACATCGGCAAGACACGCACCACTTGGCTGGCGGCGGGCAGCTACGACGCCACAAAATGGGCCTCCCAGGGCTGGCGCGGCTGCGTTCTCGCCCGCACCCAGCCACAGGACCAGACCGATACCCCGCCGGCCTCCGCGCCCTTCAAGCCTTTCTGGTACCCGAACAACCAGTACAGCGGGAACAACAACGACAACCCCTGGACCCCGAACAACATCACCGATGACGGCACCTACCGCCAGACCAACGACATGGCCGGTCCGAACCTCGGCTGCCCGCCGCCGGTCATGCCGCTGACCAACGACCGGTCGGCCCTGCTGTCCAAGATCGCCGGGCTGAAGCCGGTGAACCGCGGCGGCACCATGGCGAACCAGGGGCTTCAGGCCGGCTGGTTCACCCTGTCGCCGAAATGGCGCGGCCTGTGGGGCGGCACGACGCCGAACACGCTGCCGCTCGATTACGGAACGCCCGACATGTCCAAGGCGGTCGTCCTGCTGACCGACGGCAACAACGAGTGGTACAAGTACAAGCCGCAGGGCGACTACACCAGCTACCAGCGCCTCGGCGACGGGCTGCTGGGCACCACCAACCCCAACCAGGTGACGACGGCGATCGACAACCGCATGTTGACGCTGTGCAGCAACATGAAGGCGGCGGGGATCACCCTGTTCACCATCACCGTCGGGGACAGCGCCAGCAGCGCCACCCGCACGCTCTACCAAAGCTGCGCCTCGCCCGGCCCGAACCACTATTTCGACAGCCCGACGCCGGCGGACCTGCAGACGGTGTTCCGCACCATCGCCGGCCAGCTCAGCAATTTGCGGATCATCCGCTGATCGGCTGGCGCTGATCGGCTGGCGCTGATCGGCCGATAGCATGGCCGGGCGCGGTATGGCGGAGACGGCGGTTTATGACCTATTGCGCATTGGTCCGCCGCCGCCCGATGGGCTACAGGATTCGGGACCGTGCAGACAAGAGGCCCGCCCGTCATGTCCCAGACCTTCCCCCAGACCTTCCATGTGATCGTCGCCGAAGACGACCCGGTCGTCGCGGTCACCATTGCCGAAACCCTGGAGGAACGCGGCTTCCGCGTGACCATCGGGCGCAACGGGTTCGATGCCTTCAAGATCGACCAGAACGATCCCGCCGACATCCTGATCACCGATCTGCGCATGCCGCATTTCGACGGCACCAGCCTGATCGCCCGCATGCAGGAGCAGCGTCCCGAGTTGCCCATCCTGGTGACCACCGGCTACAGCGACAACCTGCCCAAGGAGGAGCCGGGCCAGTTGTCCGTCGTCCAGAAGCCCTTCTCCGAGGACAGCATCGTCCGGGCGGTGCAGAGCCTGCTCGGGGTCGCCTGATCGGACCGCCGGAGGGTGGCAGCGAAAAAAGTTCACTCTCCGGTGAAGTTCCTGCTTGCGCTGCGCCGCTGGGACCCGTATAAGCCGGCCTCCGTTCCGGATTAGCTCAGTCGGTAGAGCAGCGGACTGTTAATCCGCGTGTCGCTGGTTCGAGTCCAGCATCCGGAGCCATATTGCGGGTGTAGCTCAGTTGGTTAGAGCGCCGGCCTGTCACGCCGGAGGCCGCGGGTCGAGGGTTCGAATCCCTTCGCCCGCTCCAGTTTCGGGGCACGACAGTGTCTACGGGGGCCGCTTGTTCATCAAGCGGCCCCTCGTCGTTTCAGGCGTCGTTTGAGACCAACCCGTTCCTTCCCCATCCCGCTCAGCCGAAATAGGCCGACGGCGTCACGCCCAGCGTCCGCTTGAACACGGCGATGAAGGCGCTGACGCTGTCGTAGCCGAGGTCGATGGCGACGGTCGTCACCGGCACGCCCTCGGCCAGCATCTCCAGCGCGCGCATCAAGCGCGCCCGCTGCCGCCACACGGTGTAGCTGTAGCCGGTCTCCGCCACGAAGCGGCGGCTCAGCGTCCGCTCGGACACGCCCGCCCAGGAGGCCCAGGCGTCCATGCCGCGCCGATCCCCGGGATCGTCGAGCAAGGCCCGCGCGATCCGCAGAAGGCGCGGATCGCGCGGCATCGGCAGGGTGAAGGGATCGATGGGCGACGCCCTGAACTCGTCGAGGAGGACCATGGCAAGGCGCCACTGCGCCTCGTCCAGTTCCACCCCCTGCCATCCGGAGGCGCGGAGCACCGCCTCGCGCAACAGGCCGGACACCTTGATGATGCAGGGCCGGTCCGGCAGCGTCGCGCAGGCGGCTTCCGTGACGTAGCAGCTCCACCCCTCGACAGCCCCGTGGGTGTAGCCGTGGTGCGGCTGGTGGGGCGGAAGCCAGACCGCGTGCTCGGCGGGAACCACCCAGGTGCCCGTCTCCGTGCCGATGGTGAGCAGTCCGCGGCGCAGACCGGAGAGCTGTCCGCGCGGGTGGCGGTGCAGCCCCAGCGCGCGATGTTCGGCCTGCGTTTCGTAGATGGTGACGATGATCGGGTCGCGCGCATCACTCGCGGCGAAGGCGAACCGCTCTTCGGACATGGCGTCAACCCGCTATCGAATGGCCGCCATAGCTTAGCGCCACCTTCGGTGCCCCGCTAGACTGCTCGCGACAGGAGAAAGCCATGCCCCCACAGAATCCCCCCTCCCCCACGCCCGACCTCGACCGGCTTTATGACCCGCCCATGGAGCATGTCCAGAAAGCGGTCATGACGGAGTTGATCTCCTTCCACGCCGATTACCTTGCCAAGGCCACTTTCTTCTGCCTCGCCACCGGGCGCGCCACCGGTCTGGACGCCTCGCCGCGCGGCGGCCCGCCGGGCTTCGTCAAGGCGCTCGATGCCAAGACCATCGCTTTCGCCGACTGGCCGGGCAACAACCGGATCGAGTCCATGCGCAACCTGCTGGAGGACGACCGCTTGGGGATGCTGTTCCTGTTCCCCGGCCTGGACGTTTTCATGCGGATCAATGGGCATGGCCGCGTCTCGGACGATGCGGATCTCCGCGCCAGCCTCGCCGAGGGGACGAAAATTCCCAAGACGGCCATCGTCGTGAGCGTGGACGAGGTGCTGTTCCACTGCGGAAAGGCGGTGAACCGGGCCAAGCTGTGGGCTCCGGAATCGCGAATCGGGCGTGGCGTGCTCCCAACCCCCGGCCAGATGCTCGCCGCCATGACCAAGCAGGACGCCTCCGCCGCCGCGGTCATCGATGCGCGCTACGACCATGCGATGCGAAACGACCTCTACGGCTGAGGCGCAGGGCGGGACGCCGGCGATCGCCCTTTTGATCCCCTCCCCCGCCCTCGGCGGGGGAGGGTTAGGGAGGGGGCCCGCAGCGACGGCCAGACACGACGAAAAGCCGGCGCCTCCCACTGGGGAAAGCGCCGGCCTTGCCGTTCATGAAGCCGATTGTCAAGTGTGTTTGAGCCCTGCTCCGTCCACGTCCTTGGATGGTTTGGCGTGTGCCGTGGTGACCTGGCGGCGACCTACTCTCCCACGTCTTAAGACGCAGTACCATCGGCG
>NZ_JBFUHT010000051.1:0-39837 GCF_056402275.1 Azospirillum sp. P4_B5
GCCCCGGAGGACCGCCCGCCGGCGGAGGCGCCGCCGGACCAGCCGGCGCGGCTGCGCGGGGCGCTGAACCCGCTGCTGGCCGCCGCCGGGCCGCTGCTCGACCTCGCCGGGTCGCTGCGCGAACGCTCGGGGCACGAGAATCCGGAGGGGCTGCGCGACGTCATCCTCGCCGAGGTCCGCCGCTTCGAGGAGGAGGCCGCCGCCATCGGTGTCCCCCCAGAGGAGGTGCGCGTCGCCCGCTTCGCCCTGTGCACCATGCTGGACGACGTGGTGCGGGCCACCCCCTGGGGGGCGCGCTGCCGCTGGGCGCGCGAGGGGCTGGCGGTGGTGGTCGATCCCGGCGCCGGCGGGCCGGACCGCTTCTTCGACCTGCTCGACACCATGCTGAGCGACCCGCGCCTGCACCGGCTGGAACTGGAGCTGTTCTACGCCTGCCTGTCGCTGGGCTTCGAGGGCAAGTTCCGCGACAAGCCGCGCGGCGCCCACGACCTCGCCCATCTGCGGGACGAGCTGTTCCGCGTGCTGCGCCGCCTGCGCGGCGAGCGGGAGCGCGCGCTGTCGCCGCAATGGCGCGGCGTCGCCGAACGCTTCCGCCCGCTGGGGCACGTTCTGCCGCCCTGGTTGGCCGCGGTGGCGGTGGCGACGCTGCTCGGCGGGCTGTTCCTGACCCTGTCCGCCTCGCTGGGCGGCCGGGCGGACGCGGTGGTGGCCCGGCTGGGCGCGCTGCTCCCCGACCGGCCGCTGGAGCTGGTCCGCGCCGTCCCGCCGCCACCGCCCAGCGCGGGTCCGGCGCTGGCCGTCCGCGTCACCGCCCTGCTCCAGCCGGAGATCCGTTCTGGCGCCGTGGCGGTGCTGGCCGGCGACGACGGGGCGCTGGTCATCCGCATCGAGGGGGCGGGCATGTTCGCCACCGGCAGCGACGCCATCCGCGCCCGCTACCGCGCCGTGGTCGACCGCGTCGGGCAGGCGCTGGGTCCCGAGGCGGGGCGTGTGCTGGTGGTCGCCCACACCGACGACCAGACCCCGCGCGGCGGCGGGCTGCCGACGCCGGAGGCGCTGACCGAGGCGCGGGCGGTGGCCGTGTTGAAGATCCTGGAGCGCACGCTGGGCACCGAGCGCCTGACCGCCGAAGGGCGGGGCGAGCGCGAACCGCTGGCCCCCAACACCACGCCGGCCAACCGGGGCGCCAACCGGCGCGTCGATGTCCGCCTCTACCCCGAATAGGCCGCGGTCCATGAGCGATCCGTCTCCGCGCACCCGCCCCGACTCCCGTTCCCGCAACCGCAACCGGTCCCATGGCGCCGACCCGGCGATGGCGCCGCGCCTGCGCTGGTGGACCACGCTCGCGGTCGCCCTGTCGGTCGGGCTGCTCGGCTGGGCGGTGATGCCGCTGCTCGGCTTCGGCGGTCTCGCCCGCCTGTTGCCGGCGCTGGCCCTGCTCGGCCTGTGGTACGCGCTGAACCGGCACGAGGACGGCCGGCAGAGCGCCGCCAACGCCCGCTTCGTCGAGGCGCTGGCGGCGTCCCGCGATCCCGAGCTGAAGGCGTCGCTGGACGAGCTGGGCACGGTGCGCGAGCGGCTGGACGCGGTGATCGACCGGCTGAAGACGCAGCGTTTCGGCGCGCGCTGGGGTGGCCAGTATCTCTACCAGCTCCCCTGGTATCTGGTGATCGGCGCCCCCGGCTCGGGCAAGACGACGGCGCTGGCCAACGCCCGGCTGGGCGCGGCGCTGGGCGGCGGGCTGGACGGCATGCCGGTGCAGAATCTGGGCGGCACCCGCAACTGCGACTGGTGGTTCACCGACGAGGCGGTGCTGATCGACACGGCGGGCCGTTACACCACCCAGGACAGCCGCCGCGCCATCGACGGGCGCGTCTGGTCCGGCCTGCTCGACCTGCTGAAGGAGCACCGCCCGCGCCAGCCGGTGAACGGCGTGCTGCTGACCATCAGCCTGACCGACCTCGCCGGCTGGAGCGACGCGGAGCGGCACAACCACGCCATCACCATCCGCCAGCGGCTGGGCGAGCTGCGCGCCCATCTCGGCATCCGCGTGCCGGTCTATCTGCTGTGCACCAAGGCCGACCTCGTCGACGGCTTCACCACCTATTTCGACCCGCTGGACCGGGCGGAGCGCGCCCAGATCTGGGGCATCACCTTCCCGGTGGAGGACGCGCCGCCCGGCCCGCTGGCCAGCTTCCACGCGCAATACGCGGCGCTGCTGCGCCGGCTGGAGGAGCGGCTTCCCGAACGGCTGCACCAGGAGCCGGACATCCAGCGGCGCGGCGACGCCTTCGCCTTCCCGCTGCGCATGGCGGGCTTCGAGGCGGCGCTGGCCGACCTCGTCGACACCGCCTTCACCGCCGAGGCGGACGAGGCGGTGCCGCTGCTGCGCGGCATCTACCTGACCAGCGCGACCCAGCCCGGCGCCTCCGCGGAATCGCCGGCCCAGACCTTCTTCCTGGAACGGCTGCTGCCCGAGGTGGTCTTCCCCGAGGCCAACATGGTCGGGGTGGACCGCGCGCTGGAGCGGGCGGGGCGGCGGCGCCACGTCTGGGTGCTGGGCGGGGCTGCTGCGGCGGGGCTGCTGCTCGGGCTGGCCGGGTTGAACAGCCACCGCGCCAACGAGGCGCTGCTGGCGCGGGCGGAGGCCGCGGTGGCGGTGGCGGAGGAGCGGCTGCGCGCCCTCGATACCCCGCCGCGTTCGCTGACGCGGGTGGAGGATTCCGACTTTCTCGCCGTCCTGCCGGCGCTCGACGCGCTGCGCGCGCTGCCCGGCGGCTGGACCGAGCGGGCGGAGCGGCGGGCGTCCCTGCTCGGCTTCGGCCTGTCGCAGGGGGAGCGCGTCGGCCTGCCCGCCGAGGACGTCTACCGGCGGGCGCTGCGCAGCGTGTTCCTGTCGCGCATCGTGCTGCGGCTGGAGGAACAGCTGCGCACCGGATGGGCGCGGCCCGACCTGCTGCGGCAGAGCCTGCGCGCCTACGCCATGATCGGCGGGCGGGAGCCGCTGGACCCGGCGGTTCTGGCCGAATGGCTGGCCGCCGACTGGCAGCGCACGCTCCCCGGCCCCGCCCATGAGGCGGAGCGCCGGGCGCTCGGCGACCATCTGGCCGCGCTGGTCGAGGCCGGCTTCGCCCCGGTGCCCCCGGACGAGGCGCTGGTGTCGCGCGTCCTCGACGTGCTGGGCCAGCCGACCGCGCCGATCCCCCGCACCCCCAACGACGGCGGGGCCGGCTGATGAGCCCCGGTTTCGCGGTGGGCTTCCACGGGAAGGTGCCGGCGCGCGGCGATTTCGTGGGCTACGGCCTGCCGCGCGGCGTGCTGCTTCCCTGGGACGCCTGGCTGACGGAGGTTCTGGACGCGGCGGTGCGCCAGCTCGGCTCGCCCTGGGAGCGGCTGTTCCAGTCGGCCCCGGTCTGGCGCTTCGCCCTGTCGCCCGGCCTGTGCGGGGAGCCGCCGCTGGCCGGCATCATGATGCCCAGCGCCGACCGGGTGGGGCGGCAGTACCCCTTCACCATCGTCGGCACGCTGCCCTACGGCACCGACCTCGCGGTGGTGCCGGTGGCCTGCCTGCATTGGTTCACCCGCGCGGAATCCATCGCCGCCGACGCCTGCCGCGCCGGGGCCGACGTGGACGCGCTGCCCGCCCGCATGGCGATCCTGGGCCGCCCGGAGCCCAACGGCGCCGACCCCACCGTCGCCACCGTGGTCGAGGAGCGCGTCGGCCCGCTGCCGCCCCGCGCCAGCCTGTGGTGGAGCCGCGGCGGCGGGCGGGTTCCGCCCTCGGTGCTGACCTGCTGCGGCCTGCCGCGCTCGTCCCGCGCCGCCGCCTTCATCGATGGCGCCTGGGAGCGGCGGGGCTGGGACGACCTCGACGGGTAGGCGGCGGAGGAAAGTTCACCCTCCCAGATTGACGATCTCCACCCGGCGGTTCTCCGCGGCCTTCGGCGTCCTGGGCAGCAGCGGTTCCCGCGCGCCCATCCCGGCGGTGTCCAGCCGGTCGCGGTGCACGCCGTGCCGCTCCGCCAGATAATCCGCCACCGCCTCGGCCCGGCGTTGCGAAAGCGCCCGGTTGGCCGCGTCGCCACCCACCGCGTCGGTGTGGCCGACGATGCGGAAGCGGGCGGTCGCCGCCTCCGGCGCCGTCATCACCGCGCCGATGCGGTCGAGCACCGCCCGCGAGTCCGGACGGATGCGCGCCGAGTTGAAATCGAAGTTGATCCGGAAGGCGGCGCGCAGCCCGGCCTTCAGCGCCGCGACGGGCGGGTCCGGCGGCGTCCCCGGCAGGGCGGGCACCGCCACCGGGGCGGGAGCCGGTGCGGAAGCCGATGCGGGACCCGGGGGCGGTGCCGCCGCGACGGGCGGTGGCGGCGGGCGCTTCATGACGATGGGCGGGCAACCGGGGCCGGCGGCGCCGAACAGGGCGGCCTGGATCTCGCACTCGCTGGGGTTGGGGCCGAGCGGGACGGCGGGCGTCGCCGCCGATTGCGCTAGGGCCGCACCCGCCGGAAGAGCCAGCCAGCCCCCTATAAGTCCGACCGTCAATGCCCCGATTGTTGGGATTTTGCACATATGCATGCCCGCATTGTCCCAGGCTTGGGGGCGGGCCGTCAAATTCCGCGTGGAACAGACGTGCGTGCCTCTGTACGATCCCGGTCCGATCTTTCGTTTGCGGTATGTGGGAGGAAACAAGAATGAAGTCGATGAAGGCGCTGTTCGCCGGTCTGGCGCTGGCCACCATGGTGCTGCCGGGCGTGCTCGCCAGCGGCGCGGCGGCGGCGGACTACAAGGCCGAGTACAAGCTGTCCACCGTGCTGGGCAAGCCGTTCCCCTGGGGCATCGGCGGCGACCGCTGGGCCGAGCTGGTCAAGGAGAAGACCAACGGGCGCATCAACGTGAAGATGTATCCCGGCTCCGCTCTGGTGAACGGCGACCAGACCAAGGAATTCACCGCGCTGCGCCAGGGCGTGATCGACATGGCGGTGGGCTCCACCATCAACTGGTCGCCGCAGGTGAAGGAGCTCAACCTCTTCTCGCTGCCCTTCCTGATGCCCGACCACAAGGCGATGGACGCGCTGACCCAGGGGGCGGTCGGCAAGCAGCTGTTCGACCTGCTCGCCACCAAGGACGTGGTGCCGCTGGCCTGGGGCGAGAACGGCTTCCGCGAGGTCTCCAACTCCAAGCGCGCCATCCGCACGCCGGAGGACCTGAAGGGCCTGAAGATCCGCGTCGTCGGTTCGCCGCTCTACCTCGACACCTTCACCGCGCTCGGCGCCAACCCGACGCAGATGAGCTGGGCCGACGCGCAGCCCGCCCTGTCCACCGGCGCCGTCGACGGCCAGGAGAACCCGGTCGGCGTGTTCGTCGCCGGCAAGCTGCCGACGCTCGGCCAGAAGCACCTGACGCTGTGGGGCTACGTCGCCGACCCGCTGATCTTCGTGGTCAACAAGGAGGTCTGGAACAGCTGGTCCAAGGAGGATCAGGAGGCGGTGCGCGCCGCCGCCGTCCAGGCCGCCGCGGAGGAGGTCGCCATCGCCCGCAAGGGCATCACCGCCCAGGACGACAGCCTGCTGAAGGACATCGCCGCCCAGGGCGTCGAGATCGTGCAGCTGGCGCCCGACCAGCAGAAGGCGTTCCAGAAGGCCACCCAGGCCGTCTACGACAAGTGGGCCAAGACCATCGGCCCCGACCTCGTGAAGGCCGCCGAGACCTCCGTCGCCAACCGGAAGTAAGCCTGCCGCTTGCCGTGCCATTGCCGCCACCCTGACCCTCCCCCGCTGTCGCAGGGGAGGGAAATTCGCCCTCCCCTGCGACGCAGCCCAAGACGCGGGTGCCGGTGACGCTGGAGCGTTCGCTGGCCGCCCTGTCGATGGCCGCCCTGTGCCTCGTCACCTTCGCCAACGTCGTGACGCGCTACCTCACCGACGTGTCCCTGGCCTTCACCGAGGAATATTCGATCTTCCTGCTGGTGGTCATGACGCTGTTCGGTTCCGCCGTCGCCGCCGCCGCCGACCGGCACATCCGCATCACCTTCATCGCCGACAAGCTGCCGCCGTCCCTGCGCCGGGTGACGGAGCTGGTGGCCTGGACGGCGGCGCTCGCCATGTTCGGCCTGCTCGTCTGGTACGGCGGGCGCCTGACCTACGACCAGTGGCGGTTCGAGGAAACCTCGCCCGGCCTGGGCAACCCGCAATGGCTCTACACGGCGTGGCTTCCGCTGCTCTCGGCGGTCGTCGCCCTGCGCGTGATCGGGCGCCTGATCCGCACGGCGAAGGGGACCGCCTGATGGCGCTGACGATTCTGTTCGGCGGCTTCCTGCTGCTTCTGGTGATCGGCGCGCCGCTGGCGGTGGCGCTGGGGCTGGCGGGGTCGCTGGCGATCCTGGACGCGCAGCTCGGCATCCTGTCGGTTCCGACCAATGTCTACGCCGGCATCGCGAAATACCCGCTGCTGGCCATCCCGGTCTTCATCCTGGCCGGCCTGATCTTCGAGCGGGCGGGCGTCGCCAAGCAGATCGTGACCTTCGCGTCCTCCATCGTCGGGGCGAAGAACGGCGGGCTGGCCGTGGTGGCGATCCTGGTCTGCATGGTGATGGGCGGCATCTCCGGCTCCGGCCCCGCCGACGCGGCGGCGGTCGCCACGGTGATGATCCCGTCCATGCACAAGGCCGGCTATCCGAAGGCCTTCTCGGCCAGCGTGATCGCGGCGGCGGCGGCGACCGCCATCCTGATCCCGCCCTCGGTCGCCTTCATCATCTACAGCGTCCTGGTGCCCCAGGCGTCGGTGCCGGCGCTGTTCGCGGCGGGGATGGTTCCCGGCATCCTGGCCGGCCTGTCGCTGCTGGCGCCGACGATCTGGCTGTCGCGCAAGCACGGCTTCGGCCTGAAGGACGCCGGGCCGCGCCCGCCCTTCTGGCGCAGCCTGCGGCAGGCGATCTGGGGTCTGCTGGCCCCGGTCATCATCCTGGGCGGCCTGCGCACCGGCGCCTTCACCCCGACCGAGGCGGCGGTGGTCGCCGTCTTCTACGGTCTGGCCGTCGGCGTCTTCGTCTACCGCAGCCTGACCTGGCGCGAGCTGTACGAGGTGCTGGCCGAGGCGGCGGAGATGTCCGCCGTGGTGCTCCTCATCATCGCGCTGTCCAGCGTCTTCGCCTGGGCGGGCAGCACGCTGGGCGCCTTCGACCGGGTCGCCGCCTTGGCGATCGAGGGGGTGGGCAGCGAGGTCCTCGTCCTGCTCCTGCTGAATGTGGCGCTGCTGGCGCTGGGGATGGTGCTCGACGCGGTGTCGATCTTCCTGATCCTGCTGCCGCTGCTGACCCCGATCATGAACGCCTTCCATTGGGACCCGGTGTGGTTCGGCGTGATGCTGACCATGAACCTCGCCATCGGCCAGTTCACCCCGCCCATGGCGGTGAACCTGATGGTGACCACGCGGGTGGCCGGCATCAGCATCGAATCGACGGTGCGCTGGGTGCTGTGGATGGTCGCGGCGATGCTCTGCGCGCTGGTGCTGGTGACCTTCGTGCCGGAGCTGTCGCTCTGGCTGCCCCGGAAGCTCGGCTACCTGTAACCCTTCAGGTCTTGGCGCGGCGGGTGGCCAGCAGGATGCCCGCCGCGATCAGGCCGATGCCGGCGGCGTGGTAGAGGTGGGGCTGCTCGCCGAGGAACAGGATGGCGAGGACGCTCCCGAACACCGGCATCAGATGGATGCACATTCCCGCCGTGTTGGCGCCGACCAGCGCCACGGCGCGGTTGAAGCAGAGATAGGCGGCGATCGACGGGAACAGCGCCACATAGGCGACCGCCCCCAGCGCCGTCGGGGTGATCGGCATGGGATTCCCGCCGACGCTTTCCCACAGGTAGAAGGGCAGCAGCATCGCCGCGCCGCCCGCGAAGGTGACGGCGATGAAGCTGAGGCCATGCACCGTCGGGCGGCGGCGCAGCAGGGCGGTGTAGGCGGCGTAGCCGAGCACCGCCGCCAGCACCCACAAATCCCCGGCGGCGAGTTGAAGCCCGATCAGCACCGCCGGGTCGCCCCGCGCGATCAGCGTCAGGGCGCCGGCCAGCGACACGGCGATGCCGACCCCTTGCAGTGGGGTCACGCGGTCGCCGAACAGGGCCAGGCTCATCAGCACGATCAGCACCGGCATGGAGGACTGCATCATCACCGCGTTCAGCGCCGTGGTGGTGTGCAGCCCGACATAGAGGAAGGTGTTGAAGACGGCGATGCCCAGCGCCGACAGCAGCAGCACGACCGGCCACTGCTTGGCCAGCGCCCGCGCGTCGTGCCGCAGGTGCCGCCACGCGAAGGGCAGCACCAGCAGCATCCCCAGCGTCCAGCGCCAGAAGGCCAGCCCGACCGGCGGCACCTCGCCCGACACCGCGCGGCCCAGGACGGCGTTGCTGGACCAGAACAGCGGCGGCAACATCATCAGGAGCCACGCCTGATCGAACAGGCGGCGGCGGGCGGGGGTGGCGTTTTCGCTCACGGCGGGATGCTCATCGGGCTGGACACGTACGCGTCAAGGGGCGTTCCGCGGCTCAGCCGCGGCGGCGCGGGGAGGCGAAGGGCGAAAGGGGGCCATCGCCCCGGGGACCGTCACCGCGCGGGCCATCCGACCGGAAGGTTTCGCTGCGGGAGAAGCCCTCGCGGCGCGGGCGGTCGCCACGGGGACCATCGCCACGGGGGCCATCGCCACGGGGACCGTCACCGCGCGGGCCGCGCCCCTCGCCACGGGGACCATCGCCGCGGCCCTCGCGCGGGGGCTTCGGCGGTTGGCGCATTTCCGCATCCAGCTCGGCGATGCGCTTTACCAGAGCTTCACGGATCGCCGGGGCCGCGTGGGACTTCAAGGTGGCGAGCTGCTCCTTCAACTGCTGGAGCTGAAGCTGCTTCTGCTCCCGCGTGCGCTTGATGGCGACGTTGTCGGAATGCTGGCCGTCGAAGGCGCGCATGAAAAGGTCCTCGTTGCAGAAAATAAGGCACCCGCCGTGGCGTCCCAGCGGACGCCCGGTCGGGGAGCGCGGAATATTGGAAAGGCACCGGCGCCAAAGCAAGCCGGGAGTTTGCTCCGCCTGTGCGATAAAGCGGTTGACGGCGGCGGCCCGGATCAATCCGCCCAAATCAATCCGCCCAAATCAATCCGCTGGGGACCGCCGGCTGCGGAACAGCGCCGCCGCCTCGTCGAGATAGCGCGACAGGTCGGCGGCGGCTTCCTCCGGCCCGGTGCGCAGCGACCCTTGGACGCGGGCCTCCGCGGCGGCGGCGGCCAGGGCGGCGGGGTCGGCGGCCAGAGCGGCCAGCCGCTCGACGAAAGCGCCATAGTCGTGATGGATGAAGTGCCGGCCGACGACGCTGGCAACGTCGCCGCCGGGAAGCGACAGCGGCACCGCACCGGCGGCCAGGGCCTCGGCGGCGCTGGCGCCCCCGCCGGTCCGCCGGGGATTCACATAGGCGTCGCAGACCGCCAGCAGGGCGCCCATGTCCGACACATAGCCCAGGCACCGCAGCCGCGCTGCGTGGCGCGCGGCGGCCAGCCGCCGGGGCAGGGCGTCGGCGTGCCCGGCGAAGACGGCGACGGCGCGCGGCACGCGGTCGAACAGCGCCTCCAGCATGGCGAGGAAGGCGCCGTCCGCCTCCTCGTCCAGACGGTTGCCGACGACGGCGCAGACGAAGGCGCCCTCATCCAGCCCGAAGGCGGCACGCGCCGCGTCCGTCCGCGGCGCCGCCCCGGCCAGCGAATGCAGGAAGCGGAAGGGACGCCAGGACCGGACCAGCGGTCCCTGGGCGGGTGCCGCGCCGCCGCCGAAATCCAGCACGATGTCGGCCAGCGACAGGGTGGCCCCGGTGGTGGTCGGGATGCACAGGGTGGGGCGCGCCCCGGCCATCAGGTCGGCCACGACGCACGACCCGCCGAGCGACAGCACCGCGTCGGGATCGAGCGCCGCGATGGCCTCCAGGAACCAGGCGATCTTGCCGGGACTGACGCAAGGCTCGACGGAGGACAGCATGCGGAAAGCACGCCCGTCCGCCTCGATCCTCTGATCGCCGGAGAAGGCGGGTTCCACCGACGCCGCGAAGGAGGGCACGAACAGGCTGTGGACCTCTGTCGGCATGATGTTGGTGTTGAGGATCACCACCTCCCGCCCGCAGCGGTCCTCCAGCAGGGCGGCGTAGGACAGCAGGTCGCGCGACGGCTGGTGGCGCAGCGACAGGAACTGGTTGGTCACCAGCACGACCCGCCCGCTGTCCGCTCCCCCGGCCCAGCGGGCGGGCGGGACGACGGCCTGACGGCGGCGGATCTCGTCGAGGATGCGGCGGTAAAAGGGGAACTGCCGCTCCTCGAAGAAGCCGGGGTGGCTCGCCGGGTTCATGCGCATCAGGAAGATCTGGCGCCCGATGCCGGCGTGGATGTGCAGCAATCCCGCGAGCCCGGATTGCGCGATGTTGCCCTCAACCGCGTCGAGCAGTTCGTCGTAATAGCGCAGGTCGCCCGAGACGGCGGCCATGGCCGACAGCAGCAGGACGGTGTCCGCTCCCCGCGCCAGCCGGGGCAACTCCCGCGCCGCCCGCGCCCGCTCGGCCCTGGGGCGGTCGAGAAAGGCCTCGCAGAGCGTCTCGATGGCCTTCAGCTCGTGCCCGCTCGTCACGGGCCGACGCAACGCGACGGCGAGGTCGGTGAGGGGGGAGGGGACGAGTGGTTGGGGCATCGGCCTTGTCGGGAAAAGGGCGCGATGAGTCATGCCACACATGGAAAGGCCCCGGAAGGCGTTACCTTCCAGGGCCTTAGAGTGGTGCCGCAGCAGGGATTTGAACCCCGGACCTACTGATTACGAATCAGTTGCTCTACCCCTGAGCTACTGCGGCGCCGACGTCGGTGCGTCGTGGGCGCGGAAATTAACCGCGGGGGCGGACCGGCGCAAGCGCTTTTTTGGGAGATGGATAAAATTATCCTTTCTGGCGGATGACGTCCAAAAAGGGGTCGGCATAACGCTCCAGCTTGCGGGCGCCGACGCCGGGCAGGCGGGCGAAGGCGGCGCGGTCCGTCGGACGTGTCGCGACCATCTCCAGCAGCGTGCTGTCGTGGAAGATCACGTAGGGCGGGACCCCCTGCGCGCGGGCCAGCTCGGTGCGGCAGTCCTTCAGCGCGTGCCACAGCGCGTCGTCGGCGGGCGACAGGGCGCCGCGCGCGCCGGCCCGCGACACGCCCTCGCCGGACAGGCCGCCGGAGGGGGCTGAGCCGCCGCGCGAGACGTGGCGGCGCAGCGCATCGTGGACGCCGCGGCGCTTCTCGACGACCGGGTCCTTGCGCAGCTTCACCGTCTGCTGGCCCTTGATGACCGGGATGCCCGCGTCGGTCAGGCGGAAGCCGCCATAGCCCTCCAGGTCGACCGTCAGATAGCCGGCGGCGACGAGCTGGCGGTAGACCGACTGCCATTCCGCCTTCGACAGCTCCTTGCCGCAGCCGAAGGTCTTCAGCGCGTCGTGGGCCTGCTGCGCCACCTTCTCCGTGGCGTTGCCCAGCAGCACGTCGATCAGATGCCCGGCGCCGTAGCGCTGGCCGGTGCGGTAGACCGCCGACAGGGCCTTCTGCGCGGCAACGGTGCCGTCCCAGGTCTCGACCGGCTCCAGGCAGGTGTCGCAATTGCCGCAGGGCGCCTCCAGCGTCTCGCCGAAATAGTTCAGCAACACCTTGCGGCGGCAGGCCGAGGTCTCGCAGAAGCCGAGCAACGCCTCCAGCTTGGAGCGCTCGACGCGGCGGTGGGAATCGCCGGCCTCCGACTGCTCCAGCATCTGGCGCAGGCCGACCACGTCGGCCATGCCGTAGCTCATCCAGGCGTCGGCGGGCAGGCCGTCGCGCCCGGCGCGGCCGGTCTCCTGATAATAGGCTTCCAGGCTCTTGGGCGGGTCGAGGTGGCACACGAAGCGCACGTTCGGCTTGTCGATGCCCATGCCGAAGGCCACCGTCGCCACCATGACGATGCCTTCGCCCTTGATGAACAGGTCCTGGTTCGCCTCGCGAACCTCCGACGGCAGCCCGGCGTGGTAGGGAAGCGCCTCCCGCCCCTGCTGGTTCAGCCAGTTGGCGGTGTCCTCGACCTTCGCCCGCGACATGCAATAAATGATGCCGGCGTCCTCGGGGTGGTTCTCCCGCAGGAAGGCCAGCATCTGCTGACGCTCGCTCTTCTTCGGGACGACGCGGTAGGTGATGTTGGGCCGGTCGAAGCTGGACAGGAAGACGCGGGCCTCGGTCAGCCCCAGCTTCTCCTTGATCTCGGCGCGGGTCTGCGCGTCCGCCGTGGCGGTCAGCGCGACGCGCGGCACGGTCGGGTGCCGCTCGTGCAGGATGGAGAGCTGGAGATACTCGGGCCGGAAATCGTGGCCCCACTGGCTGACGCAATGCGCCTCGTCCAGCGCGAAGAGGGCGAGCTTGGTGCGGTCCAGCAGATCGAGGAAGCGCGGGGTGACCAGACGTTCCGGCGCCACATAGACGAGGTCGATCTCGCCGCGGACCATGGCCCGCTCCACCTCGCGCGCCTCGGCGGCGTCGAGGGAGGAGTTGAGGAAGGCCGCCCGCACGCCCAACTCGCGCAGCGCCGTCACCTGGTCCCGCATCAGCGCGATCAGCGGCGAAACCACCACCGTCACGCCGTCGCGCACCAGCGCCGGCACCTGGTAGCACAGCGACTTGCCGCCGCCCGTGGGCATGAGGACGAGCGCGTCGCCGCCACGGATCACGTGGGCGATGATGTCGGCCTGCTGCCCGCGGAAGGCGGAATAGCCGAAGACCGACCGCAACACCTCCAGGGCGGGGTTGCCATCAGGGTCCTGGGCCGGCTCCGCCGGAGGCGCCTTGAGATTGAAGAGCGAGTCCACGCCGATGCGGTTCAGATGCGGGTCCGTCTCTGGACGATTTAGAATCTGGTGTTCGGGTCAGAATCTGGTGGTCGGGATGCGATCCCGAACGCGACGGCTATGATGTGGCACAGATCACCCGATTCGTGAAGGCGCAATCCGGAAAGAGCGTGGGGACAAGGGTGGCGCATCGCGTGACGCGGGAAAACCGTGGCGCGAATGCATCCAATCGCGTGTAAGGTGAAAGCGGCGGGTGGAATTGGCCACCCGCCGTTTCGAAAGGAGAAAGAGGCATGCCAAAAATGCCCTTTTTCCTGGTGCTCCAGTGGCGGCGATGGCGGATCGAAATCCGCATCACCGTTGGCTAAGCACTAGGAGCGTGCCGGTGGGTGTTCACAGCACCTGCCGGCCACTCCCGACAAGGTAGCGCAATTCCCCGGCGTTGCAAATCCCCAACCGGCTACAACAGGTCGCGCAGCATCGCCACCAGCGGCACATCGGCGGGGGGCATGGGATAGTCGCCCATGCGGTTCGGGTAGACCCAGGCGAGCGTTTGCCCCTCCCGCGCCATCACGTCGCCCTCCCAGACGCGGCAGACGAACAGCGGCATCAGCAGGTGGAATTTCTCGTAGCTGTGCGAGGCGAAGGTGAAGGGGGCGAGGCAGCTCGCCGCCGTGTCGATGCCCAGCTCCTCCTTCAACTCGCGAACCAGGGCGGCCTCCGGCGTCTCACCCGCGTCGACCTTGCCGCCGGGGAACTCCCACAGCCCGGCCAGCGACTTGCCGGGCGGGCGCTGGGCCAGCAGGACGCGGCCGTCGGCGTCCACCAGGGCCACCGCGACGACCAGCAGGGTCGGCAGGGAACCGGGGGCCGGGGTGGAGGAGGGATCGAAGCAGGCCGGCATCACGCGGTCTCCTGGGTGAGGAACCGCCAGCGTCCGGCGGTCAGTCCATAATGGTCGGCGTCGTCGAGCGGCAGGAAGCCGACCTTTTCCAGCACGCGGCGGGAGCGGTGGTTGTCCGGAGCGGTCCGCGCCCACAGGCGGGACAGGCCCAGCGCGAAGGCGGCGGGAACGACGGCCCGCAGCATCTCCGTGCCGTAGCCGATGCCCTGGTGCGGCAGGCCGAGCCAATAGCCGACTTCGCCGTCCGCCAGGATCACGCCGATGCCGCCGACCGGCTGGTTATCGTCCCTACGGACCACCAGCAGGTCGAGCGACGCGCGCTCCGCCCGATTGCGTGCGGCCAGGGCGACCCAGGCGCGCCCGTCCTCCGGGCCGTAGGGGTGGGGCACGCGGGCGAGCCAGCGCGCCACCTCCCACTCCCCGATCAGCGGAACGAAGCGCTCCACATCCTCCATGCGGAAGGGGCGGAGCATCAGCCGCGCCGTGTCGAGGCGCTCGGGCAGGGGCGCGCCGGTCATGACGTCAAGGCCGGCCTCAGCTCCGGTAGGAGCCGTTGATGTCGATGTAGCCGTGGGTCAGGTCGCAGGTCCAGACGCGGGATTTGCCGGCGCCGATGCCCAGGTCGATGTGCACGTCGATCTCCTGGCCCTTCATGTGGGCGGCGACCGGCGCCTCGTCGTAGCCCGGAACCTCCATGCCCTCGGCGCAGATCAGCGTGCCGCCGATGGTGATCTTGATGAGGTCGCGGTCGGCCCGCTCGCCCGCCCGCCCGATGGCGGCGACGATGCGGCCCCAATTGGCGTCCTCGCCGGCCAGCGCGGTCTTGACCAGCGGGGAGTTGGCGACGGTCAGGGCGATGCGCTTGGCGGCGGCGTCGCTCTCGGCGCCGACCAGCGTGATCGAGACGAACTTGGTCGCCCCCTCGCCGTCGCGCACGATCTGCAGCGCGAGGTCGAGCATCACCTCCTCCAGCGCCTTGCGGAACGCGGCCAGCTCCGGCGCCCGGGCGTCGGTCACCGGGGCGTTGCCGGCCTTGCCGGTGGCGAACAGCAGCAGCGTGTCGCTGGTCGAGGTGTCGCCGTCCACGGTGATGGCGTTGAAGCTGCGCTCGGTGAACTCCGACAGCATGGACTGCAACGCCGGGGCGGCGATGGCGGCGTCGGTGAAGAGGAAGCCCAGCATCGTCGCCATGTCCGGGGCGATCATGCCGGAGCCCTTGGCGAAGCCGCTGATCGTCACCGTCGTCCCGCCGATGGCTACCTGACGGGTCGAGCCCTTGGCGAAGGTGTCGGTGGTCATGATGGCGCGCGCCCCGGCCTCCAGCGCCGCCGAATCGTCCTTCAGCGCCGGAACCATGCCGGGCAGGACCTTGGCGATGGCGTCGGCGGCCAGCGGGATGCCGATCACGCCGGTGGAGGCGACGTAGACCTCGTCGGTGGCGCAGCCGACGATCTTGGCGGCGGCCTCGACCGTCGCCTGGACGGTGGCGTCGCCGGCCTTGCCGGTGAAGGCGTTGGCGTTGCCGGCGTTGACCACGACCGCGCGGGCCGAGCCGCGGGGCAGGCTGTCGCGGCACCAGATCACCGGGGCGGAGCAGGTCAGGGACTTGGTCAGCACGCCGGCCACCGTCGTGCCCTCGTCGAGCACGGCCAGCATCAGGTCGTCGCGGCCCTTGTATCGGATGCCGCTGTTGGCGGTGGCGATGCGCACGCCCGCCACGGGCGGGAGCGTCGGGAAGCCGGCGGGTGCCAAGGGGGAGACGGTCGTGGCCATGGGGACGGGCTCGCGGGGCTGGTGGAGCGGGGGTGAGGGGTATTGATGTGCGGGCGCTTGCCCCCTCCCTAACCCTCCCCCGCTGGGCGGGGGAGGGGACCAATCTCCCTCCCCTGCGTCAGCGGGGGAGGGTCGGGGTGGGGGCAACCGCTGCCGGAGCTTAGTTCTTCTTCGGCTCTTCGGCCTTCGGGGCGCTCTGGGCCGGAGCGGTCTGGGCCGGCTCCTCCTTCGGCATCGGCGAGCCGTCGAGCTGGAAGGTCTCGACCTTGGCGACCTTGCGCAGATCGTCGACGACGTTGGTCACGATGTCCTTGCTGAGCTGCTGCTCGAGCTGCGGCTTCACCTCGTCCAGGGACGGCTGCGGCTGGGTGCGCTTGTCCTCGACCTTGATGATGTGCCAGCCGAACTGCGTCTTCACCGGCTCCTTGCTCACCTCGCCCTTCTTCATGGCGAAGGCGGCGTCGGCGAAGGGCTCGACCATCGTGTCCTTGGTGAAGTAGCCGAGATCGCCGCCCTGCTCGGCGGCCACCGGGTCCTTCGACTTCTCCTTGGCCAGCTTGGCGAAGTCGCCGCCCTTCTTGAGCTGGGCGATGATCGCCTTGGCCTCATCCTCCTTCTCGACGAGGATGTGGCTGGCCTTGACCTCTTCCTGGGCCGGGTTCTGCTTCAGGAAGGCCTGGTAGGCCTCGTCCAGCTTGGCCGGGGTGATGCGCGACTGCACTTCCTTCTGGATGTAGGCGCGCTGAACCGCGCGCTCCTCGGCGCGCTTGATCTCGTCCTTGACCTCCGGCGTGCCGGCGAGGTTGGCCTTGTAGCCGGCCTCGGCCACCAGCTTGGAATTGACGAGCTGCTCGATCACCGCCGGGTAGATCATCTCCAGCGGCATCTGCTGCACCTGCGGCGGAAGCTGGGCGACCATGCGCTGGACGTCGGAGCGGTGGACCGCCTCGCCGTTGACGCGCGCCACCACCGGATCGGCCTCCGCCGGGGCGGGAGCGGCCTGCGCGGCAGGAGCGGGCGTGGCGGCGGGAGCCGGAGTCTGGGCGTGTGCGGCCAGCGCGAGGCCGCAGGCGGCCATCGACAGCAGGGCGGCGCGGAACACTCGATTCACCATGGAGTCTTTTCCTTCCGGCGGATGTGTCTTGTCACAGGCAACGTTATGACAGGGGGCTTCTTATGACGGATGACCAGCTGCGCCGGCTGTCCGGCCCCGCGCCCGAATCCGCGGGGGATTAAGCATGGGTTCGCGGCGCGGGGCAAGCGGTCGTGATGCGCGGCCATGACGCCTTGCTTCGGCGCCTTGCTTCGACCGTGTTCAAGGCGATATGGCGGCGGAACGGTGGTGCTTCCAGGGCGCATCACACGCCGATCCACAGCCGATGCGGGGCCGGCACCCCCGCGATGCGCGCCGCAAAGGGCCGGGCAAAGGGGCGGGTCTCGTTGACAGAAACTTGCTTCGGGCCTATGTGAGACCGGTCAAAAAGCCGGCTTCACGACGTTCCACCCCCGAGGTTTTCATGTTCGGTGCTCTCGCCCGCAAGATTTTCGGCACCGCCAACACGCGCACCGTCAAGGCGCTGCAAAAATCCGTCCAGCAGATCAACGCGCTGGAGCCCGAGTTGGCGGTGCTCTCCGACGACGCGCTGCGCGCCCGCACCGATTGGCTGCGCGGCCGGCTGTCGCAGGGCGAGACGCTCGACGCCATCCTGCCCGACGCCTTCGCCACCGTGCGCGAGGCGGGCAAGCGCGTGCTGGGGCAGCGGCACTACGACGTGCAGCTGATGGGCGGCATGGTCCTGCACCAGGGCAAGATCACCGAGATGCGCACCGGCGAAGGCAAGACGCTGGTCGCCACGCTGGCCGTCTATCTGAACGCGCTGGAGGGCAAGGGCGTCCACGTCGTCACCGTGAACGACTATCTGGCCTCGCGCGACAGCGCCTGGATGGGCCGGATCTACGGCTTCCTCGGCCTGACCACCGGCTGCATCGTGCACGGGCTGGACGACGAGGAGCGCCGCGCCGCCTACGCCGCCGACATCACCTACGGCACGAACAACGAATTCGGCTTCGACTATCTGCGGGACAACATGAAGTTCCGGCTGGAGGACATGGTCCAGCGGCCTTTCAACTTCGCCATCGTGGACGAGGTCGACTCGATCCTCATCGACGAGGCGCGCACCCCGCTGATCATCTCCGGCCCGTCCACCGATTCCTCGGAGATGTACGTGCAGGTGGATCGCCTGATCCCGCAGCTGACGCGGGACGACTATGAGCTGGACGAGAAGAACCGCACGGTCAGCCTGTCCGAGACCGGGCAGGAGCATATGGAACAGCTTCTGGCCGAGGCCGGGCTGCTGAAGGCGGGCGGGCTGTACGACATCCAGAACGTGGCGCTGGTCCACCATTCCCAGCAGGCGCTGCGCGCCTACACCCTGTTCCAGCGCGACAAGGACTACATCGTCAAGGACGACAAGGTCATCATCATCGACGAGTTCACCGGCCGCATGATGGAGGGCCGCCGCTATTCGGAAGGCCTGCACCAAGCGCTGGAGGCCAAGGAGAAGGTGACGATCCAGCGCGAGAACCAGACGCTCGCCTCCATCACCTTCCAGAATTACTTCCGCATCTACCCGAAGCTGGCCGGCATGACCGGCACGGCGATGACCGAGGCGGCGGAGTTCGCGGAGATCTACGGCCTTGAGGTCGTGGACATGCCGACCAACGTGCCGGTCCAGCGCAAGGACATGGACGACGAGGTCTACCGCAAGGCGTCGGAGAAGTACGACGCGATCATCGATCTGATCGAGGACGCCCGCAAGCGCCAGCAGCCGGTGCTGGTCGGCACCACCTCCATCGAGAAGTCGGAGCTGATCGCCGAGCTGCTGAAGAAGCGCGGCATCCCGCACAACGTGCTGAACGCCCGCCACCACGAGCAGGAAGCCTACATCGTCGCGCAGGCGGGCCGTCCGGGCGCCGTCACGGTCGCCACCAACATGGCCGGCCGCGGCACCGACATCCAGCTCGGCGGCAACGTCGAGATGCGCATCCAGATGGAGCTGGCCAGTCTGCCGGAGGGGCCGGAGCGCGACGCCAAGGTCAAGCAGATCGAGGCCGAGGTGGCCGAGGCGCGCGAACTGGTCAAGCAGGCCGGCGGCCTCTACGTCGTCGGCACGGAGCGGCACGAGAGCCGCCGCATCGACAACCAGCTGCGCGGCCGCTCGGGCCGCCAGGGCGATCCGGGTGCCTCCAAGTTCTTCCTGTCGCTGGACGACGACCTGATGCGCATCTTCGGGTCGGAGCGCATGGACGGCATGCTCCAGCGCCTCGGCCTGAAGGAGGGGGAGGCGATCATCCACCCCTGGATCAACAAGGCGCTGGAAAAGGCCCAGACCAAGGTCGAAGCCCACCATTTCGAGGTCCGCAAGAACCTGCTCAAGTTCGACAACGTCATGAACGACCAGCGCAAGGTCGTCTATGAGCAGCGCCGCGAGATCATGGACACCGAGGACATCGCCGAGACCGTTCTGGAGATGCGCCATCAGGTCGTCTCCAACATGGTCAACAAGGCGATCCCGCCGAACTCCTACTCCGAGGCCTGGGACATCGCCGGCCTGCACGAGGAGGTGAATCGCCTGCTGGGCATGGACCTGCCGGTGGCCGATTGGGCCAAGGAAGAGGGCATCGCCGAGCCGGAGATCGAGGAGCGCGTCCGCGAGGCCGCCGACCGCAAATACGCGGAGAAGGTGGAGAATTACGGCGCCGAGACGATGCGCCACGTGGAGAAGAGCCTGCTGCTGCAGATCCTCGACCAGGAATGGAAGGATCACCTGCTCCAGCTCGACCATCTCCGCCAGGGCATCAGCCTCCGCGCCTACGCCCAGAAGGACCCGCTGAACGAGTACAAGCGGGAAGCCTTCGAGCTGTTCGAGACCATGCTGTCGACCCTGCGCGAGCAGGTGACCGCGGTGCTGATGCATGTCGAGATCCGCATCGCCCCGCAGCCGGAGGAGCTGTACGCCCGTCCGCCGCAGGAGATGCACGAGGGCCGCGACGATCCGGCGCTGGCCATGGCCGAAGCGGGAGCCGGGGCCGCTCAGGGCTATCCGCCGGCCGACGCGCCGCTGCCGGCTGGCATGGTCCGCCGCGAGGCCGCCGCCTCGGTGGTGCCGGGCGCCGACCCCAACGCCTGGGCGAACACGCCCCGCAACTCGCCCTGCCCCTGCGGCTCGGGCCAGAAGTACAAGCACTGCCACGGCAAGGTGGCGTAAGCGCCGCCGCCAAGAACGCCGCCGGTGAACTCCGGAAAGGGCCGGGCCGCAAGGTCCGGCCCTTTCCTTTTGCGGTCCGGGAAACTTCGGCTGGGCTGTGGCGTTCTTCCCGTCAAAAGCGGGAGCGCAGCCATGTTGCAGGAATTCAAGACCTTCATCAGCCGCGGCAACGTCGTGGAGCTGGCCGTCGGCATCATCATCGGCGCGGCCTTCACCGGCATCGTCAACTCGCTGGTCAGGGACATGCTGATGCCGCCCATCGGCTGGGTCATGGGCGGGATCGACTTCTCCAATTATTTCCTGAACCTGTCCGGCGGCCATTACGAGAGCCTCGCCGCGGCGGAGGCGGCGGGGGCGGCGACCATCAACTACGGCCGCTTCATCAACGCCCTGATCAACTTCTTCATCGTGGCGGGGGCGCTGTTCCTCATCGTGCGGCAGGTCAACCGCCTGCATTTCCTCCACGATTCCAAGCCGAAGGCGCCCCCCCGCCAGGAGATCCTGCTGGAGGAGATCCGGGATGCGCTGCGCGCACGGCAGACACCCGCTCCGGCGGACACGACGCGACCGGGGGCGTGAAAGAATCTTCTTGGATTGTGCAGCGCAACCCATTATGTAAGGCGTCTTGATCGCTGGAGGCTCGCGCGTCTCTTGAGCGAGACGCGCTTTGATATTTCGGGACGGCCTTCCTTGGGACCCGGTCGCCCGTAGCTTCGGACAGACGCCTCTCCCTCTTCCGACCTCCTCCCGGCGAAAACGCCGGCGTTCCACCGCTCACCATCCTGGTGCGGCGGCCGTGCGCCGTCATGGTCCTGAGGAAAGGTTACCCTACTTGTCGTCCATCGAAATGACCGCCGCCGACGTTCTCGTTGCCGAGACCACCGTCACCGAGACCTCTGTCATCGAGACTTCTGTCATCGAGACTGCCGTCGCCGGCGAAACCGTGACCGACACCACTGAAACCGTTACCCCCAACGCGTTCGCCGGGCTGGGCGTCCACCCGCTGGTCGTGAAGGCGCTGGAAGCGTTCGAGTACAACACCCCGACCCCGGTCCAGGCCGAGGCGATCCCGCCGGCCCTGGAAGGCCGCGACATCCTGGCGACCGCCGAGACGGGCACCGGCAAGACCGCCGCCTTCATGCTGCCGGCGCTGACCCGCACCGTCGAGCTGCCGCGCCTCGGCGTCGCCGCGCCGCGCGTGCTGGTGCTGGCCCCGACCCGCGAGCTGGCCAAGCAGGTCACCGACGCCGCCCGCAAGTACGCCAAGTTCATGAAGTACAACATCGTGGACGTCGTCGGCGGCATGCCCTACCGCGACCAGCTCCGCCTGCTGTCGCGCGCTGTGGACGTGATGGTGGCCACCCCCGGCCGCCTGCTCGACCACGTGTCGCGCAACCGCATCGACCTCAGCGCCGTCGAGGTGCTGATCCTGGACGAGGCGGACCGCATGCTGGACATGGGCTTCCTGGACGATGTGGAAACCATCGCCAAGTGCTGCCCGGAGACGCGCCAGACGCTGCTGTTCACCGCCACGCTGGACCGCCGCATGGCCCAGCTCGCCGGCAACCTGCTGCGCAACCCGGTGCGCGTCGCCGTGGAAAGCGCCACCACCGCGGTGAACGTCGAGCAGCGCCTGCACCATGCCGACGACATGGACCACAAGCGCCGCCTGCTGAAGCACTTCGCGGACCTGCCCGAGGTCGGCAAGGCGATCATCTTCGCCGCCACCAAGCGTGACGCCGACGCGCTGGCCGAGGAGCTGAGCGACGCCGGCCACGCCGCCGCCGCCCTGCACGGCGACATGGACCAGTTCAAGCGCAACCGCACGCTCCAGCGCCTGCGCACCGGCCAGGTCCGCCTGCTGGTGGCGACCGACGTGGCGGCGCGCGGCATCGACGTGCGCGACATCACCCACGTCATCAACTTCGACCTGCCGCGCTCGGCGGAGGACTATGTCCACCGCATCGGCCGCACGGGCCGTGCGGGAGCCTCGGGCGTGGCGGTCTCCTTCGCCGCCCGCGCCGACCGCGACGCCCTGTTCCGGATCGAGCGCTACACCGGCACCCGTCTCGACATCCACGTCGTTCCGGGCCTGGAGCCGCAGCGTCCGTTCCAGACCGGCGGCGGCGGCGGTCGTCCGACGGGCCGTCCGGGTGGGCGTCCGGGTGGCGGCAACGGCGGCGGCTACAACAAGAAGCCGTGGGTCCGCAACGCCGGCGGTGCCGAGGGCGCCAAGCCGAACGGCAGCCCGGGGGGCCGTCCGCAGGGCCGTCCGGCGAACCGGAACGAGCATGGCCGGAGCGACCACGCCCGCAACGAGCACGGCGGCCATGCCCGCCGCGACTCCCAGGGCGGCAAGCCGGCGCACCGGGCGTCCAAGTGGTAACAGCGGTTCACCGCTGACATGAAAAAGGCGCGGTCCCTCGGGATCGCGCCTTTTTTCTTGGGCGGGCCGTGGCGACGGGGGCGAGACTTCACACCCCCGCGATCCCCCACAGCAGCAGCGCCACCAGCAGCGCCAGGATCAGCCCGGCCACGGCGTAGACCGCCAGCGCCCGTCCGATGTCGGCGGCGGTGGCCCGCGCGCGGCCCTCGCCGATCCAGGGTTCGGTGATGACCACGCCGCCGTCGCGGTGCGGACCGCCCAGCGCCAGACCCAGCGCACCGGCCATGGCGGCGGTCGGCCAGCCCATGTTGAGGGAGGCCGCCTTGCCGCCGTCCCGCAGCATCGTGCGGAAGGCGCCGCCGGCCCTCGCTCCGGCGAAGGGCGCGGCCAGCGCCAGGAGAACCGCCGCCAGCCGCGCCGGAATCGCGTTCAGCGCGTCGTCCAGCCGCGCCGCGGTCTGGCCGAAGCGGGCGTGCCGGACGCCGGCGTGGCCCAGCGCGGTGTCGGCGCCATCCACCACCGCCCAGACCAGCAGGCCGGGCACCCCCAGCAGGGCGTAGCCGAAGACCGGCGCCACCAGCTTGCGGGCAAAGCCCTTGGCGGCGGCCTCGATGGCGGCGCGGGCGATGCCGTGCTCGTCCAGGCTGAAGGCGTGGCGGCGGGTGAGGGGAGCGACGGCCTCCCGCGCTGGGGCGACGCCGCCCTTGTCCAGGGCGCGGCGCACCGCGCGCACCCGCGCCCAGGCGCTCCGCCCACGCAGGGTGGCGAGGATCACCGCCAGTTCCAGCAGCCAGCCGCGGCTCTGCGCGCCGACCCGCTCGACGATCAGGCCGACGGCGACGGCGGCCAGCACGAGCGCCAGAACGACCAACGCGCCGCGCAGCAGGCGGGCGGTCTTGCCGCGCTCCACACGGTTCAGCCGCCGGTCGGCCCAGGCGCAGACTCGTTGCGCCAGCGCCGCCGGGTCGGGCAGGACGCGTCCGATCCAGTCGCCGGCGGCGGCGTCGATGGCCAGGGCCAGCAGCAGCAGGAACAGCGGTCCCGGACCGTTCAGGGGGGCGGCGCCGAGGACGGAGGTGAGCAGGGCGTCGCCCATCGCGGCCTCACCGCGCGCCGGCCTGACGCAGCAGGTTCGCTACGCGGGCGTTGCGGCTGTCCTGCGCCCAGCTCAGCGTCGTGCGGCCCGTGAAGTCGGAGCGGTCGGCCTGCGCCCCGGCCTTCAGCAGCCGCTCCACCAGATCAACGCGGCCGAAGCGGGCCGCGGTCATCAGCGGGGTGATGCCCTGGCGGTTGTCCTGATCGACCTTGGCGCCCTTGGTGAGCAGAAGGTCCACCGCCTCCGGCGCGTCGGCCTCCACCGCGTAGTGCAGCGGGGTGTTGCCGGACTTGTCGGCGCGGTTGGGATTGGCCCCACCGTCGAGCAGCAGCCGCACCAGTTCGGGATGGCCGTTGCCGATGGCCACCAGCAGGACGGGGCGCCCGTTGGAATCGACCTGATTCGGGTTCTCCCCCTTCAGCAGGAGCAGCCGCAGCGCGCTGGCGTCGTTGGACGTCACCGCCTTGACCATGGAGGGGCCTTCCAGAAGGTTGATCTGGGCCAGGGCCGGCGCGGCGACGGGGGCGGTCAGGCCGAGGGCCAGCAGGCTGAGCATCAGCAACCGTTTCATGGCGCGTCCTTTTGTGCGATCCGTGTGGGTGATCCGTCTTTCGGCCGGGGATACTATCCAGTTTGGCCCGGTTTGGCGACGGCGACCCGCTGCAATGGAGCCGCCCATGGTCCGCAACCCGCTCGCCCGCCACATCGCCCTGTTCCTGGCGGTGAAGGCCGTGCTGATCGCGCTGGGCCTGTGGTGGTTCCTGGGGACCATGCCGGAGCCGCGCGGCGTGGTGTCCCCGCCCGCCGCCGCGGGAACGCCCTGACGCCGCTTGCTTTCCCGGCGGGAACCTCCGCTCCGCGCCCATGGTTGAAGCTCAACCGGGAAGCGCAACAGGGGACGACTGCCATGACCTTCGAGAACGATGTGAACGCGAACCGCTCCAGCGGCCATCTGCGCGGCGCCGTGCGCGAGGCCGTGGGGATCTTCGCCAGCCGCGACGCCCTGCAGAAGGCCGTCGACGACCTGACCCTGGCCGGCTTCCAGCGCCATGAGCTGAGCGTGCTCGCCAACGACCAGACCATCCGCGACCATCTCGGCCATGTGCCGGAGCGGGCCGAGGACATCGCCCACGATCCCGACGCGCCGCGCCAGTCCTACGTCTCGCCGGAGGATGTCGGCAGCGTGAAGGGCGTGGCGGTCGGGTTCCCGGCCTATGTCGGGGCGATCCTGGCGACCGGCGCCGTCCTGGCGACCGGCGGCACGGCCCTGGCGGCGGCCGCGGCGGCCGCGGCGGCGGGGGTGGGCGGCGGCGCCATGGGCTCGGTCATGTCGAACTGGCTGACCGACAAGCGCAACGAGCCGATGCTTCAGCACCTCGACAAGGGCGGCATCCTGCTGTGGGTCAATCTGGCCGACGCCGGGCGGGAGCAGCAGGCGCTGGAGATCATGAACCGCCACGCCGCCCGGCCGGTCGAGGTGCACGAGGTGCCGCAGTCCGGCTCCGAGGGGTAGTCGAGAGGACGTCTGGAGCCCGTTGACTCAGGTCATGGCCTTCGCGGCGGGCTTCCCCTATACACGGGCGGTCTTCCAACCGGAGATCCGCCTTGGACGCCCATTCGGCCCTGACGCTTCTCGAAGCCGGCCTCAACCAGTGCGCTGTCGTCATCGACCGCGACGGCGGGCTGCTGGTCGCGCTGCTGACCGCGGGGCTGGTCGGGGGATCGACCCATTGCGCGGGCATGTGCGGCCCCTTCGTGCTGGCCCAGGTCACCGCCCGGCTGGAGCAGGTCCCGGCCTCGCGGATGAGCGAGTTCCACCGGCTGGCCGGGGCGGCGGTGTTGCCCTACCATCTGGGGCGCGGCACCACCTACACGCTGATCGGCGCGGCGGCGGCGGCGGTCGCCGGCCATGTCGGGGCGCTGCCCGGGCTGAAATGGCTGTCGGTGGCGCTTCTGGCCTTCGCGGCGCTGTTCTTCCTCGGCTATGCGGTGAAGGGGCTGACCGCCTGGGTGCCGAAACTCGACGGCGCGGTGCAGCGCTGGTGGGGCGACCGGGTGTCCCGGCTGGCCCGCCCACTGTTCGGCAACCCCACGGGCTGGCGCGGCTACGCTCTGGGTTTGGCGCTGGGCTTCATTCCCTGCGGTCTTCTCTACGGTGCGGTGGCGGTGGCCGCGGCCAGCGGCAGCGCGCTGACCGGCGCGCTGGGCATGGCGGCCTTCGCGTTGGGCACGCTGCCGAGCCTGCTGGCGGTCGGCCTCGCCGGGCACTTGGCGGGGCGCACCTGGCGCTCCGCGGTGGCGCGGGCGGCGCCGGTCATCATGGTGGTGAACGCCGGCGTGCTCGGCTGGATGGCGATCCGGATGATCGGGTGAAGGGTTTTCACCACAAAGACACGATGGCCACTAAGTTTTCGCAAAGGTCGTTTGGCGTGATCAAGCGTAAGCTTGGATAAAAAATCCTGGTTTTTGGCCTTCTCAGTGCCGCAATTTCTTCGTGCCCTCTTTGTGTCCTTCGTGTCTTCGTGGTGAATAGCCGCCCAAGCGACGCTTCAGGAATTACGACAACGTCCCCGCTGATCCCTTCAGCGCCTCGCCCAGCGGGATCTCGCCGCAACCGGGCTTGAGCGGCTGCTGCTGGCTCTCGTGCGGCGACCAGCCGGCCAGATAGAGGATCTGGAAGGTCGCCTCGATGCGGCCGTCCGGTTCGGCGTAGCGCTCGGCGTAGCGGCGGGCGGCGTCGAACAGCAGGGCGCGGGTGGCCGGGACCTTGCGGCGGGCCAGCACGGCGTTGCTCTCGCCCATGCCGCGCAGGTCGCGCATCAGGCGGAAGGCGTCGGCGTAGGTGACGGTGATGACGTCGCTGTCCACCACCGGCAGGGCGAAGCCGGCGCGCTGCATCAGCCCGCCGACGTCGCGGATCTCGGCGAAGGGCGACACGCGGGGCGACACGCCGCCGGCCACCTCCATCTCCGCCTCGTACAGGCAGCGGCGCAGCTCCAGCAGCGTTTCCCCGCCCAGCATGGCCGCGCAGAAGAAGCCGTCGGGCTTCAGCGCCTGCCGCACCTGGACCAGCGCGCCGGGCAGGTCGTTGACCCAATGGAGGCTGAGGTTGCTGACCACGAGGTCGAAGGTCTCCGGCACAAAGGGCAGGAGTTCCTCGTCGGCGGCGACGGCCAGCGGCCCGGCCCGCCGGGCGAAGCCGGGGGAGAGGTCGCAGGCGACCAGAGTCTCGACGCCCTTGCGCCCGCGCAGCGTCCGCCCCATCACCCCGTCATGGGCGCCGAGGTCGAGCACGGTGGGAAAGGGCCGGGCCACATCCTCCAGCCGGTCGACGAGGCGTTCGGCGACCTCTTCGAACAGGAAGGCGTGTTCGGCGAAGGAGGGGACGGCGCGGTCGCGGCGGCGGCGGACGAGCGCGCGGTCGAAGACGGTCATGCTGTCGGGCGTGGTCATGCCCGCAATATAGCCCAGCCCCGGCGGGCTACAACCATCGGCGAAGGGGCCGGGCCGTGCTATGGTCGGCCGCGAACCTGCGGGAGCTTGCCATGGGCATCGAGGAAGCCATCGGCGCCACTTACGAGGCGCTGATCGTCATCATCAAGATCACCACCCCGGTCCTCGTCGTCACCACGGTGCTCGGCATGCTGATGACCATCTTCCAGCAGGCGACCAACATCAACGAATCGACGCTGCAGCAGGACCTCAAGATCTTCGCGACGCTGGCCATCCTGTTCATCACCGGTCCGGCGATCTACATCGCGCTGCGCGACTACACCTTCGTGATCTTCGACCGCATCGCCGGCCTGAACTGAGGGGACGCGCCGCCATGGCCCTTCCACAGCGGTTGGTGAGCAGCGTCTGGACGGGAATTCTCGACACGCTGCTGCCGCCGCGCTGCCTGTGCTGCGGCGGGGCGGTGGACCGGCAGGGCGGGCTGTGCGCGCCGTGCTGGAGCGGGCTGACCTTCATCGCACCGCCGCTCTGCGCCGGATGCGGCACGCCCTTCGACTTCGCGCTGGAGGGGGAGCCGCTGTGCGGCGCCTGCATCGCCGAGCCGCCGGTCTTCGCCCGCGCCCGCGCCGTCCTGGCCTACGACGACGGCAGCCGCCCGCTGGTCCTGGGCTTCAAGCACGGCGACCGCATCCACGCCGCCGGGGCCTACGGCGCCTGGCTGGCCCGCGCCGGGGCGGAACTGCTGGCCGACGCCGACCTGCTGGCCCCGGTGCCGCTGCACCGCCTGCGGCTGTTCCGGCGCCGCTACAACCAGGCGGCCCTGCTCGCCCAGGCGGTGGGCCGGCAGAGCGGGTGCCCGGTGATCCCCGACCTGCTGGTCCGCCGCCGCTCCACCCCGTCGCAGGGCGGGCTCGACCGCTCGGGGCGGCGGCGGAACGTCAAGGGGGCCTTCGCGGTCCGGCCGGGGCTGGAGCCGCGGGTGGCGGGCCGGCGGATCGTCCTGGTCGACGACGTCCTGACCACCGGGGCCACCCTGTCGGAATGCGCGCGGGTGCTGCTGCGCGCCGGGGCGGAGCGGGTGGACGCGCTGACCCTGGCGCGCGTCGTCAAGACGTGAGCCGTGAACGTGAGCCATGAAAACGTAACGGGTGACGCCGTGCGGCGGTTGATCTTATAACCGTTCAAAACAGCCAAGGAGCCCTCCGCATGGCCGACGTCGTCATCTACACCACGCCCTTCTGCCCCTACTGCTCGCGCGCCAAGCGTCTGCTCGACAGCAAGGGGGTGGCGTATGAGGAGATCGACCTCTACATGCAGCCGGGCCGCCGTGAGGAGATGGTGCAGCGGGCCGAGGGGCGCATGACCGTGCCGCAGGTCTTCATCGACGGCAAGCCCTACGGCGGCTCCGACGACATCCACGCGCTGGACCGCGCCGGCAAGCTCGACCCCCTTTTGGGAATCGGGGGATGAGCGGCGTCCTGAAGGCCGCCTGCGTCCAGGTCAACGCGGGCACGGAAATCCTTCCGAACCTTCAGGCGGCGGGCGATCTGGTCCGCCGGGCGCGCGACGCCGGAGCGGACTTCATCGCCCTGCCCGAGAATGTCAGCATGATCGTCCAGGGCCGCGCCAAGGTGCTGGAGCGGGTGAAGCCGGCGGACGAGCATCCGGCGATCCCCTTTTTCGCCGATCTGGCGCGGGAGACGGGAGCCTGGCTGCTCGGCGGGACGCTGGGCGTCCTGCTCGACGACGGGCGGGTGGCGAACCGCAGCCATCTGTTCGACGCCGAGGGGCGGACCGTCGCCCATTACGACAAACTCCACATGTTCGACGTGGACCTGAAGGGCGGGGAGAGCTACCGCGAATCCGCGACCTTCCGGCCCGGCGACCGGGCGGTCCTGGCCGCCACGCCCTGGGGCGGGGTGGGGATGACCGTGTGCTACGACCTGCGATTCGCCTATCTCTACCGGGCGCTGGCCCAGGCGGGGGCGTCGATCCTGACGGTGCCGGCGGCCTTCACCGTGCCGACCGGCCGGGCGCACTGGCACACGCTGCTGCGCGCCCGCGCCATCGAGACGGGTTGCTTCGTGCTGGCCCCGGCCCAGACCGGCAGCCACGACCAGGGACGGCTGACCTACGGCCATTCCCTGATCGTCGCCCCCTGGGGCGAGGTTCTGGCCGACGCGGAGGAGGCGGTGGGCTTCGTCCTGGCCGAGCTGGACATGGCCCGCGTCGAGGAGGCCCGCCGCATGGTCCCGGCCCTGACCCACGACCGGACCTTCACACTCGACCGGGTCGGCTTCTGACCGGCCGTCATGCGGGCAGGGGGTAGGGCAGCGGCCTGGGCTCCGGATCGCCGTCCAGGCCGCTTCCGGCCTCCAGGTCCTTGACCGCGCACAGCCGCTGGACCACCGCGGCCTTGGGCGAGGCGACCTCGCCATGCTCGTAGGCGACGACCTGGAGACGCCCGCGCGCCAGTTCCAGAAGCTCGCCGCTGCGCAGCAGGAAGGCGGGGGAGGCGGGACGGCCGAAGCGGGCGTTGCCCAGAGCGAAGGTCTCATAAAGCAGCAGGCCGCCCGGCTCCAGCGCGTCGAGAAGGATGGGGAGCAGCGGGCGGTGCAGGTAGTTGGTCACCACGATCGCGGCGAAGCGGCGGTCGCGCAGCAGCGGCACGGGTGCCCCGCTCTCCAGGTCGGCCTCCACCAGCTCCACCCCCGCCGTCCCGGACAGGTCGGCCACTCCGCGCAGATCGCGGTCCAGCCCGACCACCGGATGGTTGCGCGCCTGGAACAGCCGCAGGTGCCGCCCCGACCCGCAGGCGAGGTCGAGGACCGGGCCGCCCGCCCGCACCAGCGACGCGAAGCGCGCGACCCAGGGAGAGGGCGGGCTGATCGCGGCATGGGGCGAGCCGATAGGGGGCGATCCGGCGGAGGACGGTGTGGACAAGGGACGGATGCTCCCGCTCTTTTCATGACGTGTGTTTGACCGCGACGCTGGCGTCGTGCTGAACTGGCAACCGGTCACCGACCGTATATCATGACCATCCGTTCTTCTCACCTTGGAGCATCCGACGGGGACATGATCCTCTTCGTTCTGAAATGCACGGCCGACCACCGGTTCGAGGCCTGGTTCCGCAACGGCGCCGCCTATGAGACGCAGGCCGCCGCCCGAGCCATCGCCTGCCCGGTCTGCGGCGACACGCACATCGCCAAGGCCCCCATGGCCCCGCGCATCGCCAAAGGCGGCCGCTCCAAGGACGACGCACCCCGCGAGAGCGGCGCGCCGGAGGCGGTGCCCACGGCGGTTGGCGGCGCAACGGCCCCTGCCGCTCCCCCGGCGTCCGCAACCCCGACCGTGCCGGCGGAGGTGCGCGAGCGCTTCGCGGCGGAAGTCATGCGTCAATTGACGGAAATTCGCCGTACGGTTGAAGGGAGCTGCGATTACGTCGGGGATCGCTTCGCCGAGGAGGCCCGGCGCATCCATTATGGCGAAACCGACCCGCGCGGAATCTATGGCGAGGCCACCGACAAGGAAGCGGAAGAGTTGAAGGAGGAAGGTGTGACTTTTGGTCGCATACCTTGGCTTCCGCGCACCAATTCCTAAGCCCGAGCCTCACGATATTTCGTGTACCCCTTGCCCTTTCGCTGCCATGGGTTTGTGAACGATGCCCCGGAACAACGGCTGCGGGCTGCGTCAAGCCGCTTTTTAGCGGCTGGCCTGCATCAAAGTTGTTGACGGGATAGTTCGTTACAAAGACCATATGGCCCGAGTGTCTAATATGACCTTGCAAAAATCGCTCGGCACTCGCGAGGGGACGCACTATGAAAGAAAACGCTCAGAGGATTCTCGCGAATCCCAAGTTTCAGGAGCTGGTGCAGAAGCGTAGCGCATTCGCGTGGACGCTTTCGATCGCCATGCTCGTCATCTACTTCGGCTTCATCCTGCTGGTCGCCTTCGGCAAGGGGTTCCTGGGTACCCCGATCGGCAGCGGCGTGACCACCTGGGGTATCCCCGTCGGCCTTTTCACCATCATCTCGGCGTTCATCCTGACCGGCATCTACGTGCATCGGGCGAACGGCGAGTTCGATGAGCTGAACCGGCAGATCATGGAGGAGTCGAAGTGATGCGTTCGCTGGTCAATCGTGTGGGCGTCGCGGCCGTCGCGGCCGGCGCGCTCATCCCCGCGTCGGTGCACGCGGCGGCGGTCGAAGGCGCGGTTCAGAAGCAGGCGACGAACCTCTCGGCGATCGTCATGTTCCTGATCTTCGTGCTGGCCACGCTCGGCATCACCTACTGGGCGGCGCGCCGCACGAAGTCGGCGAAGGACTTCTACGCCGCCGGCGGCGGCATCACCGGCTTCCAGAACGGCCTCGCCATCGCCGGCGACTACATGTCGGCGGCGTCCTT
Source organism: Azospirillum sp. P4_B5 (assembly GCF_056402275.1). Taxonomy (NCBI): domain Bacteria; kingdom Pseudomonadati; phylum Pseudomonadota; class Alphaproteobacteria; order Rhodospirillales; family Azospirillaceae; genus Azospirillum; species Azospirillum sp. P4_B5. The sequence goes on from NZ_JBFUHT010000051.1 coordinate 31,137, forward strand.
CCTCGGCATCGCCGGCCTCGTCTACACCTCCGGTTTCGACGGCCTGATCTTCTCGGTGGGCTGGCTGGTCGGCTGGCCGATCATCCTGTTCCTGGTCGCCGAGCGGCTGCGCAACCTCGGCAAGTACACCTTCGCCGACGTCGCCTCCTACCGCTTCCAGCAGACCCCGATGCGCACGATGGCCGCCTGCGGCTCGCTCGCCACGGTGACCTTCTACCTGATCGCCCAGATGGTCGGCGCCGGCAAGCTGATCCAGCTGCTGTTCGGCCTCGACTACATGTGGGCGGTGGTGATCGTCGGCGTTCTCATGATCGCCTACGTGACCTTCGGCGGCATGCTCGCCACCACCTGGGTGCAGATCATCAAGGCGGTTCTGCTGCTGTCGGGCGCCTCCTTCATGGCCTTCGCGGTGCTCGCCAAGTTCGGCTTTAGCCCGGAGGCGATGTTCGCCACGGCCACCCAGGTCCACCCGAAGGCGACCGCCATCATGGCGCCGGGCGCCCTCATCTCCGACCCGGTCTCGGCGATCTCGCTGGGCATGGCGCTGATGTTCGGCACCGCCGGCCTGCCGCACATCCTGATGCGCTTCTTCACGGTGTCGGACGCCAAGGAAGCCCGCAAGTCGGTGTTCTACGCGACCGGCTTCATCGGCTACTTCTACATCCTGACCTTCATCATCGGCTTCGGCGCCATCGTGCTGCTGCTGGCCCCGGACGCCACCGGCGCCTATCCGTTCCTGACCGCGGCCCCCGCGGCGGGCGCGCTGGCCAACCCGTCGACCATCATCGGCGGTTCCAACATGGCGGCCATCCACACCGCGCACGCGGTGGGCGGCGACCTGTTCTTCGGCTTCATCTCGGCGGTGGCCTTCGCCACCATCCTCGCGGTGGTCGCGGGCCTGACGCTGGCCGGCGCCTCGGCCGTGTCGCACGACCTGTACGCCTCCGTGATCGCCAGGGGCCGCGCGTCGGAGCATGACGAGATCCGCGTCTCGAAGATCACCACCGTGGTCATCGGCATCGTCTCGATCTTCCTCGGCATCGCCTTCGAGAACCAGAACGTGGCCTTCATGGTCGGCCTCGCCTTCGTGATCGCGGCCTCGGCGAACTTCCCGGTTCTGCTGATGTCGATGTTCTGGGGCCGGATGACCACCCGCGGCGCCGTTCTCGGCGGCTGGATCGGCCTGGTCTCGTCGGTCAGCCTGCTGATCATGGGTCCGACCGTGTGGAAGTCGGTGCTGGGCAACCCGGCCGCCATCTTCCCGTACGACAACCCGGGCATCTTCACCATCCCGCTGTCGTTCCTGGCGATCTGGTTCTTCTCGATCACCGACAACAGCAAGACCGCGCAGGACGAGCGCGAGGCCTACAAGGCGCAGTACATCCGGTCGCAGACCGGCCTGGGCGCCGAAGGAGCTTCCGCTCACTAATGCGAATGGTCGCACCCGCCTTCCGCAGATGAGGGGGCTGGTGTAATCTTCAAGGCGCCTCAAGACCGCGGTCTTGGGGCGCCTTTTTTATTCACCCGCCGGTTCGTGGAGCGGATTTTGTCCGACGCCTTCGATTTCTCCGTCCCCCCCTTCGACCGCCTGACCCCGGAACAGCGGCAGCGGCTCGCCGCCGCGCTCGACCTCGGCGTCTATGTCCGGGACGGCGTGATCCTGAGCCGGGACGAGCCGGCAGACTGCCTGTTCGTGGTGCGTCAAGGGCTGGTCCACGAACGCCGGGGTGGCGAGGTGGTGGCGGTGCACGGCGCCCACGACAGCTTCGACCTCCAGGCTCTGTTCTCCGACGGGCAGGCGCGCAGCTTCGTCGCGGCGGAGGACACGCTGTGCGATCTGGTGCCCCGCCAAGTCCTTCTCGAACTGGCCCACGAGAACACCGCGTTCGGCGCGGTGATCCAGCAGGGCTTCGCCGACCGGCTGAGCGCGCTGGCCAACGAGCGCTCGAACCGCGAAACCGCCGCATTGACCATGGCGCGAATCCGCCAGGCCTATCTGCACCCGCCGGTCTTCGTCGAGGCCGGGGCGTCCCTGCGCGACGCGGCGGCGGCGATGAAGCGGAACCAGGCGAGCAGCGTGCTGGTCCGGGAAGGCGATCCGAAAAACGGGGGGCGCATCGGCATCCTGACCGGCACCGACCTGCGCGACCTCGTGGTGCTGGAGGGGCGTCCGGTGGACAGCCCGGTGGGGCCGCTCGCCCGCTACGAACTGCTGGCGCTGGACCGCGACGACCTGCTGTTCAACGCGCTGATCCTGATGACCAAGCATTCGGTGCGCCGTCTCGTCATCACCGAGCAGGGCGAGGTCGCCGGCCTGCTGGAGCAGACCGACCTGCTGGCCGTCCTGTCCAACCATTCCCAGGTCATCGCGCTCAAGGTCGACCGCGCCGCCACGCCGGAGGATCTGGGCCGGGCCAGCCAGGACATCGTCGCGCTGATCCGCACGCTGCACGGCACGGGCGTCAAGGTGTCCTTCATCGCCGACCTCGTGACCGAGCTGAACCGCAAGATCTTCCGCCGCCTGTTCGAATTGCTGGCGCCGCCGGACCTGCTGGCCAACTCCTGCCTGATCGTGATGGGCAGCGAGGGGCGCGGCGAGCAGCTTCTGAAGACCGACCAGGACAACGGGCTGATCCTGCGCGACGGCTACGATTGCCCGACGCTGTCGCAGGTGACCGACGCCTTCACCCGCCATCTGGTCGCGTTCGGCTACCCGCCCTGCCCGGGGCGCATCATGGTGTCCAACCCGGACTGGACGCGCCCGCTGGCGCTGTACAAGGATTCCCTCTTCCACTGGATTCACCGTCCCGACGAGGCGGCGCAGATGAACCTCGCCATCTTCTACGACGCGGCGGCGGTGGCCGGGGACGCCGCCCTGCTGGCCGAGGCGAAGGGCTACCTGCTCGGCCGGCTGCAGGACAACCAGATGTTCTTCACCGCCTTCGCCCGCCCGGCGCTGGCCTTCGACACGCCGTCGGGCCTGTTCGGCGGCCTGTTCGAGCGGCGCCGCAACGAGGCGGTGGACATCAAGAAGGCCGGCATCTTCCCCATCGTCCACGGCGTCCGCGCGCTGGCGCTGGAAAAGCATAGGACGGAGACCAACACGACCGAGCGCATCTGGGCGCTCGCCGACCAGGGCGTTCTCGACCGCGCCGTGGCCGGCGAACTGGCCGACGCCTTCACCTTCCTGTCCACGCTGCGGCTGAAAGCCGGCCTGGACGGCAGCGTGTCCGGCACCCAGACCGACAACCTCGTCCGCACCGAATCCCTGGGCAAGCTCGACCGCGACCAGTTCAAGGACTGCCTGGCGCTGGTGAAGAAGTTCAAGGAACTGCTCGCGTACCACTTCCACCTGAACCATTGACCCGCCAAGCGCGCGGGGAAAGGAGGCGGCATGCCGACCGAGACCATTGCCAGCGTGGTGGCCAACGGGGTGGTGGCCGCTCCTGTCGCTGAGACCGCCGGCCTCCTTGCCGAGCATCCCGACCGCGCCTTGCTGCTGTCGGGGGAAGAAACCGGGGAGCGGGTGGCGATCCATTGCGAGGCCACCTCCTTCGACGCGACCACGGCCGATCTCCGCGGCGTCGCCGCTCTGCGCATTCGCGGCGGCCGTATCCTGACCAGCCAGCGCCTGATCCTTTCCTTCTGGCCCACCGAACCGGCGGAACCCGCGCTGTCCCGCCTGCTGGCCTTCATCGGCAACCGCCCGCTGGTCGGTTACTACCTGGATTTCACCGTGGGGCTCCTGGATCGGCTGGTGCAGCCGATGGTGGGCATGGCGCTGCCGAACCAGAGGATCGAGGTGTCCAGCCTCTATTACGGCCGCAGGGCCAAGGTGCCTGGCAAATACGCGGTCGATCTGCGGCTGGACAGCATCCTGCGCGATCTCGACCTGCCGCCGCGCGCCGGGGAGGACGCCTACGCCAGCGCGCTCGCCTCCGCCATGGTCTATCTGCGTCTGGAGCCGCCGCGGCCCTGACGCTTCATCAAGCCGCTTTCGTCTGGCCTTTCGAAAGGGTGGGCACCGACACGATGAAGCGGGTGCCCGGTCCACCGTCCGGCTGCCGGTCGATCGTCACATCCGCCCCGGCCTGCTGGGCCAGCGCCCGGACCAGAACCAGCCCCAGCCCGCTCGGGCGCTTGTCGTTGGGGCGGCTTTGGGAGGCCGACGGATCGGGCGGCAGGCCGGCGCCGTCGTCGCGCACCACCATCCGCATGCCCTCCGTGCCTTCCGGCAGCAGGTCCACCGTCACCGTGCCGGGATGGCCAAGGGGGAAGGCGTGCAGCAGCGCGTTGGATACAAGCTCGCTGGCGATCAGGGCGAGCGGGGTGGCCTGATCCACGTCGAGGCTCCAGGGCTGGGGAGCGTTCACCGTCAGTCGCGCCCCGCTCGGATTGGTCGAGCGGACCAGTCCGTCGCAGAGCTGGCGCAGGTAATCGGCGAAGTCGATGCGCGCCGGCTGGTCGGAGCGGTAAAGCAGCTCCTGCATCAGGCTCATGCACTGGATGCGGCGCAGGCTCTCGTCGAAGGCGCGGCGGGCCGGCTCGTCGATGCGCGCGGCCTGAAGGCGCAGCAGGCTGCAGATGACCTGAAGGTTGTTCTTCACCCGGTGCTGGATCTCCTTCAGCAGGACCTCCTTGTCGGTCACCGCCGTTTCGAGCTGCCCGTTGGTCCGCTCCAGCTCCGCCGTGCGCTGGTGCACCCGCTCCTCCAGCGTGTCGTAGGCGTTCTGGAGCGCTCTCTCCGCCTGCCGCTCTCGCCGGGCGCGCTGAAGGGCCATCCCGCCGATCACCGACACCGCGGCCAGGGCCGCCAGCGCGTAGGAGATGTAGGTCCACAGCTGCCCGTGCCAGCGATCCATGACGCTGCTCACCGGGATGGCCACTCCAACGGTCAGCGGCACGCTGTCCACCTGGCGCAGCGCGGAGATTTCCGGCTCCCCGGCGGCCTCCGCCGCGGCGCTGTCGGTGGCGTCCGGCCCCTGGGTCTCGTGCAGCAGCACCGTGCCGTCGGCCCGGCGCAGGGTGATGGAACGGGCGTAGTCGAAATCGAAGCTCTTGTAGATGTCGCGGACGTAGCGCGGCGAGACGGCGACCAGGGCCACGCCGCGGAATTCCCCCGGTGCCGCGGCCAGCGGGCGCGAGAGCAGGATCAGCGGCTCCTGGCTGTAGCGGCTTTTGTCCAGCGCGGTGATGAAGAGCTGGCCGGCCGCCTTGCCGCCGCCCGTCCGCTGGGCCTCGAAGTAATCGCGGTCGGCGACGTTCATCGCCGGGGTGGGAAAGCGGCGGGTGCTCAGGACGGGGTTCCCTTCGGCGTCGAACAGCCAGATCGACACCAGATAGGGCGTGCCCCGCACCAGCGCCGCGTAGCGTTCCCAGGCCGCCCGGTCCGTGGGCAGCGGGGCGTCGGCCGGTCCGGCGAGCTGGACCGCCTGCTTCAGGATCAGGTCGCTGGTCTCCACCAGCCGGGCCGCGTGCTCCGCGACCAGCAGGCTGGCGTTGCCGGCGGTGTCCTGGGCGTGCTGCAGGGCCGCCGCCCGGTCCCGCAACGCGAAGCTGGCCGACAGGCCGAGCGTCAGCAGCAGCGCCACCGCGCAGACCATCAGCACCAGCGCCGACCCCGGCATCCGGTACAGCAGAGGGGAACCTTTGGATCGCAGGGCGCGCAGGGGCATGATTTCGGCGGGACGGGGAAGGACGGGTTGGCGTGGCATCGAAGGTCGTGGCTTTTGTGGCGGACCAACACTTTTTTGCGGGCTCCTGTTCCCTGGGTACGCCCGTTGAACCGCGCCGCGCCACCCCCTATTGTCGCGCCGGGCCGAAAGGCCGAAGCAGCATCGAGCGCGGGGAGTATGGCGTATGAAAATCGACGGCACGGCCTACCGCACCATCTGGCTGGCGCAGGACGGCTGGTCGGTGGAGATCATCGACCAGACGCGGATGCCGCATGATTTCGCCGTCGCGCGGCTGACCGACCTGGAGGAGGCCGCCCACGCCATCCGCGCCATGCTGGTGCGCGGGGCGCCGCTGATCGGGGCGACCGCCGCCTATGGCGTGGCGCTGGCCATGCGGGCCGACCCGTCCGACGCCGCCTTGGAGGCGGCCGGCGCGCGGCTGCTCGCCACCCGCCCGACCGCCGTCAACCTGCGCTGGGCGCTGGACCGGATGCGCACCCGTCTGGCGGCGCTGCCGCCCGTCGCCCGCGCCGAGGCCGCCTACGCCGAGGCCGCGGCGGTCTGCGACGAGGATGTCGCCATCAACCGCGCCATCGGGGAGCATGGTGCCGCCCTGATCCGCGAGGCCGCCCGCCGCAAGGCCCCGGGCGAGCCGGTGAACGTGCTGACCCACTGCAACGCCGGCTGGCTGGCCACCGTCGATTGGGGCACGGCGCTCGCCCCGGTCTATGTCGCCTTCGAGGAGGGCATCCGCCTGCATGTCTGGGTGGACGAGACGCGCCCGCGCAACCAGGGCGCCAGCCTGACCGCCTGGGAACTGAACCGCCACGGCGTGCCCCACACGGTGGTGGTAGACAACACCGGCGGCCACCTGATGCAGCACGGCATGGTCGACCTGTGCATCGTCGGCACCGACCGCACCACGGCGACCGGCGACGTCTGCAACAAGATCGGCACCTATCTGAAGGCCCTGGCCGCCCACGACAACGGCGTGCCCTTCTACGTCGCGCTGCCCTCCCCGACCATCGACTGGGGCATGGCGGATGGCGTCAAGGAAATCCCCATCGAGGAGCGCGACTCCCGCGAGGTGACCGAGCTGACCGGCATCACCGCCGACGGGCGGATCGAGACCGTCCGCGTCACCCCGGCCGGCAGCCCGGCGGTCAATTACGGCTTCGACGTGACCCCGGCCCGTCTGGTCACCGGTCTGGTGACCGAACGCGGGGTGTGTCCGGCGACCCGCGAGGGGTTGGCGGGGTTGTTTCCGGAGCGGGGTGGCGCGTAAAGCGCTTGCCCCATACGCTCCCCCTTACACCACCGGCACCAGCTTGCGCCGCCGCGGCGGGTTGCCGCCCTTGCAGGGGCTGTAGGCGCCCGGCGTCAACTGCCCCAGCGTGATGCCGGTGGCCGCGGCGATGTCGGCCAGCCGCTCCAGCCCCAGCACGCGGGTGGCGGCGAGCGCGATGCGGCCGCAGGCCTCGGCGTCGCTGCCGGCGCGGTGGTGGTCGAGCGCGATGCCCAGATGGTCGGCCAGATAATTCAGCTTGTGCGCCGACAGCTGCGGCCACGCCTTGCGCGCCAGCACCACGGTGCAGAGGTAGCTGCAGGCCGGCCACACCAGCCCGTAATCGTCCAGCGTGTGGCGCAGCACGCTGATGTCGAAGGAGGCGTTGTGGGCCAGCACCAACCGGCCTTCCAGCCGACGGGCGAAGCGGCGCCAGACCTCCGGGAATTCCGGTGCGCCGGCGACATCCTCCGCCCGCAGGCCGTGGACGGCGGTGTTGAAGGGGTTGAAGCGCATCTCCCGCGGGCGGATCAGATGCTCCTCGGTCTCCACCACGCGCCCGTCCTCGATCCAGGCGACGCCGATGGAGCAGGCGCTGGTCCGCGATTCGTTGGCGGTTTCGAAGTCGATGGCGACAGCCTGCATAACGTCTTCCCTCAGCCCAGGATCAGGCGGGTGACGTCCGCGGGCAGGTCTCCGTCGAGCGCCATCAGGCGGACCTTCAGCAGGCAGGCCACTGCGATGGCGTCGGTGATCTCCCCGCGCTTGACCATGGAGTAGGCCTCCGCGAAGGGAACGTGGCGCAGTTGCAGGACCTCCGTCTCCTCCGGTTCGGCCTGTCCCTGCTCGATCCCCCAGGCGAGAAAGCAATGGGCGGTCTCGTCGGTGATGCTGTTGGACAGGTGCATGGTCAGGATCGGGAGCCAGTGGCGGGCGGTCTGGCCGGTTTCCTCCAGCAGCTCGCGCTTGGCCGACTCCACCGGTTCGACGCCCTTCTTGCCGCCGCCCTCCGGGATCTCCCAACTGTACTGCTCCAAGGGGAAGCGGTACTGGCCGACCAGCGTGACGCGGCCCTGGTCGTCGATGGGAACCACCCCGGTCGCCAGATTTTGGGCGTGCATGACGCCGTAGATGCCGGGATTGCCGAGCGGGGTCAGCACGTCGTGCTCCACCACCCGCATCCACGGATTCTCGTAGATCGGCTTGGTCGTCAGGACGGTCCAGGGATTGCCGGTCTTGTGCGGCACGCCGGTGCTCCTTGAGCGGTGTGGGGCGGTGTGGGGACAGGCTGCGGGGTGCTGGGGCGGAACTATAGGCATTGCGCCTCGATGCTGCAACGCGGCGCGCTTCGGCCACCGTGCCGCGCGTCGGCTTCGGGACCGCAAGCCATGGTCGTTACGGAAATATTTCACAGTTAGATAAAATTTTCGCGACAGTTCACGCAAGTCCTTCCCAACTGTTCGTGCTGGTTACTTGACTCCCCGACTGTTGAGGTCTACCTCTATATTGTGCGGTATCCGTTGATGCCGGCGGTGGCCGTCCTTCGTGGGGCAGCAATTTTGGAAACGCAGCGCCGGATGCGGCACAATTTTCAGGATAGGGAGCGCTGGCGCAATCCCGACTGGCGGACGAAATTCGTCGCCTGGTGGGAAGGCTACGACCTTGCCGCCCTGTCCCGGCTGGCCCGCACCGCCCCGGCCTCCCGCCTGCCGCTGCGCGGCCCGGTGGCGGCGCTGGGCTC
>NZ_JBFUHT010000052.1:0-31541 GCF_056402275.1 Azospirillum sp. P4_B5
TGGCTGCACTTCCGGCACCGGCTCCGGCGGCTCCGGCGCCCAAGGCCGCTCCGCCGCCCGCGGCCAAGCCGGCTCCGGCTCCGCCGGTGGCCCAGACACCTCCTGCTGCGGCCCCCGCGAAGCCCCAGCCCGCGCCGCCGGTGGCCGCCGCCCCGGCTCCGCAGCCGGCGCCCGCTCCGGCGAAGGCGTCGGGCGGGGGGAACTGGCGCGTCCAGCTCGCCGCGGTGCGCAGCGAGGCGGAGGCCTCGACGGAATGGAAGCGCCTGACCAGCCGCTACGGCGCGGCGCTCGGCGGGCTGTCCATGCAGGTCGCCAAGGCCGATCTGGGTGAGAAGGGCATCTTCTACCGCATCCAGGGCGTCGGCCTCGACGAGGAGCGCGCCAAGTCGGTCTGCGCCCAGCTCAAGTCCCAGAATGTGGGGTGTGTGGTTGTCCGTCCCTGATCCGGCTTTGCCGAACGCCCGAAACGCGTCCGGACCTCGTCGCGCGGCCCATCCTGCGCCTCACCGTGCGGTGGTGTTCGGCGCCGCCGGCACCGCGCTGACTGCGGACGAGCGCGCCTTCTTCCGCGACGCCGATCCGCTGGGCTTCATCCTGTTCCGGCGCAATTGCGACACGCCCGAGCAGGTCCGCGCGCTGGTGGCGGAGATGCGCGCGGCGGTGGGCCGCGCCGACGCCCCCGTGCTGATCGATCAGGAGGGCGGGCGGGTGGCCCGCATGCGTCCGCCGCGCTGGCCGGCTTTTCCGCCGATGCGCGCCTTTGGTGACCTTGCGGCCCGCGACGCCGCCGCCGGGCGGGAGGCCGCCCGGATAAACGCCCGGCTGCTGGCGCTGATGCTGGCGGACTGCGGCGTGACGGTGGATTGCGCCCCGGTCTGCGACGTGCCGGTGGAGGGCGCCCACGACATCATCGGCGACCGCGCCTTCTGCGGCGATCCGGCCCGCGTGGCCGATCTGGCGCGGGCGACCTGCGACGGGCTGATGGCCGGCGGCGTGCTGCCGGTGGTCAAGCATCTGCCCGGCCATGGCCGGGCCTTTACCGACAGCCACGCCGAGCTGCCGGTGGTGGATGCCCCGCGCGAGGCGCTGGAGGCGACCGACTTCGCGCCCTTCCGCGCGTTGGCCGACATGCCGCTCGGCATGGTCGCGCATGTGGTGCTGAAGGCCATCGACCCGGACCAGCCCGCCAGCACCTCGGCGATCGTGGTGCGCGACGTGGTGCGCGGCGCCCCTATCGGCTTCGACGGGCTGCTGTTCAGCGACGACCTGTCGATGGGCGCGCTGGCCGGCGGCATGCGCGGCCGGGCCGAGGCGGTCCTGGCCGCCGGGCTGGACGTCGTGCTCCATTGCAACGGCGTGATGGAGGAGATGGTGGCGGTGGCCGAGGGCGTTCCGGCGATGAGCGGCGCGGCCGTCCGCCGCTGGGCAAGGGCCGAGGCGATGCGCGGCCCGGTGCAGCCCGTGGACGCCGATGCCTTGCGGGCGCGTCTGGCGGAATTGCTGGGAACTCCCCAGGTTTAGGGCCATGCTCAGGCTTCCCCGGCGAATTCGGGGGGCGCAACGGGAGAGATGCGCGTGCTGGAAGGTCTGATCGACCGCATACCGATGATCTTCGCGGTCGCCATCCCCGCGATCCTCGCCATCACGATGCACGAGGCGGCGCACGGATTCGTGGCGATGTGGCGTGGCGACGACACGGCGTGGCGGCTGGGCCGGGTGACGCTGAACCCGCTCCGCCACATCGACCCCCTGGGCACGGTGGTGCTGCCGGCGGTGATGTATTTCACCACCGGCTTCGTCTTCGGCTGGGCCAAGCCGGTGCCGGTGAATTTCGGGCGCCTGCACCACCCTCGCCGCGACATGGTCTGGGTGGCGCTGGCCGGGCCGGGGGTGAACTTCGTGCTGGCGCTGGTTTCCGCGATCATCTGGGGCTTCACCAGCCCGCAGGGCGGGGCGACGGAGATGTGGGTCCGCGCCGCGCTGGAGGTGTCGGTCCTGGTCAACGTCGTGCTGATGGTCTTCAACATGATCCCGCTGCCGCCGCTCGACGGCGGGCGGGTGGCGGTGGGCATCCTGCCCGACGCGCTGGCCTTCCCGCTGGCCCGGCTGGAGAAGTACGGCATGCTGATCCTGATCGGCGCCTTCTTCCTGCTGCCCTTCATCGGGCGGGAACTCGGCATGGACCTCAGCGTGTTCTCCTGGGTGCTCGGCCCGCCGGTCGATTACATGATCGAACTGATCCGCATCCTCAGCGGCAACTGACGGCATGGTCGGCAGGAAACCCCCGGATCATGAGGACGAGGGCGCCGAGGCGACCAGCCCGGCGGAACAGCTCGTCCTCGTCCTGGACGGATTCGAGGGGCCGCTCGACATGCTGCTGGCGCTGGGACGCGAGCAGAAGGTGGACCTGACGAAGATTTCCATCCTCCAGCTCGCCGACCAGTATCTCGCCTTCATCGCCGAGGCGCGGAAGGTGCGGCTGGAACTGGCGGCGGATTACCTCGTCATGGCGGCGTGGCTGGCCTACCTGAAGTCGCGCCTGCTGATCCCGGAGGTCGAGGACGAGGAGCCCTCGGGCGAGGACATGGCGGCGGCGCTGGCCTTCCAGCTCCAGCGGCTGGAGGCGATGAAGGGGGCGGCGGCCAAGCTGTTCGCCCGCCCGCAGCTCGGGGTCGACCGCTTCCCCCGCGGCGCGCCGGAGGATCTCGACATCCTGCGCAAGTCGGTCTTCCAGGTCACGCTCTACGACCTGCTGAAGGCCTATGGCGAGCACAAGAAGCGCCAGGAGGGCGGCGTCCTGCACATCGAACCGGTGCGCCTCTATTCGCTGGAGGACGCGGTGCGCCGGCTGTCCGAGCTGCTCGGCCGCATGCCGGACTGGGCCACCCTGTCGAGTTTCCTGCCGGACGGCGTGCGCGGCGGCCTGCTGACACGCTCGGCGCTGGCCGCCCATTTCGCGGCGACGCTGGAGCTGGCCAAGGCCGGCCGCGTGGAGCTTCGCCAGGACGGCGCCTTTTCCCCCATCTACGTCCGCCGGGCATCGCGCCGGCATGAGCACCAGCATGAGCAGGGCGACGAGGAATGAGCGGACCCGACGGCATGATCCAGGAGATCGACAACCCGGAGGAGGTCGAGCAGCGATTGCGCGATCTGCGCCTGCTGGAAGCTCTGCTGTTCGCCTCCGCCGACCCACTGGACGAGGAGACCCTGGGCAGGCGGTTGACCCGCGACGCCGACGTCCGGGCGCTGCTGGAGGAACTGCGCGTCCATTACGCGGCGCGCGGCGTGAACCTGGTCCGCACCGGCGCCGGCTGGTCCTTCCGCACGGCGGTGGACCTCGCCCCGCTGCTGCGGCAGGAGGAAGAGGTCTCCAAGAAGCTGTCCCGCGCCGCCATCGAGACACTGGCGATCATCGCCTACCACCAGCCGGTGACCCGCGCCGAGATCGAGGCGATCCGCGGCGTGGCGACCAGCAAGGGCACGCTGGACATCCTGATGGAGAATGGCTGGATCCGGCCGGGCCGCCGCCGCGAGACGCCGGGGCGTCCGCTGACCTGGATCACCACCGACCATTTCCTCGACCATTTCGGCCTGGAGACGCTGCGCGACCTGCCGGGGGTGGAGGATCTGCGCGCCGCCGGCCTGCTCGATTCGCGGCCCGTGCTGCTGGGCATCGGCGGAGCCGGCCTGGAGGATACGGAACCATCGGAAAACGCTGACGATTCCGATACCTGAGCGAAACGCTCGAAAATAAGAACCATTTGCATCGGGGTCGGCGCACCGGTACTAAGGTCAATCGACCGCCATCAAACGACCCCCGGGCCGCTTCAGACTGGGACTGCCATGGATCGTCCGTCCGTCACCGACGCCCGTTCTTTCTCCGCGACCGGAGACGCCGTTTCCGAACCTCGGCCGGCCGGCCTGCGCACCGCGCTGCGCGACAAGGCGTCGGCCCTGTTCAGCCGCGGGACCGATCCGCGGCAGGGCGCTCCCTGTGAAGCCGCGCCGGTCACGCTCCCGAGCAACGGGCGGCATCTCGACGCATTCGGCCCGCAGGGCAGTGGCGCTGCCATTGCGATGGAGGCCCTTGCGCTGAACGGCGTCACCCACCGCTATGGGCGCATCGTCGCCGTCGACGACGTCAGCGTGACCATCGGGGCGGGGGAGATCGTCTGCCTGTGCGGCCCGTCCGGCTGCGGCAAGTCCTCGCTGCTGCGCATCGCGGCGGGGCTGGAGGCGGTGCAGACCGGCTCCGTCCGGATCGGCGGCACGGTGGTGGCGGACGAACGCGGCGCGGTCCCGCCGGAACGCCGCGGCGTCGGCCTCGTCTTCCAGGATTACGCGCTGTTCCCGCATCTGTCGGTGCTCGACAACGTGCGCTTCGGCCTGACCGCCCTGTCCGGCGAGGCGCAGCGCAAGCGCGCGTTGGAGTCGCTGGGGCAGGTCGGCATGGCCGGCTACGCCGATTCCTTCCCGCACCACCTGTCCGGCGGGCAGCAGCAGCGCGTGGCGCTGGCCCGCGCGCTCGCCCCGAACCCGGCAGTTCTGCTCCTCGACGAACCCTTCTCGGGCCTGGACGCCCGGCTGCGCGAGCAGGTGCGCGACGAGACGCTGCACGTGCTGAAGCAGAACGGCGCCGCCACCATGCTGGTCACCCACGACCCGGAAGAGGCCATGTTCCTGGCCGACCGCATCGCGCTGATGCGCGCCGGCAAGGTCGTGCAGGTCGGCAACCCGGTGGACCTCTACACCCGCCCGGTCAACGCCTTCGCAGCGGAATTCTTCGGCGAGGTCAACCGGCTGTCCGGCGTCGTGCAGGGCGGTGCGGTGGACACGCCGGTCGGCCCGATCCCGACGGAAATCGCCGATGGCGCCGCCGTGGAGGTGCTGATCCGCCCGGAAGCGCTGAAGCTGTCCGCCCAGCCCGCCGCCACGGTTCCCGCCGGGGACCTGCCGGTCCTGGCGCGGGTGATGGCGGCGCGCCTGCTGGGGCGCACCAGCCTGGTCCATCTCGACGTGCCGGACGGGAAGGGCGGGTCGGTGCATCTGCACTCCCGCATGCCGGGCCAGTTCCTGCCCGCCGAACAAAGTCATGTTTCGGTGTGCATGGACCTGTGTCAGGCCTTCGTTTTTCCAGCCGGTGCACCCACTTAGTCGTTTGAGCGGTTTCACCCGACCGATCGTTGCGGGAGGGAAACCTTTCTGCCATAGTGCCGCCCCGCCATTGGGCTGCCTGTTCAGGAAACGTGTGTCATGGGATTCTCCAGCGTCTGGCATTGGGTCATCGTCCTTCTGATCGTCCTGCTCCTGTTCGGCGCCGGCAAGCTGCCGAAGGTCATGGGCGATCTCGCCAAGGGCATCAAGAACTTCAAGGCCGGCCTGAAGGACGAGGAAGAGGGCACCGCTGCGGGCGCCGACTCCAAGGTCCTGCCGAACCAGCCGGTTCCGCCGGCCCAGCCGGTGTCCTCGGTCCATCCGGTTCCGCCCGCCCCGGTTCCGCCCGCTGCCGACCCCGGCGTGAAGAAGGACGAGACGGCCCGCACCTGACCGTCCGGCGCCCTTCATTCCCGCGCCGCTTCGAAAGGCTGAGGAGCCATGTTCGACATCGCATGGTCGGAACTGATGGTCATCGCGGTCATCGCCCTCGTGGTGATCGGCCCGAAGGACCTGCCCAAGGCCATCTACACCCTGGGAAAATGGGTGAAGAAGGCGCGTCTCGTCGCGCGCGACTTTCAGGGCCACATCGACGACATGATGCGCGAGGCGGAGCTTGACGAACTCCGCAAGGAGGCCCTGAAGGTCCGCGACACGAACCTCCAGAAGATGGTCGAGAACACGATCGATCCGAAGGGGGAACTGAAAGGCGCCTTCGACGTGGGGGCCAACCTCGGAGCCGATGGCTATCACGGCAGCCCGCCGGAGGATGGCCCGACCCCGACGGTCGCTTCCCCCGTGCCTCCCGTCGGATCGCCGCAGGTGACGGCGGCCCAGCCGCAGCCGGCGACCGAACCGCCGGTCACGGCCCCGCTTCCTCCGGCTCCGCCCGCGGAATTCGTCCCGGCCCCGGCCCAGCCGCCGGTTCCGGCCTCCGCCGAATCCGCTGCGGCGGCAACCACGAACAAGCAGGCGTGACCTAAGTGTCCGGCGAAACGCGCATGACCGGCGAGTCCGACGACGAGCTCGAAGAAAGCAAGATGCCGCTGATCGACCATCTGGTCGAGCTGCGCAACCGTCTGATGTACGCGACGCTGGCGATCCTCATCGCCTTCTTCGTGTGCTACGCTTTCTCGGACCGGATCTACAACTTCCTGGTCCAGCCCCTGGCCGACATCCTGGCCGGGCAGGGGCGGCGGATGATCTACACCGGCCTGACCGAAGCCTTCTTCACCTATGTGAAGGTGGCCTTCTGGGCCGGCTGCTTCCTGTCCTTCCCCATCGTCGCCAGCCAGATCTGGATGTTCGTCGCGCCCGGCCTCTACAAGCACGAGCGCAAGGCCTTCCTGCCCTTCCTGGTGGCCACCCCCATCCTGTTCTTCCTGGGCGGGGCGATGGTCTACTACTTCATCTTCCCGCTGGCCTGGCGCTTCTTCCTGGGGTTCGAGTTCCACCCTGGCATGGACGCCGGCGCCCTGCCGATCGAGTTCGAGGCCCGCGTCAGCGAGTATCTCGGCCTCGTGATGCACCTGATCTTCGCCTTCGGTCTGGCCTTCCAGCTTCCGGTCCTGCTGACCCTGCTGATCCGCGCCGGATTGCTGACGACTGAGACTCTGGCTGCCAAGCGGCGCTACGCCATCGTGTTCGTGTTCATCGTCGCGGCGATCCTGACCCCGCCGGACGTCATCAGCCAGGTCGGCCTCGCCATCCCGCTGCTGGCGCTCTACGAGGTGTCGATCCTGATCGGCCGCCGCATCGAGAAGACGCGCGGCGACGCGGACGAGACGGAGGCGGAGCAGGCGTAAGGTCTTTCTCCTTACGCCGTCGCTTCTTCGACCATCACCTGATTGCGACCGTTCCGCTTGGCCCGGTACAGGGCCAGATCGGCGGCCGCCAGCGCCGCGTCGAGATCCTCGCCGCTGCGGCAGGCGGCGATGCCGATGCTGACGCTGGCGGCGATCTCCTGACCCTGGAAGGGCAGCGGCCGCGCCGCCACGTCGCGCCGCAGCGCCTCCGCCAACGCCGCCGCCCCGCTGCGGTCGGTGTCGGGAAGCAGAACGCAGAACTCCTCTCCGCCATAGCGCCCGAACAGGTCGGTGCGGCGCAACCGCGCCGTGACGGTCTCGGAGAAAAGCCGGAGAAGCGCGTCGCCGGCCAGATGGCCGAAGGTATCGTTGACCCGCTTGAAACGGTCGAGGTCGAGCAGCAACAGGGTGAGCGGCGCCCCATTGCGCTGCGCCCGCGCCAGTTCCCGCTCGGCATGCTTCAGGAAGGCCCGGCGATTGTAGGCGCCGGTCAGCGGGTCGATGGTGCCGATGCGGTCCAGGTCGGCCTGAAGCTGCTCGCTGGTCATGGCGAGGAAGCCGAAGCCCCATCCGGTGACGGCCAGGATGGCTTCCAGAAACCCGGCGCTCTGCACCAAGCTGGGGGTCAGAATGCCGTCCACAGGCCCGCCGATCGCCGTCAGGACGGCGCGTCCGGTGACGAACAGGGCATGGGCCAGGAACACCAGGGCGGTGACCCGTTGCGCCCGCCGAGGCTTGTCCGCCGCCGCCATCCGCCACAGATTGAGGGCCGCCAGCAGCGACAGGCCGGCAATGCCCACGGACCCGATCAGGATGCGTGCCGTCACGTCATTCGTCATCACCACGAACCAAAGATTTCCGGCGGTCAGCGCGGCGAGCAGCGCCAGCCCGCTCCGCCAGGGTATGGACCGTCCGGCGAAGCTGCGCACCCCGAACCAGTTCAGCAGATAGGAGGCGGCCACCAGGGCGTTGCTCAGCGGGATCACGGCGGCGGGGGGCCAGACCCCGTAAAGCAAGACAAGAGCCAATCCACCGGCTCCGACCAGCGCTCCCCCCGCCCAATAGGCCAGCGCGGTGATGTGGCGGTGCGCTTTCCAAGTCAGGAAAGCGGCGATGGACAGCAGAACGCCGATGCCCACCAGGACGATGATGAGAGTGCGGGTGTCGAGGATCATGTCCGGAGTGGGGAGGGCAGGGATCGGTTCCGGGGTTCTGCACGCATTCGCATTCCCGGCGCCACCGATAAGTATAGGACACCAATCATTTCAGGGTCTTTCCCATCGGTGCGGCTCCGCCTCTGGACCTTCATCCGGCGGCGGACTATAACCAGCCTCCCACCCATTCCGTATCGCCGTGAGCCATGCACGACCTTCGCGCCATCCGTGAGAACCCCGAATCCTTCGACCGCGGCCTCGCCCGGCGGGGCCTTGAGCCGGTGTCGCCGACGGTGCTGGACCTCGATTCGCGCCGCCGCGCCGCGCAGACCCAACTGCAGGAGATGCAGGCGCGCCGCAACGAGGCGGCCAAGGAGATCGGCCTCGCCAAGCGGGAGGGCCGCGACGCCCAGCCGCTGATGGACGAGATGGCGCAGCTCAAGGAGCGGCTGCCCCAGGTCGAGGAGGAGGAGAAGGCGCTGGGCGCCGAGCTGGACGGCCTGCTCGCCTCCATTCCGAACCTGCCCGCCGACGATGTGCCGGAAGGCCCGGACGAGACCGCCAACGTCGAGATCCGCCGCTGGGGCGAGCCGAAGGCCATCGCCGACGCCAAGCAGCATTTCGAGCTGGGCGAAGCGCTGGGCCTGATGGATTTCGAGGCGGCGTCGCGCATGTCCGGCGCCCGCTTCACCGTTCTCAAGGGCGGGCTGGCCCGGCTGGAGCGCGCGCTCGCCGACTTCATGCTGGACATCCACACCGGCGAGCACGGCTACACCGAGATCGCTCCGCCGCTGATGGTCCGCGACAACGCCCTGTTCGGCACCGGCCAGCTTCCGAAGTTCGAGGAGGACCTGTTCCGCACGGGCGATCACTATCTGATCCCGACCTCGGAAGTGCCGCTGACCAACCTCGTCAACGACCAGATCGTGGCGACGGAGGAACTGCCCCACCGCTACACCGCGCTGACCCCCTGCTTCCGCGCCGAGGCCGGGTCGGCCGGGCGCGACACCCGCGGCATGATCCGCCAGCACCAGTTCTGGAAGGTCGAGATGGTCAGCGTCACCGCGCCGGACCAGTCGGA
The DNA here is from genome assembly GCF_056402275.1 of Azospirillum sp. P4_B5. Lineage (NCBI taxonomy): Bacteria > Pseudomonadati > Pseudomonadota > Alphaproteobacteria > Rhodospirillales > Azospirillaceae > Azospirillum > Azospirillum sp. P4_B5. Next base: position 9,195 of record NZ_JBFUHT010000052.1, read on the forward strand.
GGCGGAGCACCTGCGCATGACCCAGTGCGCCGAGACCATCCTGCAACGGCTGGAACTGCCCTACCGCGTGGTGACTCTGTGCACCGGCGACATGGGCTTCTCCGCCCGCAAGACCTTCGACATCGAGGTCTGGCTGCCCGGCCAGAACATGTACCGCGAGATTTCGAGCTGCTCGAACTGCGGCGACTTCCAGGCCCGCCGCATGAAGGCGCGCTGCCGCCCGAAGGGCGAGAAGCAGACGCAGTTCGTCCACACGCTGAACGGCTCGGGCGTGGCGGTCGGTCGCTGCCTGATCGCGGTGCTGGAGAACTACCAGCAGCCCGACGGCTCCATCCTGGTTCCCGAAGCGCTCCGGCCCTACATGCGCGGGCTGGAAAGGATCACCGCCTGATGTTCGATCTCCCGCTCGACCTGTCGAACGCGCGCATCCTCGTCACCAACGACGACGGCATCCACGCGCCGGGCCTGAAGGTCCTGGAGGCCATCGCCCGTTCCATCTCCGACGATGTGTGGGTGGTGGCGCCGGAGATGGAACAGTCGGCGGCCAGCCATTCGCTGACCATCAACCGGCCGCTGCGGCTGCGCCAACTGGACGAGCGGCGCTACACGGTGGACGGCACGCCGACCGACTGCGTCCTGCTGGCCGTCAACCACATCATGAAGGACGCCCGTCCGACGCTGGTCCTGTCCGGCGTCAACCAGGGCTCCAACATCGGCGAGGACGTGACCTATTCGGGCACCATCGCGGCGGCCATGGAGGCGACCCTGCTGGGCGTTCCGGCCATCGCGCTCAGCCAGCACTATGAGAATCGCGCCCAGATCGACTGGTCGGCGGCGGAGCGCTGGGGGGCGGAGGTGATCCGCAAGGCCGTCTCCACGCCCTGGCCGAAATACGTCCTGCTCAACGTGAACTTCCCGGCCTGTCCGGCGGACCGGGTCACCGGCATCCAGGTTGTCCGCCACGGCAAGCGCAAGATCGGCGACGAGCTGGTGGAGCGTGTCGATCCGCGCGGCAAGCCCTATATCTGGATCGGGACCCTGCGCGGCGAGGCCGACGTGGCGTCGGACACCGACATCCATGTGGTCTTCCACGGGGGTATTTCGGTGACGCCGGTCTATCTGGACCTGACGCACACGCCGACGCTCCAGACCCTGCGGCACGCGTTCGAATGAGGTTTGTCTCCGGGGTGAATGGATAGAATGTGACGGTCGAGGCACGCAAGATCCGGCTTCTGATGGCGTTGCGCCGCAACGGCGTGACCGACACGCGGGTTCTGGCCGCGATCGAGCGAATCCCGCGCGAGCGCTTCGTCCCCGACCCCTTCCAGGATCAGGCGTGGGAGGACACGGCGCTTCCCATCGACCTCGGCCAGACCATCAGCCAGCCGCTGATCGTGGCGCTGATGACCCAGGCGCTTGAACTGGGGGAACGGCAGACGGTGCTGGAGATCGGCACCGGCTCCGGCTATCAGGCGGCGGTTTTGTCGCGGCTGTGCCGGCGGGTCTACACGGTCGAGCGGCTGCGCCCGCTGCTGACCGAGGCGGAGGCGCGATTCCAGGCGCTGCGCCTGAACAACATCACGACCCGCCACGGCGACGGGACGAAGGGCTGGCCCGAACAGGCGCCGTTCGAGCGCATACTGGTCACGGCCGCCGGAGGCCCCGATGCGCCAAAGGACTTGACGGATCAGCTCGCCGTTGGTGGTGTCATGGTCATCCCGCTGGGGGGCGACTACCGCGGCCAGCGGGTCGTCCGCATCCGGCGGACCGAAACCGGTCTTACACGGGAGGATTTGTGGCCCGTCCGCTTCGTACCGTTGCTGTCCGACCCTCCGCCCCCCCCAGGAACGGAGTAGCCGGCCCGTTCGGCGTGTCACTTGGCGTCACATCCAGCGTGTCTGGGCGCGCCCTCCTCGCGGCGCTGGCGTTGATTCCGCTGCTCGCCGCCTGCCAGCAGCGCACCGGCGAACTGGCGCCGGTCACCTCGGTGTCCAACACACCGGATTCCATCGGCGGTGCGGTCATCGTGCAGCGCGGGGACTCCGCCTATTCGCTGTCGCGGCGCTACAACGTGCCGCTGCGCGACCTGCTGGAGGTCAATCACCTGTCGCCGCCCTACCAGTTGCAGGTGGGGCAGCGTCTCGTCCTGCCGGTGTCGCGCCAGTACATCGTCCAGCGCGGCGACACGCTCTATGGCATCTCCCGCATGTTCAGCGCGGACATGAGCGAGCTGACCCGCCTCAACGGCCTGACCGCGCCCTACGCCGTGCAGGCCGGGCAGCCGCTGCGCCTGCCGGGTGGTGACACGCCGGGCGGCACCGCGGTGGCTCAGGCCCCATCCAGCGCGGGGGGCGCCGTCGGCGGCGTGGTGGCCTCGGCACCGGTCAAGCAGGTGTCGCGCGGGTCCATCCAGGCGGCGGAGCTGCCGCCTCCGGGCGCATCGGCATCGACACCGGCCTCGGTGGAAAGCCCGTCACAGACCGCCACCGTCCTCTCCCCGGTGCCCGGCGCCAAGCCGGCCGCCGCGCCGGAGGTGGCGACCGCAGCGCCCGTCTATCAGCCGGGGCAGGCCCCGACCTCGCTGCGCCCGCCCGGCCAGAAGCCCGCCGTTCCGGAGCCGGCGCCCGCGCCGCGTGTCGTCGAGGCCGCTCCGGTCCCGCCGCCGCCGGCGCCGGCCCAGGAGGTCGCCGCCGCTCCGCCCCCGCCGCCAAAGGCCGCGGAGCAGGCGACGTCGCAGCGCGCCACCGGGCGCCTGCTCTGGCCGGTGAAGGGGAAGGTGATCTCGACCTTCGGACCGAAGCCGGACGGTCTGCACAACGACGGCCTGAACATCGCCGCCAGCAAGGGAACGACGGTGGTCGCCGCCGACAACGGCGTCGTCGCCTACGCCGGCAACGAGCTGCGCGGTTTCGGCAACCTGCTGCTGGTGAAGCACTCGGACGGCTTCATCACCGCCTACGCCCATCTCGACCGCATCGACGTGGAGCGGGGCGTGGCGGTGAAGCGCGGGCAGGCCATCGGCACGGTCGGCCAGACCGGATCGGTGACGAGCCCGCAGCTTCACTTCGAACTGCGCAAGGGCAGCCAAGCGGTCGATCCGCGCGACCGCATGGAGCCGCGGGTCAGCGAAGGGGCTTCTCCAGACGGCCAGCCAGGTCCTGGATGAACTGCCAGGCCACCCGGCCGGAGCGGCTGCCGCGGGTCACCGACCATTCCACGGCCTCGGCCCGCAACTGCTCCGCCGGGATGTCCAGCCCGAAGCGGGCGGCGTAGCCCTCGATCATCGCGAAGTAGGTCGGCTGGTCGCAGTTGTGGAAGCCCAGCCACAGGCCGAAGCGGTCGGACAGCGACACCTTCTCCTCGACCGCCTCCGCCGGGTTGATGGCGGTGGAGCGCTCGTTCTCGATCATGTCGCGCGGCATCAGGTGGCGGCGGTTGGAGGTGGCATAGAACACCACATTCTCCGGACGCCCCTCGATCCCGCCTTCCAGAACGGCCTTCAGCGACTTGTAATGGGCGTCGTCATGGTCGAAGGACAGGTCGTCGCAGAACAGGATGAAGCGGCGCGGCTCATCCTTCAGCCGGGCGAGCAGGCGGGGCAGGGTGGGGATGTCCTCTCGGTGGATCTCCACCAGCGCCAGCGTGCCGGGATGGTCCTGCGCCACCGCGGCGTGCACCGACTTGACCAGCGAGCTTTTGCCCATGCCGCGCGAACCCCAAAGCAGGGCGTTGTTGGCGGGCAGGCCGGTGGCGAAGCGGGTGGTGTTGTCCAGCAGGATGTCGCGCTGCCGTTCGACGCCGCGCAACAGGCCGATCTCGACCCGATTCACGGTGGGCACCGGCTCCAGCCGGTCGGGATCGGCGTGCCAGACGAAGGCGTCGGCGGCGCCGAGGTCGAGCCGGCCCGGCGGCGGCGGAGCGAGGCGTTCCAGGGCCTCGGCGATGCGGGTGAGCAAGGGCAGCAGGTGGGCGTCCGACATCGTGTTCCTTTGCAAAGGCGATTCTTCCGGTTTCGTTGCGCCGACCCTAACCCGCCGGCCCGGCACCGGACAAGGACGCGCGCCAAGGAGGCGCGCTTGCGGGGGAGGCGTACGCGCCGCTATGGTTCCTCAAACGCGAACCGAGGGCCGGCCATGCACGCAGAACGCTCCACCGATCTCCCGACGCCGGCGGGGAGCGCCGAACATGTCCTGCGGCGGCTGGAGGAAACGCCCCTGCGGGAGGACCCTTTCCCGCATCTGGTGGTGCCGGACGCTCTGCCGACAGACCTTTACGCCCGCGCCATCGCCCAGTGGCCGAGGTTCGAAGCGCTGGCGCTCCTGCAGATGGACAGCCTTCCCCAGCGCTATCAGATGGTGCTGACCGACCGCAATCTGAGGGAGATGGAGCCGGAGGCTGAAGCGACCTGGCGGGAGATCCGCGATTGCCTGTTCGGGCCGGAGACGCTGACGCGGCTGGCGCCGCGCTTCCCCTCGCTCGCCGCCAAGCTGGAGGCGCCCATTGCCGCCCGTCCGCCCGTGGCGTACGCGCGGCTGGTCGAAGACCATGCGGGCCACGCCATGTTGCCCCACACCGACGTGTTCGGCACCTTCCTGTCCATGCTGCTCTACATGCCGGCGGATGGCAGCCGCCCCGATCTCGGGACGGCGCTGTACCGGCCCCGCGACCCGTCCTTCGCCGCCGACATCGGGCGCTCGACGGAGCGGTTCCCGCGCGCGGATTTCGAACTGGCCGGCACCGCGCCCTTCCTGCCGAACCATCTGCTGGCCTACGCGCCGTCCGACCGTTCCTTCCATGGGGTAGAGCCGGTGACGGCGCCCTGCACGCGCCGCTTCCTGCTTCTCTTTGCCGTGATGGACAGCCGCGGCCCTTGAAGCCCGGCGGGCGTACCCCTATTCCATTGCATCGACGGCCCGGACCGTTATAGTCCCCGCGTCCGCGAGCGCCCGCTGCGCCTTCGGAACCAAACCACAGGGAGCCTCCAGATGTTCGTTTCGACGGCCTATGCACAGACCGCCGCGCCCGCCGCCGGTGGGGCCGACATGATCGTGCAGTTCCTGCCGCTGATTCTGATTTTCGTCGTCTTCTATTTCCTGCTGATCCGTCCGCAGCAGAAGAAGATGAAGGAACACAAGGGCATGCTGGAGTCCATCCGCCGCGGCGACCGCGTGGTGACGGGCGGCGGCATCATCGGCACGATCACCAAGGTCGGTCCGGAAGACGAGCTTCAGGTCGAGATCGCCGAGAATGTCCGCGTCCGCGTCATGCGCTCCACCGTGAATCTCGTGCTGTCGAAGTCCGAGCCGGCCAAGAGCGCCGACGATAAGGCTGACGAGAAGGTCGTGGACCGCAAGTAACGCGGTTCTCCGGTAGCGAACGGGACTGGTTTACGAATGCTGTATTTTCCGCGCTGGAAGATTTTTCTGATCGTCGCGATCTGCGTGCTCGGGACCATCCTCACGCTGCCGAATTTTCTCAGCCGTGAGACGTTGGCGGCCCTGCCGAACTGGTACGCGCACAACCGGGTCAACCTCGGTCTCGACTTGCGCGGTGGGTCGCACCTGCTGCTCGAGGTGGACATGGGCGCGGTCATCCGTGACCGCGTCGAAGGTCTGGTCGATTCGGCGCGCACCCAGCTCCGCAACGACAATGTCGGCTACACGGCGATCAACCCGGGCGACCGCGGCATCACCGTGCAGCTCCGCGACCCGGCGCAGGCCGACACGGCGGTGCGCGCGCTGCGCCAGCTCGCCAACACCATCGGCGGCGGACCGCTCGGCGGCGGCCAGCCCGACCTGGAGGTCACCTCCGGCGGCGGCGTCGTCACCGCCCGGCTCAGCGAGATCGCCCTGCGCGAGCGCGCCACCCAGGCCATCGAACAGTCCATCGAGATCGTGCGGCGCCGCATCGACGAGACCGGCGTCAACGAGCCGACCATCGCCCGCCAGGGCGCCGACCGCATCCTGGTCCAGCTTCCCGGCGTCGAGGACCCGGACCGCGTGAAGCGGCTGCTCGGCACCACCGCGAAGATGACCTTCCGGCTGGTCGACATGAACGCCGACCCGAGCGCCGGCCGGGCCCCTCCGGGCACCGACATCCTGCCCTCGGCGGAAGGTGGGCGGGCGCAGAGCGCCTACGTCATCCGCAAGAAGGTCGAGGTGGACGGCGCCAACCTGACCAACGCCACCGCGGGCAGCAACCCGCAGACCGGCGAGTGGGTGGTCAATTTCGAATTCGACAGCATCGGCGCCCGCCGCTTCGCCGACGTGACCCGCGCCAACGTCGGCCGGCCCTTCGCCATCGTGCTCGACAACAAGGTCATCAGCGCCCCGGTGATCCGCGAGCCGATCACCGGCGGGCGCGGCCAGATCAGCGGCAGCTTCACCGCCGCCGACGCCAACGACCTCGCCGTCCTGCTGCGCGCCGGCGCGCTGCCGGCCCCGCTGAAAGTGATCGAGGAGCGCACGGTCGGTCCCGACCTTGGCGCCGACTCCATCCGCGCCGGCCTGATGTCGGTGGGCATCGGCTTCGTGCTGGTCTGCGCCTACATGATCGCCGCCTACGGTCTGTTCGGGGCCTTCGCCTGCTTCGCCCTTCTGGTCAACACCGTCCTGACGCTGGCCGCGCTGTCGCTGCTCCAGGCGACGCTGACGCTGCCGGGCATCGCCGGCGTCCTGCTGTCGCTCGGTCTGGCGGTCGACGCCAACATCCTGATCAACGAGCGCATCCGCGAGGAAACCAAGAAGGGCCGCGGTGTCTTCGGCTCGGTGGAGGCCGGCTTCAGCCGCGCCTATTCCACCATCGTGGACGCCAACCTGACCACCGCCATCAAGATGGCCATCCTGTTCGTGCTGGGCACCGGCGCGATCAAGGGCTTCGCCGTCACCATCACCTTCGGCATCCTGATTTCGCTGTTCACGGCAACCGTGCTCGTGCGTCTCATGATGGTCAGTTGGCTGCGCAAGACGCGGCCGGCCGCCCTGCCGGTGTAAGAGGTCATTCCCATGTTCCGGCTTCGTCTGGTCCCTGACAACACCAACATCCAGTTCATGCGCGGGCGACACGCCGGCCTGATCGTGTCGGCGTTCCTGTCGATCGCGTCGGTGGTGCTGTTCTTCTATCCCGGCCTGAACTACGGCATCGACTTCCGCGGCGGCATCGTCATCGAGGCGCGCACACCGCAGGCCGCCGACTTCGCCTCGCTGCGCCACACGCTCGGTCAGCTCAACATGGGGCAGGTGGCGTTGCAGGAGTTCGGCTCGCCCCAGGACGTGCTGATCCGGCTGGAGCGCCAGCCGGGCGACGACGCGGCGCAGCAGGTGGCCGCCGACAAGGTGAGGGCCACGCTCGCCCAGGAGATCCCCGGCACCACCGTGCGCCGCGTCGAGGCGGTCGGCGCGTCGGTCAGTGGCGAGCTGTTCTTCAACGGCATGCTGGCGCTCGGCCTCGCGCTGCTGGCGATGCTCGTCTACATCTGGTTCCGCTTCGAATGGCAGTTCGGATTCGGCGCCATCGTCACGCTTCTTCTGGATGTCACGAAGGTGGTCGGCTTCTACGCGATCACGGGCATGCAGTTCAACCTGACGGCCATCGCGGCGATCCTGACGATCATGGGCTATTCGACCAATGACAAGGTCGTGGTCTATGACCGCATGCGCGAGAACCTGCGCATCTACAAGAAGATGCCGCTGCGCGAGTTGATCGACCGCTCGATCAACGAGACGCTGAACCGGACCCTGGGCACCTCCATGTCGACGCTGCTGTCGATTCTGCCGCTGGCCTTCTTCGGCGGCGAGGCGCTGCAGGACTTCGGCATCGTGCTGATCTTCGGCATTTTCCTGGCGACCTCCTCGTCCATCTTCATCGCCGCCCCCATCTTGCTGTTCCTGGGCGAAAACCGGCTGCGCCGCAACGCGCCGGCGGAGAACGCGGCCCCGGCCGCCAACCCGACGCCCTGACCGGAAAGAACAGGAAGCGGATCAGAGATGGCGGACATCACGCCGATCATCCCGTCGGACCGTCAGGTCATCGACGGGTACGGGGACGGGCAGTTCTGCGTGTCCGGGCAATGGCGCACCGGGGCGGTGGTGGTCCTTCCCGACCGCACGGAGCCCTGGCGCCCCCAGGACTTCGCTGCCCTGACGGCGGAGGATTTCGCCCCCGTCATCCAGGCCGAGCCGCGGGTGGAGTTCCTTCTGCTCGGTTCCGGCACCCGGATGCAGCTTCTGCCCAAGGCCCTGCGCCAGAGCCTGCGCGACGCCGGTCTGGTGGTGGAGGTGATGGACACCGGTGCGGCCTGCCGCACCTACAACGTCCTGCTGGCCGAAGGCCGGCGGGTGGGGGCGGCGCTGCTGCCGGTGTGAGCCGGGCCGGAAGCCCGGCCGGAAAAGACCAACAAAAAAGGCCCCCGATTGGGGGCCTTTTCCGTTCTGGCGATCCGGGGAAGGATCAGGCCGGGGCCTTCGACAGGCGCTCGGCCACGAATTCCCAGTTCACCAGGCTCTCCAGGAACGCCTTCACGAAGTCCGCGCGGCGGTTCTGGTAGTCGACGTAGTAGGCGTGCTCCCACACGTCGGCGGTCAGCAGCGGGAAGTGGCCCTGGGCCAGCGGGGTGTCGGCGTTGGAGGTCTTGGTGACCTTCAGCTTGCCGCCGTCGATGTACAGCCACGCCCAGCCCGAACCGAACTGGGTGATGGCGGCGTTCGAGAACTCTTCCTTGAACTTGTCGACGCTGCCGAAGTCGGCGATCAGGCGCTTCTCAAGCTCTCCCGGGATGGCGCCGCCACCGTTCTTCTTCATGCTCTGCCAGTAGAAGGTGTGGTTCCACACCTGACCGGCGTTGTTGAAGAGTCCCTGCTTGGAGGCGTCGCCGTAGCTCTGCTTGATGACGTCTTCCAGGCTGGCGTCGGCCAGCGGGCTGTCCTTCGTCAGGTTGTTCAGGTTGGTGACGTAGGTCTGGTGGTGCTTGTCGTGGTGCAGGTGCAGCGTCTCCGACGACATGAACGGCTGCAGAGCATCATAGCCATACGGGAGCGGCGGCAGTTCGAACGCCATTGAGTTACCCTCTCTTCTTGGATTGTCCCATCTCGGCCCGCGCCTTGGCGGCGCGGCACCTCCGTCCGCTCAAATAGGCCCGCGGCGCGGCAAAGTGAAGGCTGGAAAAAGGCCGAGGCGCGAAAAGGTGGTAATCCTTGTGTTCAGGACCGCGCGGGCAGCGAACTCGCCGGAGCGCACCGCACCTTCGAGTGTCGCCGGAAGCCCCATCTTCGTCCAATCGCCGGCCAGAACGAGGTTTTTCAAAGCGGTTCGGGCACCGGGGCGATTCGCCGCATGGACAGGGGACTGGTCCGGAGTCGCCCGGCGCTCCTTGATGATTCGGAAAGGCGGCAGGGCCATGTCGGGCGCGCCCAGTGCCTTCGCCACGTCGCGCCACAGGGTAGTGGCGACCGCTTCGGCGGGCTGACCGGCGAGCGCGTCGGCGTCGCTGACTGTCACCGACAGCACGTCGCCGCGCCGGAACAGCCAGTCCGCCGCTCCGCCCACCAACCCCAGGAAGGGCAGGCCGCCCGGCAGGTCGATCGGGGCGGGCAGGCGGAAGTGGGCGTTGACGATGGCACGCCCGGCGGCCGGTGGGGAAGCGGGCAGCGCCTCAGGAATCAAGCGCCCAGCGATCCAGGCCGGCACCGCCAGGACCACCGCGTCGTCGCCGCCAAGCGCGATGCGCTTCCCATCCACCGAGATGGCGGCTACACGATCGCCCGCGCGTTCCAGCCCATCCACCCGCACTCCGGTGCGGAGGTCGGCGCCGTGCCGTTCCAGCCACGCCACCGCCGGATCGACCAGGGCAGCGGACAGGCCCTTCTCCGCGAACAGCGGCCGGCAGGCGGCCTCGCCGCGCAGCAGCGTCTCCCGCAGCACGGCCCCGAACAGGCGGGCGGACACCCGCTCCGGCGCCCCGTTCATCACCGACACGGCCAGCGGCCGCCACAGGCGTTCGTACAGCGCTCCGTTGGCGGGCAGGGCGTCGGCCACCGCCGCTCCGGGACCGGCGGTCAGGGTTCGCAGGGCGGCGAGGTAGTCGGCGGGGCGGCTTCCCGGCACGCGGCGGGCCTTGTCGAACAGCCACATCCCGCCGGGCCGCAGGCACCAGCGCTCGCCGTTGCCGAGGTCGAGGAAGGGAAAGGCAGCGGGGCGCAGCTCGGTCAGGGCGCCGCCGGCGCCGACCCGCTCCAGATAGCCGAGCAGGGACCGGTTGCCGCTGAGCGCCAGATGGCTGCCGTTGTCCACCACGCGGTCCAGCGTGGCGTCGTAAAAGGAGCGGCAGCGCCCGCCGGCCTGCGGCGCGCTTTCATGCAGAACGACCCGCCGCCCGGCCTCGGTCAGGCGAACGGCGGCGGACAGGCCGGCAAGGCCGGCGCCGACGATGTGGACGGTGCTCAAGTCGGACCGTCAGGCGGCGGGCGGATAACCGAGCGCGCAGCGCACGGCCACCAGGGCGCATTCGCGCTTGCCCACCCGCACCCGCTGGTTGAGATCGCGCCAGCCGCGGGTGCGCAGCCGCACCAGCAGCCGATGGTACAGCACCATCATGGCGACCGCCGCCCACAGAGAGCCGCGCCGACCGGCGGCCTGCCCCTCGGCTAGCGCCTGGCGCGCCTCGGCGAAGCGTTCCTCGGCCAGAACCGCCAGCGCCTCGCAGATCTGGGGCAGGTTGGGGTGGGCGAGCACCGTGGCGGGGTCGGAGCTGCCGATGCCGGCCTCGTCGAGCAACTCTCGCGGCAGATAGAGCCGCCCGATCTCCGCGTCCTCCGTCAGGTCGCGCAGGATGTTGGTCAACTGCAACGCCTCGCCCAGCGCCAGGGCGAAGGCCTCGGTTGAGGCGTCCGCCCGGTCGAACACGCGAATCGCCAGCATGCCCACCGCGCCGGCGACGCGGCGGCAATAGAGCCGCAGGGTCGGCAGCGCCGGGCCGGTCATGCCGCCGCTGTTGCCGGTCCCGTTGCCCTCGTCCGCCGGGATGTCCATCGCCATGCCGTCGATCAGCGCCTCCAGCTCGCCGCGCGGCAGGCCGTAGCGTTCGATGGCGCCCTTCAGCGCCGCCCCCAGCGAGCTGGACGGCGCGCCGCCGGCGTAGAGACCGCGGATCTCGGTCCTCCAGGCGTCGAGCGCAGCGCGCTTCTCCGCGGGCTCGCCGGGCTCGTCCGCGATGTCGTCGATTCGCCGGCAGAAGGCGTAGATCGCGAACATCGCCGCCCGCTTGGAGCGGGGGAGAAGCAGCATCGGCCAGTAAAAGGTGCTGCCCGACCGCCCGGTCACCACCGCCGCCGCGGCAGCCGGGCTGCCGGCGGTGTCGCTCTGCGTCGAGTCCAGCGATGGCTGCGGCATACGTCGGTCCTACGTGGTGGCGGTCGAAGGGGGCGGAGTCTATTTGCTCCCGATGGCGCGCGCCAGCCCGCGTGCGGTGGCGAACAGCTTATGATGCGTGCCGAGCACCACCCGCTTCTTCAGCGGATCACGGCTGCGCAGCCGCTGCGCCAGCGACTCGGCGAGGCTGAGGATCACCGAGGCTTCCATCCGCAACCCACGGTGCTGGATCAGGCCGGGCAGGGGGGCGGCGCGCTCCAGCAGGCGATCGGTGTGCTCCAGCGTGCGGTCGAAGATGGCGCGCAGCTTGGCGTCGCTCTCCGTTTCGACCAGCCGCTCGACGCTGATCGCCGAATCGTCGAACCAGACCAGCGGGATGTAGCAGCGACCGAGCTGGCTCCAGTCCTCCCGGCAGTCCTGAAGGTGGTTCAGCACCTGCAGGGCGGTGCACAGCGCGTCCGACGCCGGTCCGGCGGCCACGCCCTCGCCGTGCAGGTCCAGCAGGTAGCGTCCGACCGGATTGGCGGAGAAGCGGCAGTAGAGCAGCAGGTCGCTCCAGCTGTGGCAGCGCGCGCCGACCGCGTCGCGCCGGAAGGCGCGCAGCACCTGCCGGGGGTGGCGGTCGCTGACCCCGGTGGCCTGCAGGCTGGCGCGCAGGTCCAGCGCCGGCTTCAGATAGGCGTGCTTGGCCTGCCCGGTGGTCAGCGAGCGTTCCAACGCCTCCAAATAGGCGAGCTTGGTCTCCGGCTCGAGATCGGTGTCGTCGGCGATGTCGTCGCCCAGCCGGACGAACCGGTAGAAGGCCATCACATGCGGCCTGAGATGCTTCGGGAGCAGGCGCGAGGCGACCGGAAAATTCTCCGAGTCCGCGTCCTTGCGGGCGACCGGGCTGGGTTTGCGGGGCTTGGTGGGGGCGACGTTGAAATCGGCCATTGTTCCGCCTGCTGCGCGTCGGGGCTGGTGTGGAGAGCCTGTCTGCCTAATATAAGGCGCTTGCGGGCTTTGCCCCGCTTCCAAACTGTGCCACCCCCATTTTTCCAGAACAGGCATCACATGGCGAAGGCGACCCCCGACCTGTCCTATTGCGGACGGGAGGTGCGGAAATATGACAACGACCGCTTCCTGACCTGCCTCTTCGCCCCGGCGGAGCGCCGCGAATCGCTGTTCGCCCTCTACGCATTCAATCTAGAGATCGCCAAGACCCGCGAGGTGGTGACCGAGCCGGTGCTGGGCCAGATGCGGCTCCAGTTCTGGCGCGACGGGCTGGACAAGGTCTATGAGGGCGGCGCCGTGCCCAAGCACGCGGTGATGGAGCCGCTGGCCGCCGCCGTGCGGGAAGGCGGGTTGAGCCGCGCCCTGTTCGACCGGCTGATCGACGCGCGGGAGGCCGACTTGGACGACACCCCGCCGGCCAACCTGTCCTGCCTCGTCAACTACGCGGAGGTCACCGGGGCGCCGCTGGTCCAGCTCGCGCTGGAGATCCTCGGCGCGAAGGGGGCGGAGGCGGCGGAGGCCGGCCGTCAGGCCGGGATCGGCTACGCGCTTGCCGGCATCGTCCGGGCGGTGCCCTTCCACGCCCGTCAGCACCGCCAGCTTCTCCCCGCCGACCGCATGGCGGCGCACGGCGCCAAGCAGGGCGACCTGTTCGAACTGCGCTCCACCCCCGAACTGCGCCCCGTGGCGCGCGAGGTGGCGGAGGCCGCCCGCGACCATCTAACGAAGGCCCGCGCGTTGCGCCGTTCGGTGCCGCGCGCCGCCCTGTCGGCGCTGCTGCCGGCGGTGCTGGCCGGGCTGCATCTGGACGCGCTGGCGCGGGAGGGCAACGACCCCTTCGCCGCGCGCGTGCTGATGCCCCACCCGCTGCGCCACGCCAAGCTGGCCTGGGCGGCGTTGCGCGGGCGTTACTGAGAAAAAAGGATGCGCCGTTGCGATTGCCGCGGCCGTCCCTAATTTGTCGAGCTGCAACCTGTCAGCGTGGTCGTCGTTCCCAGCGAGGGACGGGGGAAGGCCTTGGCCAGCGATTCCAGGGCCACGGCTATCACGCCTCCGTCCAGGTCACGATAATGCGCCGAGTACAGAAGGCTCACTATGAGGCGCGAATGAATTTTGGCCTGATCGATGTTTGCAATTGTCAAAGCATGGATAAGAGCAAAATCAGCGTTCACCAATATGCCGCGCTTTTGTAGATCTGGCGACAATCCGCCGATAGGGCCGATCTGGATCGGCTTTATCTTGCTGATCCATTTCAGAAAATAGCCGGCGATCTTATATCGGTCCGCGCGCTCCATTCCGTGGAACGTCTTCAGGCGACGGATGTCCAAGAAATAACTTTCGACCGCATGCAGCAAGAGCGCCTTGTTCATCTCAGCGCCTTGCAGTCCCGTTACGGAGAGCTTCTTGTTGTAGGCTTCGAATGCTTGGTAGAGGTAGGCGCATCGGCGCACGATGCGCTGTCGTTCGTCCGCCTCGGATGGTGCCTCGGCAAGATCGTTGCTCGCATCGAACATGGCGCTACGTCTTGGCTTGGGTTACGGTGCTGGAGGGAACAATGCCCGCGATTGCTGTGCTGGTCGCGCTGAACGCGCTGTCCAGGTTGGACTGAAACTCCGCCAGTGCAGCCTCCTCATCAAACGGCACATCGTCGTTCGGAAGAGTCCAGTGGGAGACGTCGCGGATGCCCTCATTGCCGTGGAGTTCCGTGAACTCTTTGATGAGGGCTGGATTCAATGGCAAGGACATGCAGGGTGTCACTTGTTCAATGGTGTGGGTTGGGGAGGAAGACGTTCATCGCTGCGTTCTAAGTCCGATGTTCCCGCACGTCAACAAGCCATTCGTCAGGATGGAGACAAAACAGGGAAAATCTCTTCATTTCCCACAACCATATATCCCCATCCTCGTTCGTCATCTCCTCGAAATCACGCCGATGGCGCGTTTGATAGCCAGCCTTGGAGATCCTCCAGCGCGCGGCGGGTGTAGGCCAGCTTGCGGTCGCGTCCGCGGATGCGTTCGTCCACCGGCGGGAACAGGCCGAAATTGACGTTCATCGGCTGGTAGGTGTCGGCGTTGGCGCCGCCGGTGATGTGGCCGAGGATCGCCCCCAGCGCCGTGGTGACCGGCGGGGCGGACGGCTCGCCGCCCAGCCGCTCGGCGGCGGCGAAGCGACCGGCGAGCAGGCCGACGGCGGCGCTTTCCACATAGCCTTCGCAACCGGTCACCTGCCCGGCGAAGCGGATGCGCGGCTGCGCCTTCAGCCGCAGCGCGCCGTCCAGCAGGCGCGGGCTGTTCAGGAAGGTGTTGCGGTGCAGGCCGCCCAGCCGGGCAAATTCCGCCTTTTCCAGGCCGGGGATCATGCGGAAGATCCGCGCCTGCTCGGCGTGGCGCAGCTTGGTCTGGAAACCGACGAGGTTGTAGAGCGTGCCCAGCGCGTTGTCCTGGCGAAGCTGGACCACCGCGTAGGGACGGCGTTCCGGCTTGTGCGGGTTGGTCAGGCCGACCGGCTTCATCGGGCCGTAGCGCAGCGTGTCCACCCCGCGCTCCGCCATCACCTCGATGGGCAGGCAGCCTTCGAAGTAGGGGGTGCTCTTCTCCCACTCCTTGAAGTCCACCTTTTCGGCGGTCAGCAGGGCGTCGATGAAGGCGCGGTACTCGTCCTTCTCGAAGGCGCAGTTGATGTAGTCCTTGCCGGTGCCGCCGGGGCCGGGCTTGTCGTAGCGCGACTGGAACCACGCCTTGGACAGGTCCACGCTCTCCAGATAGACGATGGGGGCGATGGCGTCGAAGAAGGCCAGCGATTCCTCGCCGGTGAAGCTGCGGATCGCCTCGGCCAGCGGCGGCGAGGTCAGGGGGCCGGTGGCGATGACGACGCTGTCCCATGCCTCCGGCGGCAGGCCGGCGACCTCGCCGCGCTCCACGGTGATGAGCGGGTGGCCGATGATCGCCTCGGTCACGGCGCCCGCGAAGCCGTCGCGGTCCATGGCCAGCGCGCCGCCGGCCGGCACCTTGTGCGCGTCGGCGCAGCGCAGGATCAGCGAACCGCAGCGCCGCATCTCCTCGTGCAGCAGGCCGACCGCGTTGTACTCCGCGTCATCCGACCGGAAGGAATTGGAGCAGACCAATTCGGCGAGCTGGTCGGTGCTGTGCGCCTCGGTCGGGCGTACGGGCCGCATCTCGTGCAGCACGACGGGAACGCCGCGCTGGGCGAGCTGCCAAGCGGCTTCGGACCCGGCAAGGCCGCCGCCGATGACGTGAACGGGGGAAAGGGACGTGTCGACCATATCAGCAACTTTCGCAAAGTTGCCGAACAAGTAGACCGTCATTGTCGCCACGGCAAGGCCAACCCGGACCACAGCGCGGAATCGCGACCAGAATCGCCCCTACGGTCCGGCGATCCTGATCGCTCCGCCGAACAGCGGTGACTTACTGGGCGGCGAGCTTCTGCTTGAGCCCGTCGAAGCCCGAGGTGAAGATGCCCGAGATCACCTTGCGCGACTCCTCGTCGCTGGCGCCATTGGAGGTGTAGCGCGCCGTCCACACGACGCGGGTGCCCTTGCCCGCCGGTTCGGCCGACAGGGAGGCCGCGTAGTCCTTGACCGGCAGCGGGCTGGTCAGGATCGAGTAGCGGATGCGGTGGCTGCTGGCAGAGGAGGAGAGCAGGCGCTCCTCGATCGCGCCGCCGCCCTTGAGGGCAAGCACGCGCTCCTGCGCACCGTCCTTCCGGCGCAGGGTGCAGCTTTCCACAGCCGGATGCCAAGCGCCGAGATTGCAGAAGGGACCGATCTGCTGCCAGACCGTCTCCACCGGGTAAGGCAAGATGGCCGACTCCGTGACCTCGACGGCCAGGGACGGGCTGGCCAGCGCGATCAGGGCGGCCGTGATCGCGAACAGGGTGCGCATGGGGTTCCCTCCGTTGTTCGGCTGTTCCGGTGCGCTTCATTGGGCGCGCCTTGAAATCCTAGCCGAGCGGGGAGAGCTTGAAACTTGTACGTTGGTAGGACGAACAAGAAAAGGATCGGCAAGACAACGGCCGGTCCCGCCTGTGCGGAGCCGGCCGTTTCATTTGGTAGCGAAACGAAAAGTCCTTATTCGCTCTTGGTCGTCGTGGTGCGCTCGGTGGTGGTCGAACCGCCGGTCGGTGGGGTGGTCAGGCTGGAGTTGCCGTAGCCGGGCGAGGTGGTCGTGGTGGTGGTCGTGGTGCTGGTGGACTCGTCGGTTCCGCAGGCGCTGACCAGCAAGGCCGCGCCGAAAGCCAGCGCCACACCGGATATCATGGTCCTGGACATGCTCCGTCTCCATCCTGTTGGCGAAAGATGGAGAGGAAACGCCCTCGCTGCGGCTTTGTTTCCGGGACAAAAGTCGGTCAGAAGAAAAAGGCCGGGGGTGGCCCCGGCCCGTCTTCATGCCCTCTTCCGGCTTTTCGGCTTCGCCTTCAGGTAAGGGGCCAGATACTGGCCGGTGTAACTCCGCTTGACCTTCGCCACGTCTTCCGGGGTGCCCTCCGCGACGATCTCGCCGCCGCCGGTGCCGCCCTCGGGGCCGAGGTCGATGATCCAGTCGGCGGTCTTGATGACCTCCAGATTGTGCTCGATCACCAGCACCGTGTTGCCCTGGTCGACCAGCGCGTGGAGCACCTCCATCAGCTTCTCGACGTCGGCGAAATGCAGGCCGGTGGTCGGCTCGTCGAGGATGTAGAGGGTGCGGCCGGTGGCGCGGCGGCTCAGCTCCTTGGACAGCTTCACCCGCTGCGCCTCGCCGCCGGAGAGCGTCGTGGCGGGCTGGCCGATGTGGATGTAGCCGAGGCCCACCCGCTCCAGCGTCTCCATCTTGTCGCGGATGCCGGGCACGGCCTTGAAGAACTCCTTGCCCTCCTCGACCGTCATGTCGAGCACGTCGGCGATGGTCTTGTCGCGGTAGGTGACCTCCAACGTCTCGCGGTTGTAGCGCTTGCCGTGGCAGACGTCGCAGGTGACGTAGACGTCGGGCAGGAAGTGCATCTCGATCTTGATGACGCCGTCACCCTGGCATGCCTCGCAGCGCCCGCCCTTCACGTTGAAGGAGAAGCGGCCGGGGCCGTAACCGCGGGCCTTTGCCTCGGGCAGGCCGGCGAACCAGTCGCGGATCGGGGTGAAGGCGCCGGTGTAGGTCGCCGGGTTGGAGCGCGGGGTGCGGCCGATCGGCGACTGGTCGATGTCGATGACCTTGTCGAGATGCTCCAGCCCCAGCAATTCGTCATGCTCCGCCGGATGCTCGCGGGCGCCCATCAGCTTGCGCGCCACCGCCTTGTAGAGCGTCTCGATGATCAGGGTGGACTTGCCGCCGCCCGACACGCCGGTCACGCAGGTGAAGGTGCCCATCGGGATGCGCGCCGAGACGTTCTGAAGGTTGTTGGCGCGCGCGCCCTTCACCTCCAGGAACTGGCCCTTGTGGCCGGGGCGGCGCTGATCCGGCACCGGCACGAAGCGGGTGCCGTTGAGGAACTGGGCGGTGACGCTGTCCGGATTGGCCTGGACCTCCTCCGGGGTGCCCTGGGCGATCACGGTGCCGCCGTGCTGGCCGGCGCCGGGACCCATGTCCACCAGATAGTCGGCGGTGCGGATGGCGTCCTCGTCATGCTCGACCACGATCACGGTGTTGCCGAGGTCGCGCAGCCGCTTCAGAGTCGCCAGCAGCCGGTCGTTGTCGCGCTGGTGCAGGCCGATGGACGGCTCGTCCAGCACGTAGAGCACGCCGGTCAGGCCGGACCCGATCTGCGAGGCGAGGCGGATGCGCTGGCTCTCGCCGCCGGACAGCGATCCGGAGCCGCGGCTGAGCGTCAGGTATTCCAGCCCCACCGCGTTGAGGAAGCCCAGCCGCTCGTTGATCTCCTTGAGGATGCGGTAGGCGATCTCCTTGTCCTTCGGGCGCAGATGATCGTTCAGCGTGCTGAACCACGTCGCCGCGTCGGCGATGGACATTTCCGCCGCCTGGGAGATGTGCTGGCCGTGCACCTTGACGGCCAGCGCCTCCGGCTTCAGGCGGGCGCCCTTGCAGGTCTCACAGGGCTGGGAGGACTGGTACTTGGACAGCTCCTCCCGCATGTAGGCGCTTTCCGTCTCGCGGTAGCGGCGCTCCAGATTGTTGACGATGCCCTCGAAGGCCTTATTCGTCTGGTAGCTGCGCAGCCCGTCGTCGTAGGTCATCGTAATGGCGGAGCCGTCGGAACCGTAGAGGATGGTCTGGCGGACCTTCTCCGGCAGCTTCTCCCACGGCGTGTCCATGGCGACGCCGAAATGCTGGGCGATGCTCTCCAGAGTCTGCACGTAATACTGGGAGGAGGAGCCGGCCCAGGGGGCGATGGCGCCCTTCTTCAGCGACAGCCGCTCGTCCGGGACGACCAGCATCGGGTCGAAGTAGATCTTGCTGCCCAGCCCGTCGCAGGCCGGGCAGGCGCCGAACGGGTTGTTGAAGGAGAACAGCCGCGGCTCGATCTCCGGGATGGTGAAGCCGGACACCGGGCAGGCGAATTTCTGCGAGAAGACGGTCTGCTCGTGCGACTCGGCGTCCTCGACGAAGACGATGCCGTCGGCGAGGCCGAGCGCCGTCTCCAGCGAATCGGCGAGCCGGTTGCCCAGCCCCTCGCGGACGACGATGCGGTCCACCACCACATCGATGTCGTGCTTCAACTTCTTGTTGAGCGCCGGAACCTCGTCAATCTCGTGCATCGTGCCGTCGACGCGCACGCGTTGGAAGCCGCGCTTGCGGAGGTCCTGGATCTCCTTCTTGTACTCGCCCTTGCGGCCCCGGATCAGCGGCGCCAGCAGCAGCAGGCGCGTGCCCTCCGGCATCGCCAGGATACGGTCGACCATCTGGCTGACCGTCTGGCTCTCGATGGGCAGGCCGGTGGCCGGGGAGTAGGGGATGCCGACCCGCGCCCACAAGAGGCGCATGTAGTCGTAGATCTCCGTCACCGTGCCGACGGTGGAGCGCGGATTTTTCGAGGTCGTCTTCTGCTCGATGGAGATGGCCGGCGACAGCCCCTCGATCGAATCGACATCCGGCTTCTGCATCAGCTCCAGGAACTGGCGCGCGTAGGCCGACAGGCTCTCGACGTAGCGTCGCTGGCCTTCCGCGTAGATCGTGTCGAACGCCAGCGATGACTTGCCCGATCCCGACAAGCCGGTGATGACGATCAGCTCGTCCCGAGGCAGATCGACATCGACGTTCTTGAGGTTGTGCTCCCGCGCGCCGCGGACACTGATGTGCTTGTTCATGGAGTGTTCTTAGCCGAAACCGGAGGGGAAGGGAAGGCGCCAAAAAAGCTCCGAAAGCCCGGACAGATATGTGCCACGCGCAGGCGACTTGCCACCGGTACGCGTCCCTTTCCGGCCTTGCGGGACCCAGGGTCGCGGTGCGGGAATGCCATGGAGCCGACAATGGAGAACCACCAAGGAATATGTTGGCGGCACGGACTCTCTCTGCTATGTTTGTTCATGGAGTGTTCTCTTTCGCGCGGAGTGGGCGGGTTGATCCGGGTGGAAGGGGCGAAGCGCTCCGCGGCGGCGGTTGACCCGTGCCCTTTCCGCATGCTTTGTGAAGCGCAAGGCAGGGTGGGGCATGGACCGATCCATGGATCAAACCGGCCCTGCGAACAGACACCCCCGGTATCCGGACGCCCTTCCGCCGGGCGCCCGAACGGGTCGGATGGGATACCGGGAACCCGCGCTAGGAGACACGTGCGATGAATGTATGGACGTTTACGGGGCGCCTCGGCGCGGATGGCGAGCTTCGCTCCACGCAGAGCGGTGAAAAGGTTCTGGGCTTCCGCGTCGCCAACGACGTCGGATTCGGCGACCGCAAGACCACCCAGTGGGTGGACTGCTCCATCTGGGGCCGCCGTGCGGAGGCTTTGGCGCAGCACCTGACCAAGGGCAAGGCCGTGGTCATCTCCGGCGAGGTGACGCTCCGCGAGTTCGAGAAGCGCGACGGCACCCGCGGCGCCGGCCTGTCGGTGCGCGTCGCCGAGATCGACTTCACCGGCGGTCGTGAAGGCGAAGGCGGTGGTGGTGGCGGTTACGGCGGCGGCGGCGGTGGTGGCGGCGGTGGCGGCTACGAATCGCGCGGCGGCGGCGGTGGCGGTGGCTACGGCGGCGGCGGCGGTGGCCGCAGCGGCGGCGGTGCTCCGCCCAAGCACGACGACCTGGACGACGAAATCCCGTTCTAAAACTTACCAGGGGTGGTCGTGTGAGGTTTCCAGCCTGAGGCCTTTGTGTTTACTGGTTTCCCCGGTTGCATACCTTACCGGCTGTGGTGTTTTTCTGCCTGTGAGATTGTTACCGGGGAAGCCTGTAAAGAATTGCACGGCTTCAGGTCCGCATCATCGTGATGGAGGGGGAGCGAATCTCCCTCTTGATCGCTTCCGTTGGCGTGCCTCCTATCTGGCCGAACGCTTGGCGGCTGACAATTCGGCGCACCGCCCATCGGGCCAGCAACACCCTCCAGGCAAACTGCTACTCCCTGAAGTTCCTGTATCTATGGGCTGCTGAGTCTGGCATCGACATCGAAAGCCGGATGCTCTCCGGCCAATTCCCCAAGAGCCACGAGGTCGCCAGCTTCGCCGGGGCAGCAGCGCGGCATCTGGACGAGGTGGGCGGTGACGCCCGTACCAAGCCCACGAAGGCCAGCAAGGTGGTGTCGCTCGAACAGGTCCGTATGGGGGCGCCTGTGATCACCAAAGCGGTCCATAAGCATACCACGGCGAATCGAGTGCGGACCGTTGCCCAGTACCTCCAATGGCTCGGCCAGGAGGGCAGCAATGACCTCGATCTGGAGGCCGCGTCGAAGCGCAAGGCGCATTTGGACGAAATGGTGGCCAAGCTGAACGCCAAGGTGCCGCTGACGAAGGGGCGGAATGCCGTGGACCAGCGAGAGGCGCCGCCGGTCGAAGTTACGGACCGCGTGTTGGAGGTGCTGGAACCGGACTCGCCTGACAACCCCTGGAAGGACCGTCGATGCCGATCGAACCGGTCAGCGTTCAAACGGGTAGCCCAGTTCCTTCCATGCGCGGGAATGCAGGCCGCGGTAGGAACTCGGCAGACGATACCAATGGGGATTCCCAACACCCACGGATGACGGTCAGGAGCATAGTCCGGGAAGACCGGCGTCCGGCCTTCACGCGGGCGACACCCGTCGATCCTCCTACAATTTGAGCCTACGCAGCCGCAGCGCGTTCCCGACCACGGACACCGAACTCAGAGCCATCGCGGCCGCGGCGATGATCGGTGACAGCGTCCACCCGAACAGCGGGTAAAAGACACCCGCCGCGACCGGCACGCCGAGCGCGTTGTAGACGAACGCCAGAAACAGGTTCTGCCGGATGTTGCGCATCGTTGCCCGGCTGAGAGTCCGCGCCCGTGCGATGCCCGCCAGATCCCCCTTCACCAGCGTCACCCCGGCACTCTGAATCGCGACCTCGGTGCCGGTGCCCATCGCCACGCCGACGTCGGCCTCGGCCAGCGCCGGGGCGTCGTTCACGCCGTCTCCGGCCATCGCCACCACCCGGCCTTGCGCCTTCAGCCGCTTCACCACCTGGTTCTTGTCCTCCGGCAGCACCTCGGCCTCGACCGCGTCGATGCCCAGGCGGCGCGCCACTGCCTCGGCCGTGGTCCGGTTGTCGCCGGTCAGCATGACGATCCGCACACCATCGTTCCGGAGCGTCTCCAGCGCATGCGGCGTGGTCGCCTTGATCGGGTCGGCGACCGCAATCACGCCACCCGGCTGGCCGTCAATGGCGGCGAAGAGAGCGGTGGCGCCCTCGCGCCGGAGGTCGTCGGCGCGCGTTTCCAGGTCGCCCAACGCAATGCCCTGGTCCCGCATCATCGCGGCGTTGCCGAGGGACACTGTGCGCCCGCCGACCGTCCCGACGACGCCCTTGCCGGTGACGGAGCCGAAGTCGGCGACGTCCCGCAGCGGCAGGCCCCGTTCCTTGGCGGAGGCGACGATGGCGGCCGC
>NZ_JBFUHT010000053.1:0-47661 GCF_056402275.1 Azospirillum sp. P4_B5
TACCTGACGGTCGGCAACCCGATCAAGCTGTCGRACAGCCCGACCGAGGTCACGCGGTCGCCGCTGCTGGGCGAGCACACCGACGAGATCCTGCGCGAGGTGCTCGGCTTCGACGAGCGGCGCATCTCCGAGGTCCGCGACAGCGGCGCGCTCGGCGCCGCGCGCAGGCCGCTGACCGCCGAATAGGACAGGCGGCGGTCCTCTCCGAAAAGGAAAAAAGCAATGGCCCGTCGGCGCGATCCCGGTGACGCGTTGCACGAGGCTGCCGCCCCCGGAAATCCATCCGCGCTCACCTCCAAGACGTGAGCCGACGAGTTTGCAAAGGAGGAAAGGCCATGACCGCAGTCATCGATCCGCTCCACACCGAGCGCCCAACGGATGTCGTCCGCCGCCTTCTCGACACCGCCAAGGCCGAGGGTCGCAACGCGCTGACCGCGCCGGAAGCCAAGCAACTCTGCGATCTGTACGGCATTCCTGTGCCGAAGGAGGGCTTGGCGAAGAGCGCCGACGCCGCCGTCACCCTCGCCGAGGGCATGGGCTTCCCGGTGGTCATGAAAATCGTGTCGCCGCAGATCCTGCACAAGACGGAAGCCGGCGGCGTTCTGGTTGGTCTCCGGAACGCCGACGCCGTGCGTCAAGGCTTCAGGACCATCATGGAGAACGCCCGCGCCCATGACCCTAGGGCGGAGTTGATCGGTGTGCAGGTCCAGCAGATGCTGCAAGGCGGCGTGGAGGTCATCGTCGGTTCCATCACCGACCCGAGTTTCGGCAAGCTGGTGGCCTTCGGCCTCGGTGGCGTGCTGGTCGAGGTGCTGAAGGACATCACCTTCCGCCTCGCCCCGGTCACCCGCGAGGAAGCCCTGTCGATGCTTGACGGCATCCAGGCCGCGGAGATGCTGAAGGGCGTGCGCGGCGGCAAGGCGGTCGACCACGGGGCGCTCGCCGATGTGATCGTCAACGTCTCGCGACTCGTCGACGAGGTGCCGGAGATCGTCGAACTCGACCTCAACCCGGTTTTCGCGCGCGAGACCGGAGCCATCGCCGCCGACGTGCGCGTGGTCCTGGATTTCGCGGCCAGGACGCCGCGCTACCGCCCGTCGCAGGAGGAGATCGTCCGGCAGATGAACCGGATTATGAAGCCCGAGGCGGTGGCCGTCATCGGCGCCTCGGCCGAGGATGGGAAGATCGGCAACTCGGTGATGAAGAACCTCATCAACGGTGGCTACAAGGGCCGCATCCATCCGATCCACCCGAAGGCCGACGACATCCTGGGCTACAAGGCCTACAAAAGCGTCAAGGACGTGCCGGGCGACATCGATGTGGCGGTGTTCGCCATTCCGGCCAAGTTCGTCGCACAGGCCTTGGGCGAGGTCGGCGAGAAGAGGATCCCCGGCGCCGTGCTGATTCCCTCGGGCTTCGCCGAGACCGGCAACGTCGAAGGGCAGGAGGAGATCGTCGCCATCGCGCGCAAGCACGACGTGCGGCTGATGGGGCCGAACATCTACGGCTTCTACTACACGCCGAAGAACCTGTGCGCCACCTTCTGCACGCCGTACGACGTGAAGGGCAAGGCGGCGCTGTCGTCGCAGTCCGGCGGCATCGGCATGGCGATCATCGGCTTCAGCCGCTCCGCCAAGATGGGCGTGTCGGCGATCGTCGGGCTCGGCAACAAGTCGGACATCGACGAGGACGACCTGCTGTACTTCTTCGAGCAGGACGACAACACCCAGGTCGTCGCCATGCACTGCGAGGACCTGAAGGACGGCCGTTCCTTCGCGGAGGCCGCCAAGCAGGTCTCGAAGAAGAAGCCGGTGGTCGTGCTGAAGGCCGGGCGCACGGCGCTCGGCGCGCGGGCGGCCAGCTCCCACACGGGAGCGCTCGCCGGCAACGACAGGATTTACGAAGACGTGCTGCGGCAATCGGGCGTGGTCCGGGCGCGCAGTCTGCAGGACCTGCTGCAGTTCGCCCGTGGAATCCCGGTGCTGCCGACGCCGAAGGGCGAGAACGTCGTCATCATCACCGGCGCCGGCGGATCGGGTGTGCTGTTGTCGGACGCCTGCGTGGACAACGGCCTGTCGCTGATGACGATGCCGCCCGACCTGGACGCCGCCTTCCGCAAGTTCATCCCGCCTTTCGGCGCCGCCGGCAACCCGGTGGACATCACGGGTGGCGAGCCGCCGTCGACCTACAAGAACACCATCCGGCTGGGCCTGGAGGATGACCGCATCCACGCGTTGATCCTGGGCTACTGGCACACGATCATCACACCGCCAATGGTGTTCGCCAAGCTCGTCATCGAGGTGAAGGAGGAGATGAAGGCGAAGGGCATCGAGAAGCCCATCGTCGCTTCGCTGGCCGGCGACGTGCAGGTGGAGGAAGCCGCGAGCCACCTGTATGACCATGGCGTCGTGGCTTACCCTTACACGACCGAGACGCCGGTCGCGGTGCTGGGCGCCAAGTACAAGTGGGCTCGGGCGGCCGGGCTGGTTTGATACCGGCTGGTCGCCGACATGGGACATGATCCGAGTTCCGGCCTGGCCGGGCGGCTGTCTTCACGGCGTCGATGCGAAAAACCGGAGCCGGGCGGAGCGGATGGGCTGGCTCCGCCCGGCGTCGCAAGCCGGTCGACGCCCAGGCGGTGCGCGCTCTTGCCGGCTTGGTGCGAGTTGGAAGCAACCCTGTATTTCCCAAAGGGCGGCGTCGTTGAGTGACGTCAGCAACAGCGATAGTATGCCCATCATCATTCGACGTGCTGCGGAGAATCCTAGTGGAGAGTGAGTTGCCGACCGGCGTTGGCGGGGAGCCGCTGTCGGGCGAGCGGCGATTCGAACTGCTCGTCAACAGCGTCCACGATTACGCCATCTACATGCTCGACCCACAAGGGATCGTGACCAGCTGGAATCCGGGTGTCCAGCGGTTCAAGGGATACACGGCCGCGGAAATCGTCGGTCAGCATTTCTCGCGTTTCTACACCGAAGACGATCAGCGTGCCGGAGTGCCGCAGCGGGCGCTCTCCATCGCCTCGATCGAAGGAAAATTCGAGGCGGAGGGTTGGCGGGTCCGCAAGGACGGCACGCGCTTTTGGGCGCACGTCATCATTGATCCCATCCGTGACGACGCCGGGAAGCTGATCGGGTTTGCCAAGGTCACGCGCGACGTCACCGAGCGCAAGCAGGCGCAGGAGGCCCTGCAACAGAGCGAGGCACGCTTTCGTCTGCTGGTCCAGGGAGTGATCGACTACGCGATCTTCATGCTCGATACGACCGGGCATGTCACCAACTGGAATTCCGGTGCGCAGCGAATGAAGGGCTACGCTGCCGAGGAGATCATCGGAGAGCATTTCTCCCGCTTCTACACCGCCGAGGATCGGGCCACCGGCGTCCCGATGCAGGGGTTGCGCACCGCTGAGCAAACCGGAAAATTCGAAACCGAAGGCTGGCGGCTCCGCAAGGATGGCGCCCGCTTCTGGGCCAGCGTCGTCATTGATGCGATCCGGGATGACAGCGGGCGCCTTGTCGGCTTTGCCAAGGTCACCCGCGACATCACCGAACGCAAGCTGGCGCAAGAAGCATTGGAAGAAACCCGTGCGGCACTCTTCCAGGCGCAGAAGATGGAAGCGGTGGGCCAACTGACCGGCGGGATCGCACACGACTTCAACAATTTGCTTCAGGCGATTGGCGGCAGTCTGGAGATCATCGAACGTCGCCTCGCGACCGGGCGAGGCGACATCGAGGCGTATGTGACCGCCGCCAGAACCTCGATTGATCGGGCGAAGACTCTGACACAGAGGCTGCTCGCCTTTTCCCGCCGGCAACCGCTTCAACCCGAGCGCACCGACCTGAAGACGCTTGTGGATGGACTGCGGGACCTGATCGAACGTTCGGTTGGCGAAGCGATCCGGGTCGAGACCCAGATGGCTCCCGAGTTGTGGCCAATCTGGGCGGATGCCAATCAGGTCGAGGCTGCGCTGTTGAACCTGGCCATCAACGCCCGCGATGCGATGCCCGATGGCGGGCAACTCACCATTCGGGGCGTCAACATCCATCTGGATGTGACCGCGATGGCTTCGGAGACCGGGGTGCAGCCCGGCGACTACATACTGCTGGAGGTGGCCGACACCGGCACCGGTATGCCACCGGACGTTCTCGACCACGCCTTCGAACCATTCTTCACCACGAAGCCGCTTGGCCAGGGCACAGGGCTGGGGTTGAGCCAGATCTATGGTTTTGCCCGTCAGTCGGGTGGGGATGTCCGCATCGACAGCAAAGTGGGACATGGAACCACCGTGAAGCTGTACCTGCCTCGCTCTCACGAGGCGGAAAATCTCCGCTCCACCCCTGCAAAGGCACCGGGTCAGCCGCAGCCGCAGCCGCCGGTGCCGGGAACCGTGCTGGTGGTGGAGGACGAACCGATTGTCCGCATGCTGCTCGTGGAAGCGCTCCGGGACCAGGGTTCGACGGTCCTGGAGGCCGAGGATGGAAACGAAGCCTTGACCATCCTCGCCTCCCCGAAGGGGATCGACCTGCTGGTAACGGATGTCGGCTTGCCAGGGATCAGCGGACAGCGGATCGCGGAAGTGGCTCGGACATTGCGGCCGGGCCTGAAAGTGATGTTCCTGACCGGGTACGCCTACGATGTCGTCATGAAGGGGCCTCTGGAACCGCACACGCGGCTTCTGGTCAAGCCCATCGCAATTGGCCAGTTCCTCACCCAAGTGAACACGATGCTGCGCGATGGCTAAAGCCGCCATCGCAAGCCGCCGGCAACGGCGTGCGGCAATTGCACGGTGTCGGCTTGGTCCGCTCTTCATCCGGCCGGGTCTGTCTCCGAATGCACCGCCGTCAGCGCAGGGATGTTGGGCGGGGATGTTGGGCAGACATGTTTGTTGGCATTGGAACCGTCGGTTCGACAACCATGGCGGGCCGAACCTCCGTTGCGGAGGCCGGGCTGCCCGACGGTGTCGAGTTTGGCCTGGATCCGTCGAGCGATCTCTTCCGAACCGCGCTTCCCGCTCGGGGCACGCGCCACCTCGGCCCGTTCCAACGCGCCGAGCAGGATCGGTTGGAGGAGGGCGCGGAGCGCGCTGGTGTCGATGATGCCGGTCTGCATGACCTCGCCCAGGAGCCTGAGCACGGCATCGGCGACGTGAGACGCCGCCCTTGCTGCCGTGCGAGGGCGGCCCCGCATGCCGGCGGGATCCGGCGCCACCAGCAGACGGAACCGCGGAGGTGGAGGTGAGGGGCAAGCGGCATGAGCGGCTCCATCTTGAGGAGCGCAGCACACGCGTGACGGCACAGGCCGCGGGCACGGTTGATGGACTCGCCGGGAATGTCCCGGAGCAAGCCGCCGTCAGTGCCTGATATGAAAGGAAAGCATTAGGAAGGTGGTTGGGGGACTAGGATTCGAACCTAGGTAGCCAGAGTCAGAGTCTGGAGTCCTACCGCTAGACGATCCCCCAATGGTGGTCCCGACTGGGATTGAACCAGTGACCCCTACGATGTCAACGTAGTGCTCTCCCGCTGAGCTACAGGACCAAACCGCGAGATACCTGAACCTAACCACAAGAAACGTGGCGCGAGTGACGGGACTTGAACCCGCGGCCTCCGGCGTGACAGGCCGGCGCTCTAACCAACTGAGCTACACCCGCGTCGTAGGCGACCTTCTAAAGAACAAAGACCGCCGAAGCAAGCACTAAATTCAACCTTACCCAACTTACTCAAGTCAACCAACCAACCGCCGAAGAAGTTGGTGGAGCCGAGGGGGATCGAACCCCTGACCTCCTCATTGCGAACGAGGCGCTCTCCCATCTGAGCTACGGCCCCATGGTGCTGCCAGAGAGGATTGAACTCTCGACCTCTCCCTTACCAAGGGAGTGCTCTACCACTGAGCTACGGCAGCGTCCGGCGGGAGCGGGTGAATAGCAATCCAGGCGGCCCCCTGTCAAAGGGAAAAATATCGAAGGGGGCATTTCTTTCTTTTCACCCCGGCCAGGGCCGCAGGCGGCGCTTGCATCCCGCCGCTTTCGCAGGGCATCTCATGCCCCATTCCGACCATGCCCGACCGACAGGTTTTCCCCGTGGATGAGGTTCTGAGCGAGGCGCGCCGCCTGATCGCGGCGCGGCATTACCGGCAGGCGGTGCGCTTGCTGCGGGGCTCTCGGCCGGCGCGACGCCGCGGCCGCCACCGCCGCGCTTCGCCGTGCCCTGGCGTGCGAGCCGGGGCACTCGGAAACCCTCTATCATATGGCCCAGGCCGTGCTGGCCGCCGGGGACCGCTTGCAGGCGGTGCGCTGGCTGGAGCGGGTGGCTGTGGCCGACCCCGCCTTCCCCGGCCTCCCTGAGGCGCTGGCCGGCGTCTACCGCCGTGACGCCCTCTATGAGGAGGCGCTCCGGGTGACGGGAGAGGCGCTGGCCGCAGGGAACCGGTCGGCGGACATCCTCTATGAGCGGGCGGTCAGCCTCGCCCATCTCGGCGACGCCGCGGGCGCGTTGGCCGTTTTCGACGAGCGGCTGGCCGACGATCCGGAACATGCCGCCGCGTGGTTCGGCAGCCACGCCGCAGCGCTGGGCCTGAACGGGGTGGAGGACGCGCTGCGCCGCCTGCGCCGGGCCGCCGACTGCCCGGGCGCGGCGGGAAAATATTGGGGCTTCCTGTGCGCCTACCTGCTGCTGCTGGGCCGCGACGCGGAGGCCGAGGCGCTGTACGGCGAGAAGCTGACCGGTCAGCCGAAGCGCTTGGCCCTGGTGGAGGCGGTGACGGCGATTCGCCCGCATCTCGCCCCGGACATGCGGCTGTTCGGCGTGGGGGCGGAGCTGCTGCGGTTCGCGCTGGAGCGGGCGGATCTGCCCGGCCTGGTGCTGGAGTTCGGCGTGCGCCGCGGAACCTCGCTGAACCAGATTGCCGCGGTGGCCGGGCAAACCGTGCACGGCTTCGATTCGTTCGAAGGGCTGCCGGAGGGCTGGGTGAACGCGCCGCGCGGCGTGCTCAGCACGGGGAAGAGCCTGCCGCCGGTCCGCGACAATGCGGTGCTGCACGCGGGCTGGTTTGAAGACACGCTGCCGCCCTTCCTGGCGGCCCATGACGGCGCGGTGCGCTTCGTCAATGTGGACAGCGACATCTACTCGTCGGCGCGGACGGTGCTGACCGCCCTGGCGCCCCGCTTCCGGGCGGGGACGGTGCTGGTCTTCGACGAGTTCATCGGGAACCGGACGTGGCGCGAGGACGAGTACCGCGCCTTCATGGAATACGCCGCCGAGTCCGGTGCGGCCTGGGAGATCATCGCCGTCAGCCCTCACACCAAGCAGGTGGCGATCCGGCTGACCGCTCTTCCCGCGTCGTGACGGGGCTCCCGCCCCGGCCGTCGTTTCCGTGCGAGAGCGGGAACGGCGGCCGGGGCAGGGGGCGTGCCGGGTGGTGTTTAGGACACGATGCGCCAGCTGCCGTCCGGCTGCTGGCAGGCGGTGCCGTTGGCCCGCTCGGCCTTGCCGCCGACATAGACGGTCTGCTGATACTCGCGACAATAGTTGCCGGAGTTGTCGCGGCCGTCGCGGATCGGGGTGATGGTGCCGCGGTTGCCCGATTCCGGGTTGTTCCACTGGATGGTCGAGCCCATCGGCGCCGCATAGGCCTGGGTGGCGGCGCGCTGAGCGTAGCCCTCGTCCGCGCGATCGAGCGACTGTCCAAGCTCGCTGCCGAGATAGGCGCCGAGCAGCGTGCCCACACCGGTGGTGATCAGCTTGCCGGTGCCGCCGCCGAACTGCGAACCGATCACGCCGCCGGCCGCCGCGCCGCCAAGCGCGCCGACCGTCTGCTTGGTCCCCAGGCCACTGCCGCCGCTCTGGCAGGCGGCGAGCGACAGGGCGACAAAGGCGGTAACAGCGATCTTCTTCATGGGGTCTCTGCCTCTTGGTTCCGTATAAGCCATCAACACGTAAGGCTTCGCTTTAATCCGGGGGAGCCTGCGCTTTGGTGCGTATCACTCCCGTTCAACCGCCTCTCCCGTCATAGGCGGCGGCGGATAGAAGCACGGACGCGGTGTCCGTCGCCTGTTATCAAAATGGCGCACAAATGTCTGGCCGGCCCCGCCATGCTCGCCGCCGTTGAGCATAAGAGCGAGGGAACCATCCAATGGCTTCGACCACCACGGGCAAGACCGACGCCAAGATTGTCGTGAGTGCCTATGGGCAGTCCGCCGGAGGCATCTGGCCGCATTTCCGTCTGTTGATCGACGGCGTCGAGGTGGGCCAGGCAACCGTCAACGCCACCAGCCCGACCGCCTACAGCTTCACGGTGCCGGTCACCGCGGCGCAGGCGCACAAGGTGCAGATCCAATACGACAACGACGCCATGGTGAACGGCCAGGACCGCTCGCTGATCGTCAGCGGGGTCTCCATCAACGGCAAGACCCACAAGCCGACCGACGCCAACGTCACCTACGACAAGGGCGCGCTCGACGGCAAGGACGTGGTCAAGGGCCAATCCGGGGTGTGGTGGAACGGCACGCTGGTGGTGGACACCCCGGCCTCCGACTTCCCCGCCGCCCCGGCGGCGCCGGTCGCCGGAACCTCGACCTTCGTGGTGAACGCGCAGGGCATCGCGGCGGGCGGCACCAACGCGCATTTCAACTTGATGGTCGACGGCAAGAAGGTCGGCGAGGGCACGGTCGGGACCGCGGCCAAGGACTACAGCTTCACCGCCAACGTGGCGCCGGACCAGGCGCACAAGGTGCAGATCCAGTATGACAACGACGCCGTGGTGAACGGGCAGGACCGCTCGCTGATCGTCAACAAGGTCACCATCAACGGTAAGTCCGTCGCCGCCACCGACGGCATCGTCACCTACGACAAGGGTGCCTTGGACGGGAAGGACGTGGTCAAGGGCCAGTCCGGCCTGTGGTGGAACGGCACGCTGGTGGTCGACGCCGACAAGAGCTTCTTCGCCACCGGCACGGCCACGCCGACGCCGACGCCGACGCCCACACCGACCCCGACTCCCACGCCGTCTCCCGCCCCGACCGGGCCGGCCTTCTTCGTGGCGACCAACGGCAACGACAAATGGTCGGGCAAGCTGGCCGCTCCCAACGCCAACGGCACCGACGGGCCGAAGGCGACGCTGACCGCCGCCCGCGACGCCATGCGCGCCGACCCGAACATCGACGTAACCTACGTCCGCGGCGGCGACTACTACATGAAGGA
The DNA here is from genome assembly GCF_056402275.1 of Azospirillum sp. P4_B5. Lineage (NCBI taxonomy): Bacteria > Pseudomonadati > Pseudomonadota > Alphaproteobacteria > Rhodospirillales > Azospirillaceae > Azospirillum > Azospirillum sp. P4_B5. The sequence goes on from NZ_JBFUHT010000053.1 coordinate 9,195, forward strand.
CATGCTCTGGCTGGACGGCCAGGACAGCGGGGTCCGCTTCGCCGCCTACGGCAGCGAAAAGCCGGTCTTCCACGGCGGCTCGCTGGTCGAGAACTGGGTGTCGCGCGGCAACGGCCTCTACAGCGCGCAGCTTCCCGGCGGGTCCAAGGCGGTGCTCGACCTGTCGATGGACGGTGACCGGCAGACCGTGGCCCGCACGCCCAACGCCGACCCCAGCCACCCCATCGACGGCGGCTGGCTGATCGCCACCAAGGCCGGGGCCAACGCCTCCACCCAGTTCGGCTTCAAGGCGGGAGCGATCCCGACCTATTCCAGCACGGACGGGCTGATGGTCAGCGTCTTCAGCCAGCACGGCTACGACAACATGACCGTGCCGGTGAAGAGCATCGACTACGGCAGCAACACCATCACGCTGGCCCAGAGCACCTACGACGCGCTCGGCGCCGGCAGCCGCTTCTACCTGTTCAACGGCAAGGACCAGCTCGACGCCCCGCGGGAGTGGTTCTTCGACAAGGCGTCCAACCAGGTGCTGTTCAAGCCGGAGGGCGGGGCGGTCGCCGGGCACAAGGTGGTCGCGGCGCAGCTTCCCGTGCTGGTCGGGCTGGGTGGTGCGAAGAACGTGACGATCGAGGGACTGACCCTGACCGACGGCACGCCGGACGGCCACGCGGTCTACGCCAACAACGCCGCCGGGCTGACCTTCAAGAACAACACCGTCACCAACACCGGCTACGGCATCACGGTGGAGGGCAGCGCCAACAGCACCGTCTCCGGCAACCATTTCGCCGAGACCGGGCGCGAGGCCGTCTACGTCAAGGCGGGGTCCAACTTCACCAAGGTGTCGGACAACCTGATCCAGCACGCCAGCGCCGTCGACCACGGCGGCGACGCGCTGTGGGTGAACGGCAGCAACGACGTCACCATCAGCCACAACCAGATCGAGGACACGCCGGGCAAGGCCATCGCGGTCGGCTCCGTCCAGGCCTCGGGCGACGCCACCTACCGGGCGACGATCACCCACAACAAGATCGTCGGCGCCAACCAGGAAACCAGCGACGGCGGCGGCATCTACCTGATCAACCGCCAGCAGGATCTGGCCGGGCACACGGTGGCCTACAACGAGGTGTCGGGCACCACCGCCTTCGGCAACGTGACCTGGGACGGCAAGGTCTCCCCCACCTTCCTCGACCCGACGAAGCTGGTGAGCTGGGGCATCTATCTGGACGACTGGACCAGCGGCACCACGGTGAAGGGCAACGTCGTCCACGACAACGTCGGCGGGATCTTCCTGCACGGCGGCTGGAACAACACGGTCACCGACAACATCCTGGCCGACAATCTGGGCACCCAGATCGGCCTGCAGCAGAGCGTCGGCTGGGGCGGCTGGAAGGGCTCGCCGATGGCGAACAACACCATCACCCAGAACATCGTGGACGCCGGCGACGGCCGGGCGGTGGCCCTCGATGGGCCGAAGACGGCGGGGACCTTCACCGGCAACTTCTACGCCGACCTCGACCCCAACGAGGCGCTGTTCCAGGCCTGGCCGCAGGTGATGGCGAACGGCGCCACCGGAACGCTGGCGCAGTGGCAGGCCGCCGGCTACGACAAGGGGTCCTTCACCTTTGACCCGCAGTTTACCGACGCCGCACACGACAACTTCGCGCCGGTGGCGGGCTCCGCGGTGTATCAGCACGGGTTCGACCTCCTGCCCTTCGACCAGATCGGCCTGCTGGGCTGAGGATCACCGAAGGGCGGATGGAACCGGGGGCGGGGCGGGAGCGTTATCGCGGCATGGACATCATACGCATCATCCTGGCGCTTCTGCTGCCGCCCGTCGGCGTCTTCCTCCAGGTGGGGTTTGGCGCCCAATTCTGGATCAACGTGCTGCTGACCCTGCTCGGCTACATTCCGGGCATGATCCACGCGCTGTACGTCATCGTGAAGTACAAGGACCGCTCTCCGGCGTGAGGTCCGATATAGCCCTCTCCCCTCCGGGGAGAGGGTGGCCCGAAGGGCCGGTGAGGGGGGTCTGCGTGGCGGAGCGTCCGGCCTACGCGCAACCCCCTCACCCTAACCCTCTCCCCAGAGGGGAGAGGGGATAAAGGCAAACTTAGGCCGCGCGGACCTTCGCCAGGAAGCCGCTGACCTCCGTCCGCAGGCGGGCGGAGGACCGGCTCAACTCCTGTGCGCTGCCCAGCACGCGGCCCGCCGCGGTCCCGCCCTGCGAGGCGGCGCCGCTGACCTGCACGATGGCGCCCGACACCTCCGCGGTGCCCGCCGAGGCCTGCTGGACGTTGCGGGCGATCTCCTGGGTGGCGATGCCCTGCTGCTCGACCGCCTGGGCGATGTCGTCGGCGATCTGGCTGCTTTCCCCGATGACCTGGGCGATCTCCCGGATCGACTGCACGGTGCGCAGGGTGACGTCCTGGACACCGGCGATCTGGGCGGTGATGTCCTCGGTCGCCTTGGCCGTCTGGTTGGCGAGGTTCTTCACCTCGCTCGCCACCACCGCGAAGCCCTTGCCGGCCTCGCCGGCGCGGGCGGCCTCGATGGTCGCGTTGAGCGCCAGCAGGTTGGTCTGCTGGGCGATCGAGTTGATGAGCTGCACCACCTCGCCGATCTTCTGCGACGTGCTGACCAGACCTTCCGCGGTCGCCTGGGTATCCTCGGCGTTGCGGACGGCGCGGTTGGCGATGTCGGCCGACTGGCGGACCTGCTGGCCGATGCTGCTGACCGATTCGGCGAGTTCACCGCAGGCGGTGGCCACCGATTCCACGTTGGCGGTCGCCTGGGTCGCCGCGGCGGCGACGGTGCCGGCCTGATCGTTGGCGCGCTCCATGGTGGCGTTCAGCGTCTGGGCGGCGCCCTCCAGCTCGGCGGCGGCGTGGGACACCAGCTCGACGATGGAGCCGACGCTGCGCTCGAACTGGTCGGCCAGCCCGTTCATCGCCTCGCGCTTCTCGGCCTCGGCGCGGCGTTCCGTCTCCTCCTTCTCCGATTCCATGCGGCGGGCACGGACCATGTTGTCCTTGAAGACCTGCACGGCGCGGATGATCTCGCCGACCTCGTCGCGGCTGGTCGCCTGCGGCACTTCGATGGTCAGGTCGCCCTCGGCCAGCTTCAGCGTCGTGTCGGTCAGGCGGCGCAGCGGCCGCACCGTCAGGATCGACCACCAGGCGAGCCCGGCGCCGAGCAGGACGGTCACCGCGCACAGCGAGATCATCAGCACCTGGAAGCTCTCGGACACCGTCCGGGCGTGCTTCGCCACCGCCTGGCTCTCGGCCTCCTGGAGGTCGATGAAGGCGTTGATGCGGGCCAGCCACTCGGTGAAGCCGGGGCGCGCCTGCTCGACCAGGATCTTGACGGCGCGGTCGGTGTCGCCGGCCTGGCGCGCCTCGATGACGCCGCGGGCCAGCGGCAGGGTCTTGGCCTCGGTCTGCTTGATGGAGGCGAGGATCTCGCGCTCCTTGGCGGTGACATGGGTGCCGACGGCGAACATGCGGTCCAGCTGCTCGGCCGAGCGCGCGTAATCGGCGGCCAGACGGTCGATGGTGGCGAGTTCGGCCTTGAGCGCGGCGTCGTCGGAGAGGAGCGTGACGTCGCGCAGGCTGATCGCCCGGTCATGCACGCTGCCGCGGAAGTTGATGGCGTAGCGCTGCTTGACGTTGTTGACGTCGTTGATGGTGGAAAGGCTGTCGTTGATGCTGTTGACCTTGTAGATGGCGATGGCCGCCAGGGCGATCATCAGCACCAGGATGCTGGAGAAGCTCAGCATCAGCCGAAGGCCGACCTTGGCGTTTCGGAACCAATTCATTGTCCACACTCCCGCCGGTCCGTATCGTCGAAGACTCGTTGGATGCCGCCGGTTGCCGATAACCCGTCCTGCGGCGGAACCGACGATAGCACCAAAGAGTTGATACGGATTTGCCGAGAGATTGGATCAAAAGGAAAATTTTTCAGGACGCGGGAAGGGATGGCTGGGTTGAAGGATTTGTCACAGATAATTGCCCGCCGTCCGGCTAAAGTCGCGCGCGTTTGAAGCTCCCCTTGCGAGACCCCGATGGCCGGACCTGTGCTCAAGCTGCTGCTCGCCCTGTTGCCGCTCGGCGCGTCGCTGCTGATGCTGGCGACGGTTCAATGAGGAAACGGGTCACGAGTTGATGACCCGCCGCACCATCTCGTAGATCCCCATCCGTCGCAGCCCGCCCTGAAGGGCGGAGCGCAACGGCGCCGGAATGGACAGCAGGCGCCGCGGCTCGATCCCCGCCCGGCGCGTCTTGTCGAAGGCCGCGCGGTCGTCGTAGGCGACCCGGCGCACGCTCACCGTCCTGCGGCCGGTGTCGAACAGCATCCAGGTCGCCCGCCGCTCCTCGCTCCGCGGCTCCCCCACCGTGCCGGGGTTGAGCAGATAGCAGGAGCCGCCGCGCAGGACGACCTCGCCCTCGGGATCGTGCTCCCACAACTCACCGTTGCGGTATTCGTGGATGCCGAGCCGGTGCGTGTGCCCATAGGCGCAGACACGCGCGCCGGAGGGGTGGGCGAGCAGGGCCTGCGCCGTGCGCCGCATCCGGTCCTCGCTGTTCAGCCGGACCAGTTCGCAGCCCCGGTCCACATGAAGCGCTCCATGGACGGCGACGAGATGCTCGCCGACATTGGTCTTCAGCGGCAGGGCGGACAGCCACGCGACGTCCTCCGGCGGCAGGCGCTTGCGCGTCCAGGCGATGGCCCGGATGGCGCGGACGCTGAAGCCATCGGTGGGAATCTGGCGGGTCACCGCGCGGTCGTGGTTGCCGGCGACGCAGACCGCCCCGGCCGCGCGCAGCAGCCTGATGCAGGGCGACGGGTCGGTGTTGTAGCCCACCACGTCGCCCAGGCAGACGACGCGCTCCACCCCGGCGCCGCGCATGTCGGCCAGCGTGGCCTCCAGCGCCTCGCGGTTGGCGTGGATGTCCGACAGGATACCGATCCTCATCGCCGCGGCACCCTCATTGCGCCTTCATCGCGCCGTCGGGCGCGTCGTGGTGCGAGCGCGACGGCAGGAAACGGGCGAGCTGGTTGTGAAGGAAGGGCATGGGGTCGTCGAGCGCGATGGCCTTGGCCTCGCAGCCCAGCACCCAGGGCAGCCACGCGGCCATCGACAGGCCGCTGTCCTTGGCGGCCAGCCGGTCCTTGGTGATGTGGCACCAGCGTGCCCCGGCCCGCGCCTTGCCCACCGCCGGGCGCGGCAGGCCGAGTTGGTCGGCATGGACCAGCGCCGGCAGGTTCACCCCGGCCACCGCCCCCAGATGGTGCCACAGGTTGAAGCGCGGGTTGACCTCCAGCAGGTGCAGCGCACCGTCCGGGGCGCGCTTGAAGTCGAACTTGGCGACGCCGCGCAGCCCCAGCCGTTCGGTCAGCGAGCGGCCCAGCGCCGCCACGTCCGGCGCGTCGGTGATGGTCAGGGCGGTGCTGTGCCCGTAGGCCAGCGGGTAGGTGCGGATCTTGGCCCCCGTGAACTCCCCGGCCACGCCGCCGCGCTCGTCGACATAGACGTGGTAGCTCTCGATCCGGGTCTCCGGACCGGGGATCATCTCCTGCACCAGCAGGTCCAGCCCGACCGCCGCCAGCCGCGGCCACAGGGCGCGCAGCTCGTCCGCGGAATCGACCTGGATGGCCTTGGCGAAGCCGTCCGCCTCGTCCCACACCCGGCGGCGGGTCAGCGGCTTGACGATCAGGGGAAAGCGCAGGTCCACCACGTCGGGCGCGGCCTCGCGGGTCGGATAAAGGCGGCGGGTCGCCGGGACGGGCAGGTTCAGCCGCTCGGCCAGCGCCTGGAAGCGGCCCTTGTCCACCAGATCCTCGACCAACTCGGCGTCGGCGATGGCGAAGCGGAACCCCTCGGCCAGCCGGTCACGGTTGCGCGAGACGAGCAGGAGCTGGGTGTCGTCCTGGAAATAGAGGACCGGCTTGTCCGGCTGGTCCTTGGCGAAGGCCAACATCACCTCGACCAGCCCGTCCGGGTTGTGCGCCGGGTCGTCCCACAGGATGGCGTCCCTGGTGAAGCGGGAGTGCAGGGCGGCGGCGCCGGGATGGGTGACCACGGCGCAGCGCAGCCCGGCCAGCCCGAGCGGGCGCACCATGTCCATGTCGCCCATCACGCAGGCCAAGGCGGAGTTGGCGGGGGCGGCTTTGGCGGCGGCGGGGGTGTTCTTCATTCTCGGCATCCTCCAACCGCCCCGTCGGCGGCCCTGCGGTTGCGTCTTCAGCGGTTCATCAGGGGAAGCGGGCTGCGGATCAGCCGCCTCATCCGGTCGGCCAAACCCGCCTTGACGCGGCGCAGGCGGGTGTCGAGCTGGCGGCTCAGCCGGTCGGGGCCGAGCGCGATCCAGTTCATCGGCTGTTCGGTGTTGGACAGCAGCGGCTTGTGCCCCGCCGGGGTGGACATGAAGTCGTAGCAGTCCTCGCCGCGGGCCAGCGTGTCCTCGATGGCCAGGACGTGGGCGACCAGACCGGGCTTCAGCCGGTTGTCGGCCTCGTAGGCGAAACCGCCCTGGTAGTTCATCACCCGCCCGCGATGGACGAAGTTGTAGAGATAGCCGATGACCGTGTCCCCGGCGCTGACCCGGCACAGCCGGACCGTCCCCGCCGGCACGCCGCCGGCGATCAGCCGCTCATGGAAGGGGCGGAAGGCCGGGTTGGAGAAGGCGCCGGACTGGCCGCGGGCGTTCCAACTCGCCTGATGCAGGATCTCCATGGCGTGGAAGTCCTCCAGCGCCTCGTCCGCCGTCGCGGCGACGCGGTAGGTCAGAGGGCCGCGCTCGGCATAGAGCCGCATGGCCCGGCGCACCGCGGCGCGGGTGTTCTTGCCGAGGCTGGCGAGGTAGCCCGCGCCCTGCCGCCGCACGCCCTCCAGGTCGACCCATTGGCAGCTGTCGGCGACCCGGACCTGCAGCGCATGGCCCTGTCGGGCCGCGGCCAGCCGCACGGCCGCTTCCGCCTGAGGCTCCAGCCCGCCCAGCACCAGCTCGTCCCAGTTGGTCAGGCGGCGCCCCAGCCAGTCGAAGCAGGCGGCCAGCACCGCGTCGGCGCAATTCCGGTCCGCGAGGATGCCGTTGTACTCCACGAACAGCCGGTCGAAGGTCCGCTCCCCGGTCTCGTGCAGCAGCCAGCAGCGCGTGCGCAGCAGGCCGAAGCGCCACTGCGTCCGCGGGCAGAGGAGCGCCAGCCCGACCACCTGCCCGCCGCGCCGCGCCACCAGGGCGTGGGGCCGCGTGCCATGGGGCAGGGAGGCCAGCCAGTTGCCGATCCACTGCCAGCTCAGGAAAAAGGATCCGTCGGCCCGCCGCTCCAGATCAATCCAAATCTTCTCAAATTTTCTGGGATATTCCAGAGGCTGCAAGGTGATGTCGATGGTGTCGCCGTCGTCCTCAACAAGAGTCCTCATGTCCATGGGCTCGGTCTTCCCGGGGAATGTTGACGAAGGGGCGGCTTCGAATGTCTACCTGCAGAAAATAGGATTGGATCGACATCTCGAAAACTTTGATATCATCCGATCTATCCTGTGCTCCGGCGTCTGCATCATGTACGGACGACTGTGACGAAAAACGCGGTGGCGGAAGGTGGGTTGCTGCGTCCCGGTGGGGGAACCCGTCCGGGTCATCCGGGGTATCGGGCGGTGATGCGGCTGCGAGAAGGGGATGTCCGTCTGCCCCTGGAAGCCCTTCCGCCCGATGCCATGGGCTGGGGGTCGGTCATTTGTTCCGTCCATTCGTTCTGGCCATTCGTCCAGGTCTTGCGGATGTCGGTTGTCCTTTTGGGCTTTCCTCTCCATCTCTTGATTCCATGGGTTAGGCATCGGAAAGGACCGGCCCCGTGACCACGCCCGAAGAAGCCCTGCCGTCGCGCCTGGAACGCGCCTGCGCCGAGCGGGGGTTGAAGATGACCGGCCAGCGCCGGATCATCGCCCGCGTCCTGTCGGAAGCCGCCGATCACCCTGATGTGGAGGAGGTCTACCGTCGCGCGGCGGCGATCGACGCCGGGATCAGCTTGGCGACCGTCTATCGCTCGATGCGGCTGTTTGAGGAAATCGGGATCATCCAGCGCCACGATTTCGGCGATGGGCGAGCTCGCTACGAGGAGGCGCGCGGCGACCACCACCATCACCTGATCGACATAGAGACCGGCGAGGTGGTGGAATTCCAGGACCCGGAGTTGGAGGCTGCCGTCACCCGCATCGCCCGCCATCTCGGCTTTGACATGATCGGGCAGCGGCTGGAGATCTTCGGGCGCCGCATCCAACGCAAAGGCCCGGAGACGGCCTGATGGCGGCGGAGCGGAGAACCGGGCCGGACCACGATCCGGCGGAGCGTTTCGCCGCCTGCGAGGCGGCGGTCTGCGGCTGTCGCCCGGTGGTGGAGCGGGCCTACCGCGAACTGGTCGATTGCGGGCGCCCCGACCGGCATGCGCTGGAGGCCGCCACGGTGGTTCTGCGCTGGCACCATCCGGAACTGGACGTGCCGCAGGCGCTTCAGATCGTCGAACGCTGGGTGATCGCTGGGGACCGGCTGCATTGATGCAGCATTGAACTTGCCTTGGCGAGCGGAGCGGTTCTAAAGGTCTGTTCCTTCCGCGATCCACAGGGCCATTCATGGACGCCGAAAACCGCCTGACCGAGTTGGAAACCCGTCTCGCCCATCACGAGCGCATGGCCGAGGAGATGTCCGCCGTCCTGTTCGAGCAGGGGCGGACCATCGACCTCATGACGGCGCAGATGCGCCGTCTGCGCGATCGGGTGGCGGAGCTGGAGTCCGGAATGCCTCGCGCGCCGCAGGACGAGCCGCCCCCTCCCCACTACTGATCATCCCGTGTGGACCGTCAGCGCATCTTCCAGCCGCCGCGCGGGCCGCACCAGCTGAGTTGCGGGCCGGCGGGCGGCTGGCGCGAGCAGTCGGCCTGGGCGCAGTTGCAGGCGGGAAACCGGCAGCGGTCGCCGTTCACGTCGGTGGCCTGCACGGCCAGTTCGTAACGCGTGCCCCGCATCAACTGCGCGCCGGCCGCGCTGTTGCGCTCGTAATGCTCGACGACGGCGAGCAGACGCAGCATGCGGGCCCGCTGTCCCTTGGTGTCGAGGCTCATCTTCCAAATCTCCCGCCATGGCCGTCCGAGTCGTGCTCCGATGGACATGAAACGGCAGAAACGGGCCAAGGCTCCAGCGTGCAACGGCCTTACCCACCGCTGGCCGGAGGCCCGCCGGACGCGGTTCCCCGCTTGGCAGGGGCTTGGCCGCGAGGCCTAGGACGCCGAGGTCTTCGTCGCCTCGGTGGCTATGCCCTGGCTCTCGGCGGGGGAGGGCGGCAGGTCGGGCGTCCAGCGGATGCCGCGGTTGCGGCCCGCGCGCTTGGCCTGATAGAGCGCTTGGTCGGCACGGCGCAGGGTTTCCGCCACGTCGGGCGAGTCCTCCGGCCACAGGGCGATGCCCAGGGAGCAGCCGACCCGCACCGCCTCGCCCTGGATGCTGACGGGTTCGTTCACCGCCTCGATGATGCGGCGGGCCAGCCCGTCCAGGTCCGGAGGTTCGGCGCCGGCGCGCTGGGGCAGCACCGCCGCGAACTCGTCGCCGCCCAGCCGGGCCACCACGTCGTCGCCCCGGAAGCAGGCGGCCAGGCGTTCCCCCACCTGACTCAGCACGAGGTCGCCCGCATCGTGGCCCAGCCGGTCGTTCACCGGCTTGAAGCCGTCCAGATCGATGTAGAGGAAGGCTGCGGAGCCGTTGCCGGCGGTCGTGGCCTCCACATACTGTTCAAAGTAGCGGCGATTCGGCAGGCCGGTCAGCCGGTCCTGATAGGCGATGTCCTCCAGCCGCACCAGGGCGGCGTCGCGGTGGGTCAGCCCGTCCACCAGATCGCGCAGCGTCGCCGACAGCGAGGTGATCTCGGCGCTGCCGCCCAGCACGGGCATTTCCGCCCCACGTTCGCCGCTGCGGATGCGCTCCGCCGCCTGGGCGATGCGGCGCAGCGGCCGGGTGACCCGCCCGGCGGCCAGCCAGCCGAGCGTGCTGAACAGCACCACCATGGCCCCGCCGGCCAGCACCGTCTCCGCCATCTGGGCAGCGGCCGGAGCGTAGGCGGTCTTCAGCGGTTGGCGGGCGACCACGCTCCAGCCCAGGCCCGGATAATTCAGGTGGCCGTCACCGTAGGCGTAGCCGGTCAAATAGCGCTGCCCGTCCGGCCAGCGTTCGACGATCCAGCCGCTCTCGTTCTTCTGCGCGCTCCGCACCGCCTCGATGTCGAGGGGAGTGCCGAGCAGCTCGCGGGGGCCGAGCAGCACCGTGCGGTCCGCCGCGACCACGATCAGTTCCAGCTCCGCGCGGCCCCGCATGGTGTCCATCAGGGAGCGGCGGATCTCGCGCGTCCATTCCCAGCTCAGATGCGTGGCCAGCACGCCGACGACCTCGCCCTGCCCGTTGTGCACGGGGGTGGAGATGTCGACGAACTTCATGGCCTCGCCCGTCGGGTTCGGCAGCAGGAAGGCCAGCATCACCGCGTCGTGCACGTCGCCGACGAACTGCGTTTTCTGTCCATTCTGGAAGACCGGGCGCTTGGAAATGTCCACGCCGTCCAGCAAGCCGCCGGTCGCGGCCAGGACCTTGCCCTTGGTGTCGGTCACGCCCATCCAGGAGACGGTCGGGAAGAACTCCTGGAACTGCTCCAGCAGCCAGCGCAGCCGGGCCGGATCGTCGATGGCGGGGGTGATGCCGAGCTTGGCCAGCATGCCGATCTCGCTGGCGCGCGACCACATGGAGCGGTCCAGCCGGTCGGCCATGTTGTGGGCGGCCTCCGCGAGCGAGTGTCCGATCTCGCTCTCGATCCGCTCGCGGGAACGCAGGCCGGTCAGTGCCGCCAGCACGACGGAGACGCCAAGGACCAGAACGGCGCCGGTCAGAGCCACCGTCGTCCGCAGACCGCGTTCCCTCGCCATGACGTCCGGCCACTCCCTTCAACACCCCGCCGCCGTTCCTCCAGGAAGACCGCATACGAAAGTTCTATCAAGTTCGGCCAGGTTTCAAAAGTGACATTGGCTGCGGACGAGGCATACCAGCGTATGAATTTGTGGGAAGGGCGGTCAGCGGGCCGGCCGGCTCCCAACGGCGGTGCGGCGGCAGTCGGACAGGATGTTGCCGACGGTGACACGCTCCCGCTCGTCCATGGTCAGCTCCCAGCGCGCCTTCACGGCGATCCAGCCCGCCACATAGGCGCAGATGTATTCCTCGCGCGGCGGCAGCCAGTCCTCCGGCCCCTTCGACCCCTTGGCGCGGTTGGCCGCCGCCGAGACGGTGACGAGGGTCAGCGGGTCGCTCAGGTCGTTGGCGTAGGCGGCGCGCTTCTCGCGCGGCCAGTCGTAGCCGCCGCTGGCGTAGGCTTCCTCCAGCGGCACGCGGTGGTCGATGTCCACCTGCTTCGGCTCGGTGAAAGTCTCGCCGGTGTAGGGGTCGTTCCACACGCCGGACTGCACGGAGCAGCCGTTGGCGGACAGCTTCGCCGGCTTCGCGGAATCACGGATCAGCACCTGTTCGCGCGTGTTCAGGCACTTGGCGTCGAGGGTCAGCCAGTGCGGCCACTCGTCCCGCACATAGCCGCGGCGGCGCTCCTCCTCCACCCGGATGCGGTCGAGCTGGGCGGCGACCGCGGCGTAGTCGATGCTGGCGTCCGGAACAGGGCGGGGGATAGGCCGTTGGCGCTGGGTCTCCTCCCCCCCGAAGATGGAATCCAGCGTGCCGGGCGGGACGAGGTGGAAGCGCTCCGCCGCATAGACCGCGGCCAGCACCAGCAGAACGGCGATCAGCCCGCCCAGCGTCAGCGGGCGGCCCTTCCGGCCGCCCCGCGGTGCTCCGCTTCTCCGTCGCGCCATGCCCTCGGTCCCTCAACCCTGTTCTTCGCCATACCTGGATATGGTTCCTGGGCTGTTCTATGGCGCTTTGGGGATGTGGTGCAACGGTGCGAGAGGAGTGGTTGTGTCGGGCAGCCCCGTCACGCCCACACCGGCTCCGGAAGGCTCTCCATCAGCAGGCCGGTGACCATCTCCACCCCGGCACCCCGCGCCGTGCTTCCGGTCAGCAGCGCCAGTTCCGTTTCCGGCAGCGCGGGCAAGCCGTCCGCCACGCCGAGGAAGCGGGCGCCGGTTGGCAGGGCGCTGTGGGGAAGCACGCTGACGCCCAGCCCGCCGGACACTGCGGCGCGCACCCCGGCGTGGTTGGGGCTGGAATAGGCCACCCGCCAGCGCCGCCCGGCGCGCTCCAGTTCATGCACCGCGCGGTTGCGGTAGACGCAGCCCTGCGGGAACAACACCAGTGGCAGCGGGTCTTCGCGGTGCAGGTCCTCCGCCACCGGCCCGACCCAACAGAGCGGCTCCCGCCAGGCGCGCAGCGCGCCGGGGCGGCCAGGTTCCTGCTTGACCAGGGCGATGTCGAGGTCGCCGCACTCCACGTCGGCGCGCAGCCGCACCGACAGGTCGCAGCGCACGTCCAGACGCAGCCGCCGGTTCGCCCGCGCGAAGTCGGCGAGCAGGCGGGGCAGCCGCTCCACCGCGTAATCCTCCGGCACACCCAGCCGCACCACCTCCGCCGCCGAGTGCCCGGACAGCACGGCGTTCGCCTCGTCGTTCAGCGCCAGGAGGCGGCGGGCGTAGCCGAGCAGCCGCTCGCCGTCGTCGGTCAGCGCGACGGCGCGGCTGTTGCGGTCGAGGAGCGGCAGCCCGACCTGCTCCTCCAGCCGGCGGATCTGCTGGCTGACCGTCGATTGCGTCTTGTGCACCCGCTCGCCGGCCCGGGTGAAGCCGCCGGCGTCCACCACGGAGACGAAGGTGCGCAGCAGGCCCAGATCCATCTCGCGCATCGGACTGACCATTCAGATTTCGAATGCAATGGATGATATCATCCAATTTCCAAATGGAAAGGCCCCGCGCCATCCTTTCTCCAACGCACAGCCTTCCGCATGGGAGAGGACCGGCCATGACGCACGCCGCTACGCATTCCTTGCCCCTGACCGACCCCCGGGCGGCGCCGCTCGCCCTGGTCGTGCCCTTCTGCCTCGCCTGGAGTTCGGCCTTCGCCGCCGGCAAGATCGGGCTGGCCGACTGCCCGCCGCTGCTGCTGCTGGCCTTCCGCTTCCTGATCGCCGGGGCGCTGTTGGCCGCCGTCGCGGCGTGGCGGGGCGAGTATCGGGGAATGGCCGGACGGACCCTCGGCTTGCTGGCGCTGCTCGGCCTGCTCAACCACGCGCTCTATCTGGGCTTGAGCTACAGCGGCATGACCTACGTGTCCTCCGGCCTGACGGCGCTGATCGTCAGTGCGAACCCGGTGCTGACCGCGGCGCTGGCCGCCCTGCTGCTCGGCGAGGCGATGAACCGGCGCAAGGCGCTGGGGCTGGCGCTGGGGGTGGCCGGGGTGGCGCTGGTGGTCCGCGGGCGGCTGGGCAGCGGGACGGACGCGCCGCTGGGCATGGCGCTGGCGGTCGGCGCGCTGGTGGCGCTGTCGGCGGGGACGCTGCTGTTCAAGCGGCTGGCGCCGCGGACGGGGCTGCTCGCCGGCACCGGGGTGCAGGTGCTGGCGGCGGGGCTGGCGCTGCTGCCCATCGGGCTGCTGATGGAGGACGCCGGGTCGATCCGGCTGACCGCCAGCTTCGCCGGGTCGCTGGTCTATCAGGCGCTGGTGGTGTCGATCGGCGGCTACCTGCTGTGGTTCCGCCTGCTGCAGCGGACGAGCGCCACGGAGGCCAGCGCCTATCACTTCCTGATGCCGCCTCTGGGCATGCTGTTCGGCTGGGCGCTGCTGGGCGAGACGGTGCAGCCCTGGGACCTGCTCGGCATCCTGCCGGTGGCGCTGGGCATTTGGCTGGTGACGCGGGGGTGAGGGCCGCGTCCTGGCAAAAAGGGATACGCCTTTCGCGGGGGATCAGGTTGCGCCCTGCGATTGTTACGTTTTCATGACGTCCCACTCTCCATCGTCCTGTTGTTGAGGCCCACACGCCGGGAGGCCCGCCATCACGACCGCTGCCGGCTCAATTGCCGCCGTCTCGCCCACCCTGGTCCTGATCGACATCCTCGGCGCCGTGGCGCTGCTGCTGTGGGCGCTGCGGCTGGTGCGGACGGGCGTCTTCCGGTGGGGCGGGGCGGCGGTTCGCCGCTGGGTCGGCTATGGCACGCGCAACCGGCTGGCCGCCTTCCTGGCCGGCGTCGCCGCCACCATCGCGGTGCAGAGCAGCACGGCGACGGCCCTGATGACCGCCTCGATGGCCGGGCAAGGGTTCATGACCACGTCCATGGCGCTGGCGGTGATGCTGGGCGCCGACGTCGGGACGAGCCTCGTCGCCCGGCTGCTCGCCATCGACCTGCACTGGCTGTCGCCCAGCCTGCTGCTGATGGGCGGGGCGCTGCACGCGCTGGGCGGCGAGCATCGCGGGCGGCGGGCGCTGGCCCGCATCCTGGTCGGCATCGGGCTGATGCTGCTGGCCCTGAAGCTGCTCGGTGCGGCCACCCTGCCGATCCGGGAATCGGCGCTGGTCCAGGCGATGTTGGAGGCGTTGGGCGGCGAACCGCTGTTCGCCCTGATCGTCGCGGCGGCGCTGACCGCGGCGGTGCATTCCAGCCTCGCCACGGTGATGCTGGCGGGGTCCCTGGCCGGGGCGGGGGTGATCGGGACCGAGACGGCGGCGGCGCTGGTCCTGGGCGCCAATCTGGGCGGCGCCGTCCCGGCGGTGCTGGCCACGTCGGCGGACGGGGCGGCGGCGCGGCGGGTGCCGCTGGGCAACCTGCTGGTCCGGGTGTGCGGGTCGCTTTTGGCTCTGCCGCTGGTGCCGATGGCGTCGTCGTTCCTGGCCGGGATGGCCCCGCTGACGGCGGTGGTCAGCGCGCATGTCGCCTTCAACGCGGCGCTGGCCCTGCTCTTCCTGCCGCTGGTGACGCCGCTCGCCCGGCTGACCGAACGGTTGCTGCCCGAACCGGAGGATGCGGGCGAGGACGCGGCGACGCCCCGGCATCTCGATGAATCGGCGTTGGAAACGCCCACCGTCGCCATCGCCGGTGCGGTGCGTGAGACCTTGCGGCTGGGCGATCTGGTGGAGGACATGCTGTGCCGCAGCCTGACCGCCCTGCGCCAGAACGACGAGCGCCCGATCGCCGAGGTCAGCCGCGCCGACGACCGGGTGGACCGGCTGCACACCGCCATCAAGCTCTACCTCGCCAAGCTGGGGCGCCGCCATCTCGACGCCGAGGAGACCCGGCGGGTCGACGACCTCATGGCCTTCGCCATCAACCTGGAGCACATCGGCGACATCATCGACAAGAGCCTGATGGAACTCGCCGCCAAGCGGATCCGCCACCACCTGCATTTCGCGCCGGAGGATTTCCGGGAGGTGGAGGAGCTGCACCGCCGCACGGTGGAGAACCTGCGCACGGCACTCGGCATCCTGATCGGCGAGGACCGGCGGCTGGCCCGGCAACTCGTCGCCGGCAAGGACGCGGTGCGGGCGCTGGAGCGCACCGCCACCGCCCGCCACCTCGACCGCGTGCGCCGCGGCGACGCCGCCAGCATCGAAACCAGTGCCCTGGTGCTGGACATCCTGCGCGACCTGAAACGCATCAACGCCCATGTCGCCGCGGTCGCCTTGCCGATCCTCGATCAGGTGGGGGAACTCCGCGAAAGCCGCCTGAAGGTCGTCGGGCTGCCCCGGCTGGAAAGCCGGGACGTCTAAGGAGAGGGCTGCGGGTTTACCGCGGCATCTCCCCGGTCAGGGTGGCGCTCAGCCCTTGCAGCAGGCCGAACCGGCAACCCTCGCCGAAGGTGGCGCGCAGCCGGGCCGGGTCGCCGATCGACACGCGGATGTCGCCCGCCCGCGCCGGCTGATGCAGGCGGCGCACCCGGCTGGCGCACAGCTCCTGCAAGACCTCAAGCAGCATCAGGAGCGAGGTCGGCCGGCCGGTGCACAGGTTGAAGACCTCTGCCCCCCGGGATTGGCGCTCCATCGCCTTGATCTCCATCGCATTTACGAGGAAGCGCACGACGTCGCCGACGAACACGAAGTCGCGCACCTGCTCGCCGTCGCCGAAGATCGTCACATCCTCGCCCTGCGCCACACGACGGGCGAAGATCGAGATCACCCCGGAATAGGGGGAGGACGGGTCCTGCCGCGGCCCGTAGACGTTGAAGAAGCGGAAGCCCGTTGTCGGCACCCCATGGATGGCCCAAGCGACGTTGGCGTGCAGTTCGCAGCCCAGCTTGTCCACGCCATAGGCGGACAGCGGGCGCGTCGCGGCGTCCTCGCGCAACGGGGTGGCCGTGTTGTCGCCATAGACCGCGGCGGAGGAGGCGTAGACCACCGGCACCGGGTTGCCGTTGCGGGCGCTGCGCGCCGCCTCGAAGACGGTGACGGTGCCCGACAGGTTGGTGCGGTGGGTTTCCGCCCACAATTCGCGCGAGCGCTGGACGGAGGCGACGGCGGCCAAGTGGAACACGCCGTCCACCCCCTGAATCGCCTGATGGACCGCGTCCGGATCGGCGACGTCGCCGACCACCAGCTTCGCCAGAAGCGGCTTGTTCTCCAGCCGGCCGGTGCTCATGTCGTCCAGGATGGTGACCCGGTGCCCGTCGCCGATCAGCCGGTCGGCCAGATGCGATCCGATGAATCCGCAGCCGCCGGTCACGAGAAAATGGGCCATCCGCCGTCCTTTCCACCATCGCAATGCATGGTCTCATAGTGGCGAGGGGGGGCGGAGCGAACCAGCCCATCTTAGGGGTAGTGGAGGGTGCAAGGGGTGCGCCGTTCCTGGCCGTTCGGGGTGGCGCCTCCCGAATCGGCGCCGATTCAAGGGCTTTTCCCGGCACCCCTGCGGCGGGCAGGCGGGACCGAAGGTTCAACAGCCTTATCCACCATCTTATGCACCATTTTGTGGATAACTTCGGTCAAGGGGACCGATGGCCGCCGGAGAGCGGTGGAGGTGCTGCCGTGTGTCCGGAGCAACAGCGTGAGGACATGGCTCCGCTGGCAACCGGCCTCCTTTTTAGCCGGCCCCCTTTTCAGCTGGCCTCCGACTCCCCCGTCGTGGACAGCAGGCGGGCCACGGCCTTGCGCAGCTCCTCGTTCAGGAAGGGCTTGTAGAGCACGGCGTCCGCCGCGAACATCTCGGCCATCTTCAGGGCGTAACCGGCGGGCAGGTTCGGCGCCCCTCCGGACATGGCGAGCACCTTGCCGCCGGGGTTGCGGGTGCGCGCGGCCTTGATGACCTCCACCCCGTCGGCCTCGGGCATCAGCACATCGGTGACGATCAGGTCGAAGACCGCGCCGCCGTCCAGCAGACCGATGGCGACGCGTCCGTTTTCCGCCTCGACGACCTCGTGGCCGGCCTGTTCGATCACTTCGGTGACCGCCAGCCGCACGGCGGCCGAATCCTCAACGACCAGCACCTTCGCCATGAACCAGCATCCCATGTGTCGTTTGGCCCGGTCCGCCGGTCGGGGCGGTGGGCAGGTCGATGATGAAGGACGTTCCGCGTCCGGGAGCGCTTTCGACCAGAATGTCGCCGCCCCCGTTCCTAACGATACCATATACCACCGAAAGCCCAAGCCCCGTCCCTTTCCCGACCGGTTTGGTGGTGAAGAAGGGGTCGAACACGCGCTGGCGCGTCGCCTCGTCCATCCCGGTCCCGGTGTCGGCGACGGTCAGCCGCACGTAGTCGCCTTCGCCGAGCTGGCGACGGGACGCCTCCCGTTCCCTCAGGCTCAGGGAATGGGCGCCGATCGTCAGGGTGCCGCCCTGCGGCATGGCATCGCGGGCGTTCTGGATCAGGTTGAGAAGGATCTGGGTCAGTTCGGTCGCGGTGATCGTCACCGCCTTCAGGTCGGGCTCCAGCCGCGTGCGTGCCTCGACGGACACCGGCATCGAGGGGGCGGCGAGTTCCAAGGCGGAATGCACGGCCTCCTCCAGGTTGCCCGGCGGCGACTCGGCCACCTCGACGCGGGCGAACTGGAGAACGTCGCGCATGATTGTGCGTGCTTTCACCCCGCTGTCGTGGATGGCGTTCAGATAGGCGTGGAGCTTGCGGTCCTCCCCGACCCGGCCGCGGGCCAACTCGGACAAGCTGATGACCGGTTGCAACAGGTTGTTGATCTCGTGGGCAAGGCCGCCAACGAGGCTGCCGAGCGCCGCCATGGTCTGCTTCTGCCGCGCCGCTTCTGCCGACTGGCGCCGCGCGCTGATGTCGCTGGTGGTGCCGCGGTAGCCGAGGAAGGTGCCGTTGCCGTCATAGCGCGGCGTGCCGCTGACCATCACCCAGCGCGCGCTTCCCCCCGGCGAGGCCAGCGGGAAAGACAGGCGGCGGAAGGGCTCCCTTCGGTGCAAGGCCTCGGCCAGGGCGGGGAAATCCTCTTCCGGACGGTTGCGGTCCAGAAGATCCGCGTGGGTGAAGCCCAGGAGCTCCGCCCCGCCGCGCCCGGTGGATTCCTGTGCCCGCGGCGACAGGGCGGTGAAGCGCCCGCGCTCGTCGGTTTCCCAGAACCAGTCGTTGGAGCATTCCAGAAGCGCCCGCCAACGCGCCTCGCTCTCGCGCAACTCGGCGGTGCGGGTGGCGATCAGCGATTCGAGCCCGCTCAGATGATCGCGCAGGGCCTCCTCGCTGCGGCGCATCCGGTAGAAGGCGAGGTCGTAGGGGTTTTGCAGGGCGGTGACGATGATCGCCCGGTACAGCAGGTAGAAGGACAGGATCTTGATGAAATGACCCAGCGCGTTCATCGCCCCGTGGGGGTCGGTGTAGAGCGTGAAGATCAGCTCCTGCGGGGCCAGCAGAGCAATGCCGGCGAAGGTCAGGCCGAACACCCTGGGCTCGAACTGCCGACGCTTGCGGCCCAGCAGCAGGCAGGCGACGACCGCCGCGGCGCTGAACGTGTATTCGGCGCCCACCTTGAAGGAGGTCAGCCCAACGCCCGGAACGAAGCCGTCCGGCATGATTGCGAAGGTGAAGATCGACAGCAGGGCGCAGGCCACGGCCGCGGCCTGGATCAGCAGCACGTCGCCCGCGCGCAGCCGCCTCTCGATCAGCAACGGCGCGGCCAGGAAAACCATGGCCTGAAGGCCGCGGGCGGCAATCCAGAGCTGGGTGGACTGATTGGAATTGGCCTCGCCGATGACGTTCATGCCGGGAAAGGCAATGGCGTGCAGCAGGTCCAGCAACGCGATGCCGGGCATGGACAGGCCGACGAAGGCGAGGAAGGGCGATTGGTTGGTGTCGCGCGTGTTCCAGGCAATCGTGAAGATCGTCATGGAGATGGCGACGGCGAACAGCTCAGCGCAGAGGTGGAACAGCAGGTAGTTGTAGAGCATCACCGTGCCCAGAACCGCCATGAGGATCAGAAGGGCGGCAAGGCCGGACAGGAAGGGACGGTCCCGGAGCCAGCGGGCGAGGGTCGGTCTGATGGCGGACGGCTGGATCCCGCTCATGAACGGTCGGCTCCGCGGTGGACGGGAGGGGCGGCCTAGGGGCCCCGGTCAGCCGACCGTGGCTATGCCGCTGGACCGATCAACACACCAAATCCCGTCGCGGAGCAAGCCGGACGTTGCGTCGTTCAATCGGACGCGGCAATTCCTCACAGACGAGGAGCGAAGACCGTCCTGTTGTCGGCATGCGCGCGGTTCAGCGGAATGCCGCCGGGGGCTCAGCCTTCCTTGGCGGGCCGGGCCGGAGGCAGGTCGAAGGGCGTGCTGACGAAGGGATCGCCGCGGCCATGGCCGGCGCGGTCGTGACCTTTCTCGGTCGCCGCCTTGCGGTAATAGCCGACGATGAACACACGGACCGCGTTGGCGAGCGACACGGCAACCCCGCGCGACCGCCGGGACTGCGAATCGAGGCGATCCTTGAGGTCGCTGCACAGCTCGTCCACGGTCAGGTCTTCCCGGTGGCAGATGTCGTCCAACGCTTCCCAATAGGAGGGTTCCAGACGAAGCTGCGTCGGACGCCCGAACAGCTTGACGGTGCGCGCCACCAGCGGGATGGCGCTCAGCGGCGATGGAGCGTTGGACGCCTGCGAATCCTGACCCGACATAGCCCTGTATTCCTTGAATGTCAGCCGTGTTTGAAGCCACGAGCCAATATAGCGCGATTGAAAAAATTTGCGACGATAAAACTCCTCAGACGTGCAGGGCAGCCTTACGGCACGTCACCCGACTCTCCCGCCATGTCCTTCAGCATGTACAGATTGGTGACGACGATAAAACCTTTGTTATAGGTAATAGCCTCGGAGTTGCGCAGTGCACGCAGACTTTTGTTCACCATCTCCCGGGTGACACCCAGCATTGCCGCCAGGGCTTCTTGTGACACGGGCTGGTTGATCCGCAAGCCGGCGGGCGTCTTCTGCCCATAAGTATCGCAGAGCAACAGGATACGCCGGGCCAGCCGGCGCGGCACGTCGTGAAAGACCGCATCCTCGATGTTCTCCGACACCCAGCGCAACCGTTCGCACAGCACGCCCATCATCCGGATGCACAGGGAGGGGTGCCGTTCCAGGAAGGAGATGAATTCCGGACGGTCGATGCGGAACAGTTCCGCCGGGCGCAGCGCGGTCGCCCCGGCGGTGCGGTCCTTCCCGTCGATCAGCGCGATCTCCCCCAGCACGTCGCCGGGGTTCAGGATGTTGAGCAGCATCGTCTTGCCGTCCTCGGACGAGGTCGAGACGGCGATCTGCCCCTTCATGATGGCGTACAGGCAATCACCGGGATCGCCCTTGCTGAAGACGGTCTGGTTTTCGCTGAACCGTGACACCCGGCCCAGCGCGACCAGCTCCTGCATCCGGGCGTCGTCGAGAACCCCCAACATTCGGTTGCGCCGCAGGATGCCGGCGACGTCCTTCAGTAAGGCCATGGCGTTCGCGGTCCCGGTTGAGTGCCGTCGGACCGTTGATGGCACCCGGCGGACGATCAGTCCAGCGGATTCGCCGCCTGGAGAGGCGCGCCGTCGCGCAGGGCGCGGTCCCACAGGACGGTGTGCTCGAAATGGAACCGCGCCTCGGGCGCCCGCCCGCCGCCCGCGGCCCAGCGGCGCATGGTCTGGAGCAGGTCCAGCGCGTCCTCCCGCTTCTGGTCGATCCGTCCGTTGGGCAGCCAATGGCGGAAATCGGCGAGCTCCTCCTCCGGCAGCCCCTCGGCGGCGGCGAGGCGGAGCACCCGGCCATAGCCGCGCTCCCGATAGGGCAGGGCCTTGGCGATGGCCTCCAGCCGCCGCGCCGTGGCGGCGGGGACGACGCCCTCCTGCGCGGCGTCGGCCAGGGTGCGGCGGATGTTCACCATGGCTTCGGACAGGCCGGGGTAACCGAGTTCCGCTGGGCCGTGGATCACCGCCACCTCGTCGTCGTCCTCTAGCCGCCCGTCGCGGAAGGCTTCGAAGACCGCGCCGACGCCGATCATGCCGAAGGGATGCAACTCCGCGGCGCGCAGGGCGCCCATGCTGGAGGACCCGAACACCGCCACCCCCAGGTGGATGGCGTGCAGAATCTCCTTGTGCCAGACGGACGGGATGTTCTCGAAATAGCCGTCCACGATGCCGATCGCCCGCGGCCTGCGCTCGCACAGCCGGATGATGTCGCCCTGGGCGACCGGCGGCAGATAGGTGGCGTCCAAAATCCGGGACGCGCCGGCGCGGGGCAGGGTGGGGCCGAGGAAGACGTAAAGGCCGTCCGGCGTCTGCATGGGAATCTCCGCCTTCGCACTCACGACACTATGCCCGATCCCAGACGCCGGCCGCGGCGCGCGCCCTTGCGCCCATCGCGTAGTCCGGGGAGGAGTCCAGCCCCTCCAGGCCGGGAATGACCAGACGGACCACGGCGATGCCGAACTCCGGCTTGGTCAGGTCCACCGCCACGGCCTCCTCGATGCCGGCGGCGCGCAGCCGGGCGAGCTGGCAGGCCAGATCCTCCTCGACGGTGCGCCCGGCGAGGCTGGGGATGGTAGCGAAGTCACGGCGCCCGGTGTCCTCGGTGATCAGCGCCGTCCAGCGCGCGTGCTGCGCCGGGTCGAGGTGGCGTTCGTATTCGGAGCGGGGCATGTCGTCGCGCGCCCCGGCGATGAAGGTCAGCCGGCTCTGCGCCGCTTCGGTCAGGGCGCGGGACAGAGCGACCTCCCGCGCGGCGTGGCAGCCCATGCCCATGGCCGGACGGATGCTGTGCTGCGGCGCGTCCTCCCGCGTCGCGATGCGGCAGAGGATGGCCGGCAGGCCGATGTCGCTGGTGATGTCCCACAGGCCGACCGCGACTCCCGCGTCGTCGAAGCGGTCGAGCAGCGAGCGGCAGACCGGGTCGGCGACGCTGTCCGGATCGATGCGGGTCGCGGCCTGGGCCTCCGGAGAGGAGAGGCGCCACAGGGTGGCGGCGTCGCGCTCGACCAGTTCGGTCATGGCGTGCGCGGTCGCCTCGGCGAGGCTGTTGCCCGAGGCCAGCCCGTTCGACCCGGCGAGGAAGCAGCCGGACCCCGGCGGCATCGGCAGCGTGAAGTTCAGATGCACCGTCTCGAACGGCACCCACCTCCGTCCGCCGCCCAGCAGGTCGTCGCCCTCGATCCACAGCATCGGCGTGTGGGGGGTGAAGGCGCTGGTCGACAGCCGCGGCAAGCGGGCGACATCGACCACACGATGGGTCCAGCGCAGCTCGTCGTAGCTGGCGAATTTCAGGGGCAGGGTGATGCGTTCGGCGTGGTAGCTCTCGATCGACTCCATGACGCCCGACGCCTTGGCGGCGGCCAGCGTCACGCCCTTGCCCTGGGCGACGGAGATGGAGCGGGAATTCGGCCGGGTCACCATCACGACCGGGATGCCCACGCTGTCCAGCCCCGTGACGTTCGCCACCCGCGTGATGCCCATGACGGGAAGGAAGGGGGTGACGCGGGCCAGGGTCTGGTCCGGCGTGGCGATCCGGTGGGTTCCGGTGGTGTGGACCTTGAGCGGCTGGTCGGACATGGCCGGGTCCCGGGCGATGCCGCGGACGAAATCGAGGGGCATGGAAGAGGGTCTCCGCCGTAGGATGCCGACTTGGTATGCCCGTGGTTGAGCCGGACGGAAAACCGGCGAAGGACGAAGGAGCGGGCGGGGACCGTGGCAGGCCGGCCAAGGAAAACGCCGGCCGCCACGGCCCGTAGAACAGGCCCGATCAGCGGGCCCTGCAGGTTCGCCCCGCCGATCAGAGGCCCGGGGTGATCGCGTGGCGGGCGGCCTCGTGGTCGTCGCTGTTGAAGGCGCGGCGGTCGCCGATGCGGGCGGCGGCGGTCAGTGCGGTGGTCTGCTCGGCAACCTCGGTCACGCCCTGGGCGGTCACGGCGAAGAGACGGCCGTCGGCACCACGGATGAGGGCGGTCTGGTCGATGATGGCGGTCATGGGAACAGCTCCTGGGCGTGGGTTTCGAAAAACCGCGAATACTGCGGTATGTCGAAACCTTGGCTGGAACGCCCCGTCCGGACTGTGAAGAACTTCACATGCCGGACGCCCCGTGCCCGGGTAAAAATCGCTTACACACGCACACGCGTATGTTTAGTCCCGGAAAAATTCCGGTGACCCGGGAAAAATTCGCCAAGCCGAGAACCGGCCAGCCGAGACAGGAGCGTACCGATGAAGTTGGACCGCCGCATTCCCCGCAGCCTTGACGAGATGGCCGACCTCAGCTCGCTCGCAGCCCCGCCCGCCGTGGTGACTCGCTCGCTGACGATCGGGGGGCGCCGCGCCAGCCTGCGGCTGGAGGCGACGATCTGGGACGGGCTGAAGGACATCGCCAAGTCCCAGGGCAAGTCGCTGGAGGCGCTGTGCGCCGACATCCACGACGGCCGGACGGAGGGAATTCCCTTCGCCACCAGCGTCCGGGTCTATGTGCTGGACCATTTCCGCCGCACCGCCGCGGGCAGCACCACGCTGGTCGCCTGACGCTCCGGCGGGGCGTTCACCGGTTCAGGTCGGACGCGGCGAGGCAGCGGCGGAAGGCCCGGCAGCGGTCGGCGAGCGGCAACATGGACAGTTGGCGGCTCATTGTCTCGGCAGCCGCCAGATGTTCCATGGCTTCGCGGTGCTGGCCGGTGGCGGTGAAGGCCTGGGCCAGCGCGAAGTGCGACCAGCCCTGCTCGGACAGTTGTCCGGCATCCGTCGCGATGCCCAGCGCGTTGGCGGCGCAGCCGATCGCGGTGTCGTGCTGTGCCGTTTCCAGAGCCAGATCGGACATCCAGTTCAGAATCCGCGGCCTGGGCAGCGAGTGATTCAGAATGTGCGCCTGCTCCAGGCTGGCGTTCAGCAGCCGTGCACCCTCCGCGGCACCGCCGGTGCGGGCGATGGCGTAGCCCAGCGCGCCCAGCGTGATCGGCTGGAAGATGTGCAGGCGCGTCGCCTCGGTGATCGTCACGGCGTCCTTCAGCAGAGGCAGGGCCTCGGCGAAGCGCTCGCCGATGATGTGGACCAGCGCCAGATGGACCTTCACCGACGACACGGAGAAGGCGTGCCCGACCTCTTCCGCGATGTCGAGCGCGTGGTGCATCACCCGGACGGCCTCGTCGTCGCGCCCCAGTTCGGCGAGGCAGCGGCCCTGGTAGGCGGCGGTGATGGCGACCGCCACCGCGGTCAGGCCGAAGCGCGCGCGCGGGGCATGGGCCAGCGCCAGGGTGCGTGCCTGCTCCAGCTTCTCCTGGGCTTCCGGGAAATGCCCCTTGTCCACCAGCATGCCGCCCAGCCGCATCAGCCCCTGGATGCGCAGTTCCATCGTCCCCTGGTTGCCCAGATGGTCGAGCGCGCTGCGGCTGAGCGCGATCGCTCCGTCGAGCACGCCGTAGACCCACTGGAAGGACGCCTTGAGCGAGGTCGCGCGGGCGTAGCGGATGCGGTCGTCGATGCCCAGCGCCATGTCCCGCGCCTCCTCCAGCGGGTCGCCGGCCAACTGGCGTCCCTGCGGCAGCAGGACAAGGGGAATACCGACCCACAGGTCGATCCGCCGCTGGGTGTTGCGGCGGGTGTCGGGCATGTGGTCCAGAGCCTTCAACGCTTGCTCGTAGAAGCGTCCGGCGTCGAAATGCTTGCAGCGCATCTCCGCCCGGCGCCCGGCCCGGCGGCCATAGGCGCAGGCGAGCGGCCAATCCTCGGCGTAGAAGGCGTGATGGGCGATCAGCTCCGCCCGGTTCGGCAGGTTGCGGTCGGACCGCCGCCGCAGGGCATGCAAAACGCGCCCGTGCAGCGGCTGGCGCTCCCGCTTGGTCAGGGTGGCGTAGGCGACCTCCTGGACCAGCGCATGGCGGAAGGTCAGCTCCAGGTTCGGCAGCAGGCGGGAGCGCGCGAAAAAGCCGCTCTGCTCCAGCCGGGCCAGAGCCGACGGCAGTTCGGCGGCGGAGATGGGAGACACCGCGCGCAGCAGGCCCAGATCGACCGAGGTGCCGATCACCGCCGCGTGCATCAGCACCCGCCGCGGGCCGGGCTCCAGCGCGTCGATCCGCGAGGCCAGCAAGCCGTGCACCGTGGCCGGCAGGGCCATCCTTGCGTCCGCCTTGCCCAGGCTGTAGCGGCCCGGACTGCCGACGATGGCCCCGGTCGTCTCCAGCGTGCGCAGCGATTCCTCCAGATAGAGCGGCACGCCCTGGCTTTGCGCCGCGACGCGCGCCTTCAGGTCGGCCAGCGACGGGCTGTGGCCCAGCCAATGGTCCAGGAACTCGTCGGCCTGCAGCGGCTCCAGCGGTTCGAGCGCGAGGGCGTGGACCGAGTCCGGCGCGGTCCAGCCGCCCGGCGTGTCCGGCCGTGACGTGACCAGGACGAGGACGCGGGCGTCCTCCACCCCTTCGGCGAGGGCGTCCAGCAGGCGGTTGGTCAGCCCGCGCGTCCAGTGCGCATCCTCGACGAGGATCAGCAGCGGGCGCTCCACGGACAGCTCGCGGATCGCCGCGACCAGCCCCTCGACGCTGAAATCAGCCTTCTGGGCGGGGTCGAGCCCCTGCCACAGCGGGTGGACGGAAAGCTGGCCGAGCAATTCCCGCATCGCCTCGCCGGCCAATTCGCCACCGTTGCGCGCGGCGGCGGCGGTCAGCCGCGCCACCGCCGAGCCGTCCAGCGTTGGGCCATCCAGCGTTGGGCCATCCACGGCCCCACAGACCGACAGGGCGAGGGACCGGGCCGCCGCCTCCAGGTCGTCGGGGTCGCCCAGGCGGCGGATCGGGAATTGCGGCCAGATGGAGATGGTGAAGGCCGCCGCCTCCGGACGGCGCATCAGCTCTCCGGTCAGCCGGGATTTGCCGATGCCGGCCTCTCCGATCAGGACGGCGCAGGCACCGCGTCCCCGCTCGGCCTGCCGCAGCGCGCCGGTCAGCACCGCCAGTTCGGGTTGCCGCCCCACGAACAGGGTGCCTTCGGCGGACAGCAGGTCCATCGCCGTGCGCCGCATCGCCCGCGCCGCCTCCAGGGCAAAGGCGGTCACCGGCTCCGCCGTGGCGGACAGGCGCAGCGTTCCCGCCGGGCGAACGGTCAGGCCCTTCGGCACGAGGTCCAACGTCTCGTGGCTCAGCAGCACGCTGTTGGGTTGCGCCCGTTGCTGCAGCTTGGCGGCGATATGCACGGTTTCGCCCACCGTGCGGTAGTCGGTCCAGACGCCGGTCTCGATGATCTGGGCGACCACCTCGCCGGAGCTGATGCCGATCCGCATCTTGAACTCGTCCGAATCGATGGCCGAGCGGGCGATGTCCTGCGCGGCGAGGCAGGCGCGCAGCGCGTGGTCCTCCTGAGCGGAGGGGGCGCCGAACACCGCCATGATGCCGTCGCCCAGAACCTGGGCCACCGTGCCGCCGTAGCGTTCCACCGCATCGGTCAGGATTTGCAGGATGGTGAGAAGGGTCTGGTCGGCCTCCTCCGGGTCGCGGCCCGACACCATGCTGGAGGATTCGACGATGTCGGCGAACAGCACGCTCACGACCTTGCGTTCCGCGCTGTTGCGCCGGGCCGGTCCGCCATCCGGTGGGTCGGCGGCGGGCATGGGTCGGCACGACGCCTCCTGAGGCGCCTCCTGAGGCGCCCCCCGAGGTGACGGCGTGGGCATCGATTGCGATTCGCCCAAGTCCATGTCCGTTCCGGCCATCGAAGCCCCCCTGCGGAGCGTCATCGGCATGTTAGAGGAAACAATTTCGAATGCGCAGACATTCAAAACAAGAGATGGATAATTTCACTCCGACAGCCTCAGCCTAACATATGTTGGTATGTTTCCTCGTGCAATCGGCAAGCGGCGGCGTGTCCCGGCCTGCATTCCTGCCGTGCCTGCCCTGGGTCGCCGCACGGGTTGAGGCGGTTGTGAAAAATAAGGCTTGCCTTGGCCGTCGCCGGGGCGTATACGGGCGCTCCTCCGCTGGAGCGGCGCGGGCGTAGCTCAGGGGTAGAGCACAACCTTGCCAAGGTTGGGGTCGAGGGTTCGAATCCCTTCGCCCGCTCCATTTTCAGCGCGGAGGGTACGAAAAAGGGCGGCCTCGGGCCGCCCTTTTCGCGTTTCGGAGTTTGCGGCCGGGCCGGCGGGTGGCGGGCCGTTCGGCCCGCCGTGCCGTGTTCCGGCCATCGTGTGGGTCGTGCTGACCGGCACGCCGAGCCACGTCGCGACGAACAGGGTGATCGCCCCGCCCGTCTCCGCGCAGGAGCCCTGGACCGGCTTCAGGTCGGTCAGCTTGGACCCCATGGTCTTGACGATGCGCCAGCCGCCGAACAGCGTGCCCAGCCCCATCGCGGCCTGGCAGGTGATGACCACCCAGAAGGGCACATAGAAGGTCGGCCCCAGCATGCCCTGCGAATAGAGCAGGACGGCGATGATGCCCATGGTCTTCTGCGCGTCGTTGCCGCCGTGCCCCAGGCTGTAGAGCGCGGCGGAGCCGATCTGCAGGTGGCGGAACAGCCGGTCGACCGCGAAGGGGGTGGTGCGCCGGAACAGCCAGGACACCGTCACGATCATCACGCTGGCCAGCAGGAAGCCGACCACCGGCGAGACGACGATGGCCGCGGCGGTCTTGGCCAGACCGGACACCACCACGGCGTCCAGCCCCGCTTTCGCCACGCCGGCCCCGACGAGGCCGCCGATCAGCGCGTGGGAGGAGCTGGACGGGATGCCCAGCCACCAGGTGAAGACGTTCCAGACGATGGCGCCCATCAGCGCGCCGAAGATGACATGCGGGTCCACCACCCCCGCCCCGACGATGCCGGTGCCGATGGTGGTCGCCACATGCAGCCCGAAGAACAGGAAGGCGATGAAGTTGAAGAAGGCGGCCATGGCGACGGCGGTCCGCGGCGACAGCACGCGGGTGGAGACGACCGTTGCGATGGAGTTGGCCGCGTCGTGCAGCCCGTTGAGGAAATCGAAGAGGAGGGCGACGCCGATCAGCCCGATGAGGATGGGCAGGGCGAGGGTAGCGGCTTCCATGGGATCAGACCTGTTCGACGATGATGCCGTCGATGGTGTCGGCCACGTCCTCGCAGGCATCGAGCACGCGTTCCAGCAGCTCGATGATCTCGCGTTGAAGGGCGTGGCGATGGGTGATGGGGGCGTCGAGCCCGCCGCTCTCGTCGCGCAGCCGGTGATTGGCCTCGCGCAGGAGCCGGTCGCCTTCGCTCTCGATCCGTGAGACCTCGGCGGTCATCGCGTGGAGTTGCTCGACGTGTTTGGGAATGTCGCGGAGCAGGGGGATGCCCGCGCTCAGCCGATTGGTGCAGCGCACGATGGCATCGGCCTGGGCGTGCATTTCCGGCGTGTAGTCGGTGAAGCCCGCCTCCACGAGGTGACGCGCGGTCTCCTCGATGAGGTTGAGGACGTCGTCCATCCGCTTGCCGAGTTCCTGGATGTCCGAACGGTCGAAGGGCACGATGAAGCTGCGGTGGACGGCGAGCTGGATGTCCTTCTCGATGGCGTCGGCCTCGCTCTCGACCCGGCGGATGGTCTGGAACCGCTCCTCCAGGTCCTGGCCGCTGGCCATCATCGCCCGCAGCGCCTCGGCGCCCGTGGCGACGGTCCGGGCATGGTCGGCGAACAGGTCGAAAAACCGTTCTTCGCGCGGCATCAGGGCCCGGAACAAATTCAGCATGCGTGGTTCTCCAACTAACGCCGGCCTGCACCGCTGGGGACCCCGCACGGACGCGCGCGAGCCTCAGCGTCGCGGCTGGTGTAACATCCCCGGCGCTTGTGGGGAGTCACAAAAGTGTCATGCCGGACCGGCTTGCGGCGAGATTTCACGGGGGTGCCCGGCGGAAAGACCGGTGATTTGCCGCGGCGGGCCGCTTATCCTGCCGCCGACGGATCGGCAGCGGGGAGGCGGGTGGCGCGTGGCAGGGGAAACGCAGATCGGCACGGAAACACAGATCGGCCTGACGGCGGCCATCGTTTCGGTGGGCGTGTCCTCGGCGAACGGCGCCGAGCCGCGCGTGGTGACCGTGCGCAGCGGCTTCGAGATCCCCGAATCGCACCGCCGTGGCGACGAGCCGCCGCCCCACCGCGACGCCCTGCCGGGCGCGCCCTTCGATCCCGAGCGCTTCCGCACCCTTCAGGACGGCCTGCGCGCGGTGGCGGAGGACGCGGCCGGGCTGACCCTGCGCTATGTGGAGCAGCTCTACAGCTTCGGCGACCGCTACCGCGACCCGCACGAGTTGTTCGGCGGCCCGCGCTCGCTGGTGGTCGGCTATCTGGCCTTGCTGCGCGAGGCGCCGCTGCGCATCGACGGCGCGGAATGGCGCGGCCTGTACGAGTTCTTCCCCTGGGAGGACTGGCGCGATTCGCCGCCGGCGCTGCTTGATTCGGTGATCCGTCCGGCGCTGGCCCGCTGGGTCGCCGCGGCGCCGGACGAGCCCGCCCGCGCCCGCCGCGGCGAGCGCGCCCGCATGGCCTTCGCCCTGGACGGCGGAGACTGGGATTCCGAACGGGTGCTGGAACGCTACGAGCTTCTCTACGAGGCCGGGCTGGTGGTGGAGGCGTTCCGCGACCACGACTTGGCCCGCCGGGCGGGGGTGGAGGAGCGGACGGTGCGGCTGGAGATGCCGCGCGCGCTGGGCCGCCCGATGGCCCGCGACGGCCGCCGCGTCCTGGCGACGGCGCTGGAACGTCTGCGTGGCAAGCTGAAATACCGCCCCATCGTGTTCGAGCTGTTGCCCCCGACCTTCACCCTGCACCAGCTTCAGCAGGTGGTGGAGGCGCTGTCCGGCGAGCGGCTGCACAAGCAGAATTTCCGGCGCCTGATGATCTCCGGGGGGCTGGTGGAGCCGACCGGCCAGTATGAGAGCCAGACCGGTGGGCGCCCCGCCGAACTCTATCGCTTCCGCCGCAGCGCCATCCTGGAACGCACGAGCACGGGCGCCATCGCCTCCCCGGAGGATTGACCATCGCCGATCTGGGGGTATCCTGCTGTCAAAGCCAAGGCCACCAAAGCCCATGAAGGGGAGCGAACGCGCATGACCGACTTCGACAGCACCTGCGACCTCTACGACCGGTTCGAGAAGACCGCCCGCGTCGCCGACCCTGTCTTCCGCGACTTCGGCGGGCGTTGCAAATTCAGCGGTGCGGCGGTGACCGTAAAGTGCTTCGAGGACAATTCCCGCGTCAAGGAGACGCTGGGCACGCCGGGTCGGGGCAAGGTGCTGGTGGTGGACGGCGGCGGCGGCCTGCGCGCCGCCCTGATGGGCGACCTGATCGCCAAGGACGCGGTGAAGAACGGTTGGGAGGGCGTGGTCATCCACGGCTGCGTCCGCGACGCCGCCGTGCTCGCCACGCTGGACCTGGGCATCAAGGCGCTGGCGGCGATCCCGCGCAAGACCGTCCGCAACGGCGAGGGCCAGAAGGATCTGCCGGTGACCTTGGCCGGCATCCGCATCAACCCCGGCGATCTGGTCTTCGCCGACGAGGACGGCGTGCTGGTGCTGACGCCCGAGGAGTTCGGCGCGACCGCCTGACCCGGCCGTTCTAAAGCCCTCCCCCGCCACGCGGGGGAGGGTTGGGTGGGGGTGCCAACGACGGCGCCCCCTCACACCTCAGCCCGCGACCTTCTCCCACCCCATCTTCTGGTACCGGTATTCCAGGATCGTCGGCGCCGCGCAGGCGTAGCCGACCCAGACGCCCAAAGTCATCAGAACGCCGGTCGGCCACAACGGGATGGAGATGAGGATCAGCGCCGCATGAATCGCGGCGTGCAGCCATTCCGCCTTTTTCGCGAAATAGACCGGGCCGAGCAGAAAGGCCCAGAGGATCTCGCGGTTGGTCACCGCCTCCCGCTGGCCGTTCGTGGGATTCTCGAACACCATCCCGGACGGAGCCGCCGCCATCCCTGCCTCCCTTTGGTTGTTTTCCATTCTATTTGGGGAGGCAGTCTGGACGACGGCGGCCCGGCCTGTCGAGGCCGAAACGACCTTTTTCCGGATGGTGGAGGCGGTGCCCTGACGGATGGATCAGGACACCGCCCCGTCCCGCCCGGCCCCCTTCCTTCCGGCCCCCACCTTTCCGGCCTGGGCCATGGCCAGAAAGCGCCGGCACTGCTGTTCGCGGTCGTAGCCGAGCAGCGTGCCGAGGATGAAGTCCTCCTCCGGGGTCAATTGGTTCAGCGGCTTGCGCACCACGCTGCGCACCATCGCGACGCAGGACGGGTTGCCGAAGAAGACGTTGACCTTGGCCTCGGTCACCGTCTGGACGTGGTAGTCGACGAACCGCTCCGCCAGCTTGCGGGTCACCGTGTCGGCGTCCCGCGTGCTGAGCGTCATCATGACCATGGGCCGGACGCCCTTGCTGTACTCGTACAGATGGTGACCGAGCAGGTGGACGGGCATGGCCAACCCATCATGGGCCAACCCATCATGGGGCATCACGCCAGCTGGCTGATCCATGCGGTGATCCGTTTGTCGGTTTGGGAGGACTGGTTGTCCGGATCGAGCGCCAGTCCGACGAACCGCCCGTCGCGCTCGGCGGTGGAGCCCGAATGCTCGTAACCGGCGGTGTCGGTGAAGCCGACGACGATCCCGCCCTGCGCCACCACCTGATCGTAGAGCGTGCCCATGGCGTCCACGAAGGACTCCGGGTAGGTTACCTGATCGCCTGTGCCGAACAGGGCGACCTTCTTGCCGTTGAGGTTGGCCGCCTTCAGCGTGCCGAAGTTGGCCTCCCAGTCGCATTGCAGATCGCCCACGCCATAGGTCGGCGCGCCGAGGATCAGCAGGTCGCAATTCTCGAAATCCGCAGCGGAGGCACGGGCGATGTCGACGGTCCTTCCCTGAATCTTCTTTGCGATGCGCGAGGCGACCGACTTGGTCGCGCCGCCGTCGGAGCCATAGATGATCGTGACGTTCATGGTCTCTCTCTGGGCAATCCTGTGGGCCAATCGGATCAGGGCCGGCAAGCAAAGACGAGAACGTCCGGCCTGCATAGAATGATAATAAGAATGACTCGCATTTGCAACATGACCATGACGGATTTGTGGGAATGTCGCGAAGGGGAGGCCGCGCCGTGGGGGCGGCGCGGCTCTCGGGCGCTTCAGGAGTCCTTGTGCGGGGACACGTTGGGCAGCAGCGCGGCGAACAGGCCGAGCAGGGGAACGACCGAGCAGGCCTGGAAGACAAAGCCGATGCCCTTCCAGTCGGCCAGGACGCCGAGCCCGGCGGCGGCCATGCCCCCGATCCCGAAGGCCAGACCGAAGAACAGGCCGGAGACCATGCCGACGCGGCCCGGCATCAACTCCTGCGCGTAGACGATGATGGCCGGGAAAGCCGAGGCCAGGGCCAATCCGATCACCGCGCTGAGCGCGACCGTCGCCGTCAGCCCGACATGGGGCAGCAGCAGCGTGAAGGGCAGGATGCCGAGGATCGAGATCCAGATGACCGTCTTGCGCCCGATTCGGTCGCCGACCGGCCCGCCGATGATCGTTCCCGCCGCCACCGCCGCCAGGAACACGAACAGGCAGAGCTGCGCCGAGTCCGGCGCCATGGCGAAGCGCTCCATCAGGAAGAAGGTGTAGTAGCTGGTCAGGCAGGCCAGATAGACGTATTTGGACAGGATCAGCACCATCAGCACAGCCAGCGCCCGGTTGACCTGCCCGCGGGACAGGCCGGGGTGACGGACCGCGGCGCCGCGGCGGACCGGGCGGGCGTGGTCGCTGCGCGCGTACCAGCGCCCGATGCCGGTCAGCAGCACCATGCCGCCCAGAGCGGCGAGCGCGAACCAGGACAGGCTCTCCTGCCCGCGCGGCAGGATGATGTAGGCGGCCAGCAGCGGCCCCAGCGCCGACCCGGCGTTGCCGCCCACCTGGAACAGCGACTGCGCCAGCCCGTGCGCTCCGCCGGACGCCAGACGGGCGATCCGCGACGCCTCGGGGTGGAAGACCGAGGAGCCGAAGCCCAGCAGGGTCGCCCCGACCAGCAGCGCCGCGTAATTCGGCGCGAAGGCCAGCGTGACCAGTCCGACCAGCGAGGCCCCCATGCCGATGGTCAGCGAATAGGGCGCCGGCCGCCGGTCGGTGGCGAGCCCGATGATCGGCTGAAGCAGCGAGGCGGTGATCTGGTAGGTCAGGGTGAGCAGGCCGATCTGCGCGAAGCTGAGGTCGAATCCGCCCTTCAGGATCGGGTAGATCGCGGGCAGCAGGGACTGGATCAGGTCGTTCAGCAGATGGCAGACGCTGATCGTCCCCAGGACGGGCAGGGCCGTCCCGCCGGCCTTGGGCCGGGACAGGGTGGTGTCGGTCACGGAAGGAAGCCTTTTTTGGCGCTTGGCCGGGTTTGGCGCTTGGCCGGCGGGCCGCGCGTTGCTTGGTGTGGGGCAACAGCCTATGGTGAGCCGCGACGGCCTGCCACCGCGGTCAGGCCGATTTCTTACGAGACTGGGCCATGGTCCGGAACCTGCGCATCGACACGGTCGAGGAGTCGCCCAGCCCGCTGATCGCTCTGGGGCAGGATCACGCGGACGGCACCCGGCTGGCGCCCCACGCGCACCGGCGTGGCCAGTTGCTGTCCGGGGCGACGGGGACGCTGCTGCTGTCCACCGCCCAGGGGCGCTGGGTGATGCCGCCCCATTGCGGGCTGTGGATTCCGCCGGGCGTTCCGCACGAGGTCCGCATGATCGGGATGGTGAAAACGCAGAGCCTCTATCTGGCCCCCGCGCTGGCCGACACCATGCCGGACCGCTGCGAGGTGGTGGCGCTGTCGCCCTTCTTCCGCAGCTTGATCGCGCGGGCGATCGACGTGCCGGTGGACTACGATCCGGACAGCCACGACGGCGCGGTGATGGCGTTGCTTCTGCACGAGATGCGGCGGCTTCCGGTGGAACCGCTGTCGCTGCCCTTTCCCGCCCACGCCGCCCTGGCGGAGCGCTGCCGGCGATTCCTGCAGGAGCCGACGATCCAGGCGACGATCGAGGCGTGGAGCGACGGGCTGGGCATGAGCCGCCGCAACTTCACGCGGCTGTTCCGGCGCGAGACGGGGCTGAGCTTCGTGGAATGGCGCCAGCAGGCCTGCCTGGTGTCCGCCCTGCCGCGACTGGTCGCGGGGGTGCCGGTGACGACGGTCGCGCTGGACCTCGGCTACGACAACCCGGCGGCCTTCACGACGATGTTCAAGCGGACGCTGGGGGCGTCGCCGAGGGCGTATCTGGCGGGGGCTGGCTGACTGGGAAAGAGCGGTTGCGTTTGGAAAGAGTGGGCTTTTGGCCGAGGCCATGCCGCACCGGAAGGGTGCTTACCCTTATCGGAAGCCGAACAGCGTGAAGAAAAGGGGCTTGTGGTCGTTCATGAACGCTTCCGGAAGCCTGCCGAGGCGGCCGGCGACAATGCTGCGTTCGAGCGTCGCAACCTTGTCGAATTGAACGCGCGACAGGCTTTTGAGGCCATTGTCAGCGGTCGGGGCAACCGGGATGTCGTAGGGACCGGCGTGTGGGCGTGACGTGATGGCACAGACAACAATGTCTTCTCCGTCGTTGTTGGCGGAGAGCACCAGAACCGGGCGACGCTTGTCGCCGGTCAAGTCGGTGTAAGGAAAGCGTGCAAGCAGCACGTCACCGAACGAAATCTTCATTGCGTTCAATGAGATCAGCGTCGGAGTAGAGGTCGGGTTCGTCGGCAAGATAGTTGAAGGCGCCGCCCTTCGCGTTCATCTCGGTGATCGAGATGTCGTCCTCATCGTCGACGGTCTCAAGGACAACACGCAGCAGACGCCGCGGAGACAGGCCGAGGCGCTTGAGGTCGTCCGGAGGAAGCAGGCGGCCGGCTTCAATGCGGTCGATGGTGGCTCTCATGGAGTCAGTCTACCGCAGGGATCGCCGGCCGGCTACCGTTTGTGGATATCCCCTCCCGGCCTCCCCCCGCTTGCGCGAGGGGAGGGGAAAGGGTGCAGGCAAATCAGGCGGCGACCGTGTCGGCCACGTCCTGGAACTCCTTGATCTGGTCGAAGTTCATGTAGCGGTAGATGTCGCCGGCCTTCTGGTTGATGACGCTCACCTGCTCCAGATACTCGGCCGGGGTCGGCAGCTTGCCCAGCAGGGCGGCGACGGCCGACAGCTCGGCGGAGCCGAGATAGACGCGGGTGTCGATGCCCAGGCGGTTCGGGAAGTTGCGGGTCGAGGTCGAGATGGCCGTCGAGCCCTTGCGGATCTGCGCCTGGTTGCCCATGCAGAGCGAACAGCCGGGCATCTCCATGCGGGCGCCCGACTTGCCGAGAACGCCGTAATAGCCTTCCTCGGTCAGGATCTGGGCGTCCATCTTGGTCGGCGGGGCGATCCACAGGCGGGTCGGGATGTCGGTCTTCCCGTCCAGGATCTTGCCGGCGGCGCGGAAGTGGCCGATGTTGGTCATGCAGGAGCCGATGAAGACCTCGTCGATCTTGTCGCCGGCAACCTCGGACAGCAGCTTCACGTCGTCCGGGTCGTTCGGGCAGGCGACGATCGGCTCCTTGATGTCGGCCAGATCGATCTCGATCACCGCTGCGTACTCTGCGTCGGCGTCCGGCTCCAGCAGCGACGGGTTGGCGATCCAATCCTCCATCGCCTTGATGCGGCGGCCGAGCGTCCGGGCATCCTCGTACCCGTTGGCGATCATCCACTTCATCAGGGTGATGTTGGAGCGCATGTACTCGATGATCGGCTCCTTGTTGAGCCGGACGGTGCAGGCGGCGGCGGAGCGCTCGGCCGAGGCGTCGGACAGTTCGAACGCCTGCTCCACCTTCAACTCGGGCAGACCCTCGATCTCCAGGATGCGGCCGGAGAAGATGTTCTTCTTGCCCTTCTTCTCCACCGTCAGCAGGCCCTGGCGGATGGCGTAGAGCGGGATCGCGTTGACGAGGTCACGCAGCGTGACGCCCGGCTGCAGCGTGCCCTTGAAGCGGACCAGCACCGATTCCGGCATGTCCAGCGGCATGACGCCGGTGGCCGCGGCGAAGGCGACGAGGCCCGAGCCGGCGGGGAAGCTGATGCCGATGGGGAAGCGGGTGTGGCTGTCGCCGCCGGTGCCGACGGTGTCGGGCATCAGCAGGCGGTTCAGCCAGGAATGGATCACGCCGTCGCCCGGACGCAGGGCGACGCCGCCGCGGGTCGAGATGAAGGTCGGCAGCTCGCGGTGGGTCTTGACGTCCACCAGCTTCGGATAGGCCGCGGTGTGGCAGAAGGACTGCATCACCAGATCGGCGGAGAAGCCGAGGCAGGCCAGATCCTTCAGCTCGTCGCGGGTCATCGGGCCGGTGGTGTCCTGCGAGCCGACCGTGGTCATCTTCGGTTCGCAATAGGTGCCCGGACGTACGCCCTGGCCCTCGGCCAAGCCGACCGCGCGGCCGACCATCTTCTGGGCGAGCGTGAAGCCCTTGCCGCTGTCCACCGGGGAGGACGGCAGACGGAACAGGGTCGACGGGGCGAGGCCCAGCGCCTCACGCGCACGGGCGGTCAGGCCGCGGCCGATGATCAGCGGGATGCGGCCGCCGGCACGGACCTCGTCGAAGATCACGTCGGACTTGACGGTGAACTCGGCGATCACCGCGCCGTTCTTCAGGGCCTTGCCCTCGTAGGGGCGCAGCTCGACCGTGTCGCCCGTCTCCATCTGCGAGACGTCGAGTTCGATCGGCAGGGCGCCGGCGTCTTCCATCGTGTTGTAGAAGATCGGGGCGATCTTGGAGCCCAGGCAGACGCCGCCGAAACGCTTGTTCGGGACGTAGGGGATGTCCTCGCCCGTCCACCACAGCACCGAGTTGGTGGCCGACTTGCGCGAGGAGCCGGTGCCGACCACGTCGCCGACATAGGCGACCAGGTTGCCCTTGGCCTTCAGATCCTCAAGCTGCTTGATCGGGCCGCGAACGCCAGCTTCCTCCGGCACGATGCCGGGGCGCGGGTTCTTCAGCATGGCCAGGGCGTGCAGCGGGATGTCCGGGCGCGACCAGGCGTCCGGGGCCGGCGACAGGTCGTCGGTGTTGGTCTCGCCCGACACCTTGAAGATGGTCAGCGTCAGGCTTTCCGGGACGGCCGGGCGGCTGGTGAACCACTCCGCGTCGGCCCAGGACTGGATCACCGCCTTGGCGTTGGCGTTGCCCTTGTCGGCCAGCTCCTTGACGTCGTGGAAGTAGTCGAACATCAGCAGCGTGGTCTTCAGGCCGGCGGCGGCGGCCTCGCCGCACTCGGCGTCGCCCAGCAGGTCGATCAGCGGCTTGATGTTGAAGCCGCCGAGCATGGTGCCCAGCAGCTCCGTCGCCTTGACCTTGGAGATCAGCGGCGAGGTCTCGTTGCCCTTGGCGAGCGAGGCCAGGAAGGCGGCCTTGACCTTGGCGGCGTCGTCGACGCCCGCCGGAACGCGGTGCGTGATGAGATCGACCAGGAAGGCTTCCTCGCCCTGCGGCGGGTTCAGGAGAAGGTCGACCAGCTCCTCGGTCTGCTTGGCCGAAAGCGGCAGGGCGGGAATTCCGAGCGCGGCACGCTCAGCGACATGCTGGCGGTAAGCTTCAAGCACGGTGCGGTCCTCTCATCCAAGGTTGCTCAACAGTCGTCCGATTCCCCGACCCCGGGGGGCGCGCTCGCGGGCCCGGCTTTTGCCCTTGCGGCGTCTTCCCACGCCGCCGGTCCTTCCATTCCGGAAGGAACTTCCGCGGAACGGAGATGTCTTACGTCGTCGCCTTGGGAGTCGTCAAGTCAACGCTCCGCCTGCGACACGTTTTCAGGCCCCGGCCATAGAAGTGGTATTACAACTTGCTCCCGCCGGCCCTGTGGAGGGGTGGCGATTTCCTGAATTCCTCATGGTTTTTGCAATGAACGCCCCGGTGGGGTTTCTGCGCAGGCCGCCGCATCACCATGTCAAACCCGCCGGCGAAGAGGTTGATGGTGAACAATTGGGCATGTAGGGTGTTCTGGCCGGCATCCACGGCACCGCGCAGGCTCCATGCCCTCAGGCTCCATGTCCCTTCGACACCGGATCACCGCCCGGTTCCTCAGCGTCCTTCTGGCGCTGGCGCCGCTGCAACCGCTGCCCGCCGCCGCCCCCGCGGCGGTGC
>NZ_JBFUHT010000054.1:0-44983 GCF_056402275.1 Azospirillum sp. P4_B5
CCCTGCCGGCGACCGGTCCGGCCGCGGCGCTGGGTTGCGCCCTGGGGGCTGCGGCGGGTGGGGCGATGGGACGCCCGCTCGACCAGCCGATGGAGTAGCCGCCACCACCCTGCGTCGGGGAACCATCGCCGGCACCTTCAGTTTGCCTACGAACGGTGAGTGCTGCCGACCCTCACCCATCGCAGCAAGGAGGACGGCGCATGGCGCGGCAGATCCCTCTCGATTCCGCGGGGCGGGCCGACGATCCGGAGCGGGACCGGGCGCGCGACGACGGCACGCACGAGATCGCCCCCGATCTGGCCTACCGGCGGCTCGCCATCGTCAATGTCGTCTTCGTCGGCGCGCCGGGGGCCGGCGATCGGCCCAGCAGCGACCGACAATGGGTGCTGATCGACGCCGGTGTGATGGGCACGGCGGGCCTTATCGCCAAGGCGGCGGAAGAGCGGTTCGGGCCGGACTCGCGGCCCGCGGCCATCGTGATGACCCACGGTCATTTCGACCATGTCGGCGCCCTTGAGGAGCTGGCCGAGCGCTGGGACGCGCCGGTCTACGCCCATGGGCTGGAGCATCCCTATCTCGACGGCAGCGCGTCCTACCCGCCGCCTGACCCGTCGGTCGGCGGCGGCCTGATGTCGCTGATGGCGCCGCTCTACCCCCGCGGGCCGGTGAATGTGGGCCGCTGGCTGCGCCCTCTGCCGGAGGATGGCAGCGTGCCGGGCATGCCGGGATGGCGCTGGCTGGCGACGCCGGGGCACAGCCCTGGGCACGTCTCCTTCTGGCGCGCGGCGGACCACAGTCTCATTGCGGGCGACGCCTTCATCACGACGCGCCAGGAATCCGCCTACGCCGTGGCCGTGCAGGACCCGGAGATGCACGGACCACCCATGTACTACACGACGGATTGGCAGAAGGCGCGGGACTCGGTGGTTCTGCTGGCGGGGTTGGAGCCCGAACTTGTCGTCACCGGCCACGGTCCCGCCATGCGTGGCAGCGGCATGCGGGCGGCGCTCCATGAGCTTGCCCGCGATTTCGACCGGATCGCCGTGCCGGACCACGGGACCTACGTCGACGCGCCCGCCCGCGCCGAGGACGGCAGCGCCTACCGGCCGCCCTGATCCGTCGGTCCGCTCATCCTTTCCAGAACGGCTTGTCCATCTCCTCGCGCGCCGCCGCCTCGTCGAAGCCGAGGTCGGCCCAGAGATGCGCGTCCATGCGGGCCAGGGCGCGGCGCAGCGCCCGCCGCTCCCGCCAGCCGTTCAAGCGGGCGAGCCAGGAGCCGGCGGTGGGGCCGGCGGTCGTCCCGCTGCTCCGCTTGTCGTGCGTTCCGCTCATGCTCGTCATGCGGCCCTCCCGCCGGTCGTTCCTTCCTCGAAGCCGGAAAATCGCGCGTTGCTGCGTGGACGACAAACCATGCTTTCTCATAAGATGGATGAGCGAGAGTCATCCATGGAGCATCCGATGCGGCGTGCCCTGCCGCCCCTTCACGCCCTGCGCGCCTTCGAGGCGGCGGCCCGTCACGAAAGCTTCTCAAAGGCGGCGGACGAGCTGTGCGTGACGCAGGGCGCGGTCAGCCGGCAGATCATGGGGCTGGAGGAGTGGTTGGGCGTGCCGCTGTTCCGGCGGCTGACCCGCCGGGTCGAACTGACGGATGATGGGCGTGCCCTGCTGCCGGTGCTGTCGGAGTCCTTCGACCGCATCGCCGGTACGGCGGCGCGGCTGGCGGCGCGGGGGCGGGATTTGCGGATCAAGGTGGCCTTCTCCTTCGGCATCCGCTGGCTGATGCCGCGGCTGGTCCGCTTCCAGGCGCGGCACCCCGACGTGCAGGTGCGGGTGACCGTCGCCTGGAGCAGCGGGCTGGAGTTCGATCCGCAGGCGTTCGACGCCGCCATCGCCTATTGCCGGGAGGTTCCGCCCGGCTTCTCCGCCGTGGAGGTGCTGCCGGAGCGGCTGACCGTCGTCTGCCCGCCGGCCCTGGCGGGGCGGCTGCGGGTTCCGATGGATCTCGGCGCCATCCCGCTGCTGCACGGCTGTGCGGAGGGGCAGGACTGGCGGGTCTGGCTGGGCGCGGCGGGGCTGCCCTTCTTCGAGGCGCTGCGGCAGGGCGCGGTGTTCGACGCCATGGATCCGGCGATGCAGGCCGCCG
Source organism: Azospirillum sp. P4_B5 (assembly GCF_056402275.1). NCBI lineage: Bacteria > Pseudomonadati > Pseudomonadota > Alphaproteobacteria > Rhodospirillales > Azospirillaceae > Azospirillum > Azospirillum sp. P4_B5. Next base: position 2,144 of record NZ_JBFUHT010000054.1, read on the forward strand.
CCGCCGGCATGGGCGCCACCGTCGCCGACCGCATGCTGTGCGCCGAGGATGTGGCGGCGGGCAGGCTCGTCCTGCCCTTTCCGGAGATCGAGGCGTCCTCCGGCAGCTACTGGTTCGTCTGTCCGGAGGGCATGCAGGACCGCCCCGCCGTCGCCGCCTTCCGCGGCTGGCTGCTGGAGGAGGCGCGCGACGAGACGGCGCAACAAAGCGCGACGGCGGCTGTTTCCCCGGTTTGAGCCGAAATCTCGACCGGGGGGAGCGCCGCCATGGGAGCGCAGGGGGAGCCGAGCAGGGAACTCGATGAGGACACCATCGCTTTCGCCGGCAAGCTGTTCCATTGGGCGCGGTCCGGCTGCACCGCCGAACTGACGGAACTGCTGGAGATGGGCCTGCCGGCCAACCTGCGCAACGACAAGGGTGACAGCCTGCTGATGCTGGCCAGCTATCACGGCCATGCCGAACTGGCTCGAAACCTGATGCGCCACGGCGCCGATCCGGAGCTGGCGAACGACCGCGGGCAGACGCCGCTGGCCGCCGCCGCCTTCAAGGGGGATGAGGCGGTGCTGCGCGTTCTGCTGGAGGAGGGCGCTGCGGTCGACGGCTGCGGGCCGGACGGGCGGACCGCGCTGATGACCGCCGCCATGTTCGACCGCGTCGCGATGGTGGACATTCTGCTGGCCCGCGGCGCCGACCCCGACGCGCGGGACGCCCGCGGCCTGACCGCCCGCGAGGCGGCGCTCGCCATGGGCGCCGCGAACGCCGCCGCCCGGCTGGCGCCCGGTGGGGAAGCCGTCTGAACCGGTCGCCCGCGGGGCAAACCCGGTCTGTCCCGGAAGCAATGACGCATTCGTACCCGCGGTCGCGTGGGCGCGCTACACTGCGCCCCTCGATGCCCTGTCCATGGGCCAGCCGAACGGACCGTCATGAGCGCCAGCCGCAATTCTTCCCCTGCCACGCTCCAGGAGACGCTGGCGCAGGCCGTCGTCCATCACCAGAACGGACGGCTGGCGGAGGCGCGCCCCCTCTACGAGCGGGTGCTGCGCCACGCGCCGGACCAGAGCGACGCGCTGCATCTGCTGGGGCTGCTGACGGCACAGAGCGGCGATCCGGAATCCGGGATCGCGCTGATCCGCAAGGCCGTGGCGAAGGATGGCGGCCAGCCGGTCTTCCGCCTCAACCTGGGCCGCGTGCTGGAGGCGGCGGGGCGCTGGGCGGAGGCTGCGGACGCCTATGGCCACGCCGCCCGCCTCGACCCGCTGACCCCGGATCATCACCGGCTGGAGGCCGCCGCCCATGCCAAGCTGGGCCGGGCGGAGGCCGCGGCGCGGGCGTTCCGCCGTCTGCTGGCGTTGGCGCCGGACGATGGGGAGGCCGCCAACGCGCTGGCCGACGCGCTGTACGATCTGGGGCGGCCCGGCCCGGCGGCGGACTGGTACGGGCGGGCGTCGGCGCTCGCCCCCGGTGAGGTTCTGGCCGCCTACAACCAGGGGGCGGCGCTGCGCGACGCCGGGCGCCCGCGCGACGCGCTCGCCGCCTTCCGTCGCGCCGCCGCTCTGGCGCCGCTGCTGGTCCAGGCGCAGGAGCAGGTGACCGGCCTGTGCCACGCGCTGGGCGATAGGTCGGGCGCGGCGCAGGCCGGGCGGCGGCTGATGGCGCTGGAGCCGGGCCACGGTGAAGGCGCGAAAGTCCTGGGAGCGGCGCTGGCCGCAGCGGAACCCTGGCGCGAGGGGGCGGCGTGGCTGGAGCGGGCGGCGGTGCTGGTCCCGGCCCCCGACCCCCTGCTGGTGCTCGGCAATCTGTGGCAGGAGCAGGGACATCCCGCGGCGTCGCCACGTTGCTACCGGCGCGCCCTGGCGCTGGCCCCGGACTCCGCGACGGCGCTGACCGGGCTCGGCATGGCGCTGTCGGCCTTGGGACGGGTGGAGGAGGCCGCGACCGCTGCCCGCCGCGCCGTCCGCGCCGATCCGGAGGAGGCCGGCCACGCCCTTAACGCCGGGGCCGTCCGGCACCGGGCCAAGCGCCCCGAGGAGGCGCGGGCGTGGTTCCGCCGCGCGGTGGCCTTGCAGCCCGCTGGCGCCGCCGGCTGGACCAACCTCGGCTCCCACGCCATCGACGCGGGCGCCTTCGACGACGCGCTGACCCTGCTGCGGCGGGCGCTGGTCCTGCGCACGGCGGAGCGGGAGGCGCTGGCCAGCTCCAACCTGGGCGTCGCGCTGATGGCGCTGGGCCGCCATGGCGAGGCGGTGGCCGCCCTGCGCGCCGCCCTGGACCGCGCGCCGGGGGATGCGGAGGTGCGTTCCAATCTGCTGTTCTGCCTGTGCTTCGCCGAGGAGGCGGACCTCGGCGCGGTGTTCGAGGAGCACAGGCGGTTCGAGCGCGCCGTGACGCCGCCGCTGCCCGCTGTCCCGCGCTTCGACGCGGTGAACCGCGACCCGGAGCGACGCCTGCGCGTCGGTTACCTGTCGCCGGATTTCCAGCGCTACCCAGGGCCGGGCTATCACTTCCTGCTGCCGTTGATCGAGCGCCACGACCGGTCGGCGGTGGAGGTGACCTGCTACTACGCCGACCTTCCGAAGGACGCCGCGACCACCCGCTTCGCCGCGCTGGCCGACCGTTGGCGCGACGTCGCGGCCATGCCGGACGGCGAGCTGGAGCGAATGATCCGGACGGACGGCATCGACGTGCTGGTGGACTGCGGCGGGCACATGTCGCGCAACCGCATGCCGCTGTTCATCCGCCGCCCGGCGCCGGTCCAGGTCAGCCTGCCGCTCTACCCGAACACGACGGGGCTGACGGCGATGGACTACCAGTTTTCCGACCACCGCTTCGCCGCGGCGAGCGCGGATGCCCTGCACACGGAAAAGCTGATCCGCCTGCCGGGAAGCGTGCTGTGTTATCGCCCAGTGGAATCCGCCGCGATACCGCCGGCCCGCCCACCGGTCGAGACGGCGGGGGTGTTCACCTTCGGCTCCTTCAACAACCTGACCAAGCTGAACGCCTCGACGCTGGCGTTGTGGGGGCGGGTGCTGGCGGCGGTGCCGGAGGCGCGGCTGATGCTGAAATGGCGGGGGCTGTCCGGCGGCGGGGTGGCGCGGCGGGTGCTGGACGCCTTCGCCGCCCATGGGGTTGAGGAGTCGCGGCTGCTGTTGCGCGGCACCGCCCCGGACCCCTACGAGGATTATCGGCTGCTCGATTGCGCGCTGGACCCCGTCTTCGCCAACGGCGGGACGACGACCTGCGACGCGCTGTGGATGGGGGTTCCCGTGCTGTCCATCACGGGGGAGGCGATGATCTCCCGCTGGGGCGCCACGATGCTCGGCAGCGTCGGGCTGGGCGGGCTGGTGGTGGAGCGCGCGGATGATTACGTGGCGCTCGCCGTCCGGCTGGCCACGGACCGAGCCTTTCTGGAGGCGCAGCGTACGGGCTTGCGCGAGCGGATGGCGTGTTCTCCCCTGATGGACGAGACGGGGTACGTCCGGGCGGTCGAGGCCGGTTACCGCATGGCGTGGCGGCGCTGGTGCGCCGGTCTGCCGCCCGCCCGCATCGACATGAGCGCGGCATGACGGGCGCCATTTTCAACCTCGCATCCGCCCGGCGCATCCTGGTGGTGAAGCTGGACGAGGCGGGCGACTTCGTGCTCGCCACGCCCTTCCTGCGCGGTCTGCGGGCCTCGGCGCCGCGGGCGCGCATCGTGCTGGCGGTGCGCCCGGCGGTGGCCGACCTCGCCGAGACCTGCCCGCACATCGACGCGGTGGTGGCGCCCTATCCGAAGCCGGACGGCGGCATCGACCTGCGCGGCGTCACGCCCGGCGGTGCGGCGGCCTTCGCGGAGGCGTTCCGCGCCGGCTTCGACCTGACGCTGGTCCCCCGCTACGATTTCGACCGCCACGGCGCCACGGCGCTCGCCGCGAGCAGCCGCGCCCGTGCCGTTCTGGGCTTTTCGGAGACGGTCACGCCCTGGAAGGCATCGGGCAACGCCGGCTTCGACCGCGCCTACACCCACCGGCTGGCGCCCCCGCCCGGTCGCCACGAGGTGGAGCAGAACCTCGCTTTGCTGCGCTTCGCCGGCGGCGTGCCGGACGGGGACGGGGTGGAACTGCACCTGACCGCGGAGGACCGGGCGGAGGCGACCCGCCTGCTGGCCGATGCGGCGGCGGAGCGGATCGTCGCCGTGGCGCCGGGGGCCGCCGCCGCGCGCCGCGAATACCCGCCGGAGCGGCTGGCGGCGGTGGTGGCCGTGGTGGCGATCGCGCTCGGCGCGCGGGTGGCGGTTCTCGGCACGGAGCGGGAGCGGGCGGTGGCGGAGCGGATCGCCGCAGCCCTGCCGGGGCGCGTGACCGACCTCACCGGGCAGACCGGGCTGCGACAGGCGGCGGCGGTGATCGAGCGGACGGCGGGGCTGATCGCCATGGATTCCGGCCCGGCCCATCTCGGGGCCGCCGTGGGCGTGCCGGTCGCCGTCTTCTCCTGCCATCCGGAGGGCGGGAACGCCAACCACTTCCACGCGCCGGAACGCTTCCGCCCCTGGTGCGCGCGGGCGCTGGTGCTGCGGCCCGCGGCGGCGCTTCCGCCCTGTCCGCCGGAAAGCTGCACGGCGGCGGAGGCGCATTGCATCGCCTCGATTCCGCCGGACTTGGCGGCGGCGCGCATCCTCGCCCTGTTCGGCGAGGGTGGCGGTGCGTCGCCCTGAACCGCCCGCCCATCGGTCAGTGTGGCCGATGGGCAACCCGTGATGCCGTCGGTCCGGCAAAGCCCTTTCGGAGTGCCGCTTTCCGGCCTGTGGCACCGCTGCATCACCCCCCGATATTTCGCGATACGGAAGCCACGCCCCTGGCACGAACGCCCTCGGAAACCGTATCTTATATGCATTGCAACATCAGCCGGTCCGTGAGGGATCATGAAGTCGTTCTTGTCCTCGCTTCAGCGGGATTGGGCGTCCTGGAGCCCGGTCGAGCGTTTCGTCGCCGTCGGCTTCGTCACGGTGGCCCCGGTCGCCTCGCTGGCTTTCCTGCTCGCCCTCTGACCGGCGCTGAATCCGGCGCTGTCCTTATCGGCGCCCGAAGGCACGCGTACGCTTCCCTTGGCCCCGTCCTGCGTCCGGTGCGATACAGGAGGAGAAGGAACGGACGAACCGTTCCGGCAGGAGAGGGATGACGAATCATGGGCGATAAGGTTGCCATCATCACCGCGGGCGGCAGCGGCATGGGGGCCGCAGCGGCGCGGCGCCTCGCGGCGGACGGATTCAAGGTCGCGGTGCTGTCCTCCTCCGGCAAGGGGGAGACTCTGGCCGAGGAACTGGGCGGGATCGGCGTGACCGGCTCGAACCAGTCCGCCGAGGACCTGGAGCGTCTGGTGACCCGGACGATGGAGCGCTGGGGGCGCATCGACGCGCTGGTGAACAGCGCCGGCCACGGCCCACGGAAGGCACTGCTGGATCTGACCGACGAGGACTGGCACAAGGGGATCGAGGTCTATTTCCTGAACGTCGTCCGGGCGGTGCGGCTGGTGACCCCGGTCATGGTCGGGCAGAAGGGCGGGACGATCATCAACATCTCGACCGCCTGGGCCTTCGAGCCGAGCCCGATGTTCCCGACCTCCGCCGTCGCTCGGGCCGGGCTGGCCTCCTTCACCAAGCTGTTCGCCGACCAGTATGCCGCCGACAATGTGCGGATGAACAACGTGCTGCCCGGCTGGATCGACAGCCTGCCGGCGACCGAGGAGCGGCGCCAGGGCGTGCCGATGGCCCGTTACGGCAAGAGCGAGGAGATCGCGGCGACCGTCGCGTTCCTCGCCTCCGATGGGGCCGGCTACATCACCGGCCAGAACATCCGGGTGGACGGCGGCCTCATGCGGTCGGTCTGAGCACACATTAAAAAAAATCGGTGCGGGTGGCGCCCCTTCCGGAACGCCGCCCGCACCGCGAGGTGAAGCGAGGGGGATCGCCTCAGCTCTTGTTGCCGACGATGGCCTGATACTGCTTCCAGATCTCAGGGTAGCGCCGGACATAGTCCTGGTTGACCTTGTTGGCGATCTCGCGGAACTTCGCCTGCTCGGCCTCGGGAGCCACGGCCAAACGCCCGCCCTGGGCGATCATCTGGTCCATGGTCTTCTTGTCGGAGTCGATGGCGCGCTGCCACTGCTTGGCGATGATCTCGTTGGTGGTCGTCTCCACCACCTGGCGCAGGTCGTCGGGCAGGCCCTTCATCCACTTGTCGTCGACCAGGACGGAGTAGGTGAGCAGGCTCATGCCCGGCACCAGCGAGGCGACCTTGGCGGCGTTGGTGCCGACCATCTCCCAGCCGCCGGCGGAGGTGTAGATTCCGTCGATGGCCCCCTGCATCAGCGCCGCCGCCATTTCGGAGGCGGGCATCGACACCGGGCTGGCCCCGAAGTCGCGCATCAGCAGCTGCAGGACGCGTCCGCCGGTCAGGCGGATCTTGCTGCCCTTCAGGTCGCCGACCGAGGCGACCTCCTTGTCCTTGAACAGGAAGATCAGGTCGGCGGTGCGCATCAGCCCCATGACGCGGATGCCCTTCTCGGACACCAGCCCGGACAGCAGCTTGGAGACCTCCTGCGCGGTTTCCGGCTTGGACATCGCCGCGTCGGTGACGGCGAAGGGCAGGTTCACCACGCCATACTGCGGGGCGATGCTCTCAAGCTGCACGCTGACCGGCCAGACCATGTGCACGGCGCCCGACCCGAGGGCGGCGACGGCGTCCTTGTCCTTGTAGAGCGTGCCGGAGTGGAAGACCTTCGGCTTGATGCGGCCCTTCGAGCGCTCCTCGATCAGGGCCGCATACTCGTCCATCATCTTGGCGGTCCAGTGGGACGTCGCGATCTCGTCCGTCATCACCATCTCGACCGGCGCCGCCTGCGCGCGGGCCTGGCCCGGCGTCCCGGCGGCCAGCCCGGCCACGGTCATTCCGACCAGCAGCGTCTTCGCCCAGAATGGCCTGAACATTGACGGATTGAACATTGGCTTCCCTCCCATTGCTGCGTTCGGACGCTTCTGGCCCGCTTGTCCGAACGATCATAGGGGAAAACTGTGCGGTATGCCAACATTATTGTACGGACAACTATTCGCGAGGGGCCGATCGACGCCGCCCTTATGTCTTGCGGCGCGACCAGAACAGGACCGCCGCCGCCCCGGCCAGCGGGAAGGCCGTCATCAGCGCGAAGGTCTCGCCGTAGCTGCCGACCGTGTTGAACAGGGTGGCGAACAGCGCCGGCCCGACGACCACGCCGGAGAAGGTGAACATCAGGGCGCCGCCCGTCGCCGTGCTGGCCGTGCCCTTCGGGGCGACCCGCGCCACCTCCGCCAGGAACACGCCGTTCCAGCCGATGGCGGCGATGCCGAACACCGTCAGCACGCCGATCACCGCAGGCACCGGCCAACTCGGCCCCAAACCGGCGGTGGCCAATGCGGCGCTGGCGGACAGCACGCCGATCCCGCCCAGCACCGCCACGCCGGAACCCAGCCGGTCGGCCAGCAGCCCCCAGCCGATGCGCGCCCCCGCCCCCGCCGCCTGCATCACCGACACGGCCAGCCCGGCGGACACGATGGACCAATGCAGGTCGTGCACCAGCATGTTCACCGTGAAGGCCATCAGCGACAGCTGGATCGCCGAGAAGAAGAAGCCCATCAGCGCGAAGCCGCGCAGCGCCGGAACCCGCCAGACCAGCCGCGGCCCTTCCATCAAATTGCCGCGGATCGGCAGGCCGGGGCTGCGGTCGTCGTCCCACACCCGGCGGCCCGGCGCGAAGAGAGCCAGCAGCAGCGCGAACATGCCGGCCACCGCCAGCGCCGCCCCGCGCCAGCCGGCGATCTCGCCGATTCCCGGCAGAGTCAGCCCGGCCAGCACGCCGGCCAGCGGCACGCCGGTCTGCTTCAGTGAGAAGACAAGGTTGCGTCGGGCCGGCGGGGTGAAGCGGTTCAACAAGTGGGAGGAGGACGGGTTCACCAGCCCGTAGCCGATGCCGAGCAGCACCGACGCCAGCGCCGCGACCCACAAATAGCCGGTGGCGATGCCCAGGCAACCGACCAGCCCCAGCGCCAAGGCCAGGACGCCCACCGTCCCGGCGCCCCAGCGGCGGACCACCAGCCCGGCGAAGGCCGACACCAGGGCGGCGGCGCTGTAGATGACGCTGATCTGGTAGCCGACCGCCTCCGACCCCACCCCCAGCGAGGCGGCGGCCAGCGGGGCGACCGTCGCCAGGGTCAGGACCGACAGGGTGGCGACGGTCTGGACGCTGGTCACCTCCGCCAGCAGCAGGGGAAAGGGGGCGGGCGGGGTTTCTTGCGTGGTCATGGGGGTCCGTACAAGTGGCGGTGGCGCGGTGCGCATGAACGGGCAATCCCTGGCTACAGCATTCCGGCCCGGCGGGCCAATGCCAGGATTCGATGGGACCCCAGCACCAAAGGCCGCTCGACCAGCTTGCCGTCGAGCACGCAGACTCCGCCGCCCGCGGCTTCGAAGGCGGCCAGGACCCGACCGGCGCGGAGCACCGCCTCCGGCGACGGGGTGTAGGCGTCGTGGATGGCGGTGATCTGCTTGGGATGGATGGCCGAGCGTGCGGTGAAGCCGTGCAGGACGCTGCGCGCCAGCTCCTGGCGGTAGCCTTCCTCGTCATCCAGCGCGATCCACGGCATGTCCAGCGCGTCCAGCCCGAAGCGGGCGGCGGCGTGCACGATCCGGGTGCGGGCCTGGACCAGCGGCTCCCAGGTCAGCGGCACGCGCAGTTCCGCCGACAGGTCGGCCCCGCCGAACATCAGAAAGGACAGGCGCGGTGAGGCCGCGGCGATCGCCATGACGTTCTCCAGCCCATCGGCGCTCTCGATCAGCGCGCCGAGCGCGCCGGGCAGATTGCGCTCGTCGAGAAGCCCGGCGGCCAGCCGGACGTCCTCGGCCCCGTCCACCTTCGGCAGCAGGATGCCCGCCCAGCGCGGCGCCGTGCCGTCCGGCAAATCCGTCAGGGCGAGGATGTCGAGCAGGCCGGTGCGGCTCCGTACCGAATTGGTTCGAACGAAAACCGCCGGCCCGCCCGCGCCGTCATGTTCCCGCAGGAAGGAGCAGACGGCGGCGCGGGCGCTGTCCTTGTCGCCGGGGGCCACCGCGTCCTCAAGATCGATGATGACCGCGTCGGCGCCGGCCCCCAGGGCTTTGGCGAAACGGTCCGGGCGGGCGCCGGGAACGAACAGGTAGGAGCGGCGGACCGGCGATTCCGGTGACGTTGCTGCGTTCTGCGGATTGTTGGGCATGAAAACGCTTTCCAAGGGTGAGGGGGCGTGTTATTTGTACGTACAACATGCTATCACACGCGCTGAACATGTCACCTTGAAATGATCGGCGCCCCGCACTCACCCCTCCGATCCGCAGACAAGAGACGCCCGCCCATGCCCGATGTTCAGGAACCGCGGACCATCGTCGCCGACCTTGGCCGCTACCTCGAGGATTTCACCGTCGGCGATGTCTACGAGCACCGCCCCGGCCGGACCATCACCGAAGCGGACAACATCCAGTTCAGCCTGCTGACGATGAACCGCCACCCCATGCACTGCGACCACGCCTTCGCCGAGAAGTCGGAGTTCGGCAAGCCGCTGGTCAACAGCGGCCTGACGCTGGCCATGGTGCTGGGCATGACGGTGGACGACGTCTCCTACAAGTCGGTCGCCAATCTTGGCTGGAAGGAGATCAAGCTGGTCGCCCCGGTCTTCCCCGGCGACACGATCTACGCGCGCTCCAAGGTGCTGGACGTCCGCGAATCCAAGAAGCGCCCGACCCAGGGCATCGTGACCACCTACACCGAGGGCTACAAGGCCGACGGCACGGTCTTCGTGACCTTCGAACGGGCCAGCCTCGTCCCCAAGCGGGGTCACGGCATCGGCGACTGATCCGGACAATCTGAAAGGACCTGTCCGAAACCACTGATGGCCCGAGAAGAACAAGAGGGAGGAACCATGCCCGCCACCGATCCCGCCACCAACTCCATCGCTACTACGCTGGCGGCCTTCGTCGCCGACACCCCCGACGACGCCATCCCGGCGGAGGTCCGCACCCGCGCGCCGCACCACATGCTGGACGCCGTGGGCATCGCGCTCGCCTCGACGCGCTACGACTTCGCCCACAAGACGCTGACCGCCCTGCGCGGTCTGGCGGGGGAGGGGCCGGTGCCGGTGATCGGCATGCCCGCCTCGCTGCCCGCCCGCGACGCGGCGACGGTCAACGGGCTGCTCTGCCACGGTCTCGACTACGACGACACCCACATCGGCGGCGTCATCCACCCGACCGCCAGCGTGCTGCCTGCCGTTTTGTCGGCGGCGGCGATGACCGGGGCGGACGGCCGTTCCGTGGTCAGCGCCTACGTGCTGGGCGTCGAGGTGGCGGCCCGGCTCGGCGCGGTGGCGCGCGGCGGCTTCCATCAGGTGGGCTTCCACCCGACGGGCATGATCGGCGTGTTCGGCTGCGCGCTGGCCGCCGGCCGTCTGCTCGGCCTGACCCGCGCGCAGCTCGCCGCCGCCCAGGGCATCGCCCTGTCGATGGCGAGCGGCAGCCTGGAGTTCCTTGAGGACGGCGCCTGGAACAAGCGCCTGCATCCCGGCTGGGCGGCGGCGGCGGGCATCACCGCGGCGGCGCTGGCCCGCGAAGGCTTCAACGGCGTCACCCGCCCCTATGAAGGCCGCTTCGGCCTGTTCAACGCCTATCTCGGCAAGGAGGCCGGGCGCGCCGAGCTGGGCATCGCCACCGCCGGCCTCGGCGAGACGTGGGAGTTGATGGCGACGGCGATCAAGCCCTATCCGGCCTGCCACTTCACCCACGCCTGCGTGGACGCCGCCCTGGAGCTGCGCCGCGACGGCCTCGACCTCGCGCGCATCCGCCGCATCGAGGCGCTGGTGCCCGAGCAGGTGGTCAAGACCGTCTGCGAGCCGGAGGCCAACAAGAAGCGCCCCTCCAACTCCTACGACGCGCAGTTCAGCGTGCCCTTCCTGGTCGCCGCCGCCCTGGTGCGCGGGCGCCTGACCCTGGCGGAGCTGGAGAACGACGCGCTGGGCGACGCGGCGATCCTCGACATCGCGTCGAAGGTGTCCTACCGCCCCGACCCGGACTCGCCCTTCCCGAAGGCCTATTCGGGCGAGCTGGTCATCACGCTCGACGACGGGCGGGAGCTGCGCCACCGCGAGCATATCAACCGCGGCGCCGCCGACCGCCCGCTGTCCAACGCCGAGATCGTGGACAAGTACCGCGGCAACGCCGCCATGGCCGTGAACGAGACTGCCGCGGCGCGCATCGCCGACGCCGTCCTCGGCCTCGACGCCAGCCCGCGCGCCGCGGACTCGCTGTCCGTGCTGTCGCCGTCCGTCCGCTGACCATCCAATCCGGGGAACACGCCATGAGCGACACCAACACCAGCATGACCGACGCGGAACGCGACGAGCAGGACCGCCTGATCCTCGACAGCGTGGACCGCTTCCTCGACCGCCATGTCCGGCCGGTCGCCCTGAAGCTGGAGCATGACGACACCTACCCCGACGAGATCGTCGAGCGGATGAAGGAGCTGGGCCTCTTCGGGGCGACGATCCCCGAGGAATACGGCGGGCTGGGCCTGCGTCCCTCCACCTACGCCAAGATGATCGAGCGCATCTCGTCGGTGTGGATGTCGCTGTCCGGCATCATCAACTCGCACCTCATCATGGCCTTCATCGTCACCAAGACGGGGACGGAGGAGCAGAAGGCCGCCTTCCTGCCGCGCTTCGCCACCGGCGAGCTGCGCGGCGGCCTCGCTTTGACCGAGCCGGACTGCGGCACCGACCTCCAGGCCATCCGCACGGTGGCCAAGCGCGACGGCGACGATTACGTCATCAACGGCTCGAAGACCTGGATCACCAACGGCATCCAGGGAAGCTGCTTCGCCCTGCTGGTCAAGACCGACCCGACGGCGCAGCCCCGCCACAAGGGCATGACGATGTTCCTGGCCGAGAAGGGGCCGGGCTTCAAGGTCAGCCGCAAGCTGGAGAAGCTGGGCTACAAGGGCATCGATTCCGCCGAGCTGGTCTTCGAGGACTACCGCGTCCCGGCCGACCGGCTGATCGGCGGGGTCGAGGGCCGCGGCATGGCCTGCGCCATCTCCGGCCTGGAGCTGGGCCGCGTCAACGTGGCGTCGCGCGGCGTCGGCGTCGCCCAGGCGGCGCTGGACGAATCCGTCAAGTACAGCCAGCAGCGCAAGACCTTCGGCAAGCCGATCCACGAGCATCAGGCCGTGGCGATGAAGCTGGCCGACATGGCGACCCGCGTGTCGGCGGCGCGGCTCCTCGTCCAGCAGGCGGCCAAGGCGCTCGACCGCGGCGAACGCTGCGACTACGAGGCCGGCATGGCCAAGCTCTTCGCCTCCGAAGCGGCGGTGGAGAATTCCCTGGACGCCATGCGCATCCACGGCGGCTACGGCTATTCCAAGGAGTTCGTGGTGGAGCGGCTCTACCGCGACGCCCCCCTGCTGTGCATCGGCGAGGGCACCAACGAGATCCAGCGCCTCATCATCGCCAAGCGGCTGATCGAGCAGAATCCGGTGTGAGGGCGGGTGGTCGCGACGGGCCCCCCTCCCGGCCTCCCCCCGCTTCGCAGGGGGAGGAGAAAAGCCCTCCCCTGCGACCTCGAAGGCGTCACCGTCATCGCCGTGGAGCAATACGGCGCCGGCCCGTTCGGCACCATGCTGCTGGCCGATCTCGGGGCCGAAGTCATCAAGGTCGAGAATCCCGCCGAAGGCGGCGAGGTCGGCCGGCATGTCGGCCCCCATTTCTTCGGCCCCGGCAACAGCCATTTCTACCAGTCCTTCAACCGCAACAAGCGCAGCATCACCCTCAACCTGAAGCACCCCGAGGGCATGGCGGTGCTGCACGAACTGGTGCGCCACGCCGACGCCGTGCTGGACAACCTGCGCGGCGACCTGCCGGACAAGCTGGGGCTGACCTACGAGCATCTGAAGGCGGTCAACCCGAAGATCGTCTGCGCCCACCTCTCCGCCTACGGGCGCACGGGGCCGCGGCGGGCCTGGCCGGGCTATGACTATCTGATGCAGGCGGAGGCCGGCTACCTGTCGGTGACCGGCGAGCCGGACGGCCCGCCCGCCCGCTTCGGCATGTCGGTGGTCGACATGATGACCGGCCTGATGACCGCCTTCGGCCTCGTCTCCGGCGTGGTCGGGGCACGGGCCAGCGGCAAGGGCACGGACGTCGACGTCAGCCTGTTCGACACGGCGCTGCACAACATGACCTACCTCGCCACCTGGTACCTCAACGGCGGCCACAACCAGGGGCGGGAGCCGCGCTCCGCGCATCCCTCCCTGACCCCGTCGCAGCTCTACCGGACGCGCGACGGCTGGCTGTTCGTCATGTGCAACAAGGAGAAGTTCTGGCCGGTCTTCTGCGACAAGATCGGCAAGCCGGAATGGGGGGATGACCCGCGCTTCCGCAGCTTCAAGGACCGGCTCGCCAACCGTGAACTGCTCACCGTCCTGCTGGACGAGGTGCTCGGCCAGCGCGACACGGCGGACTGGGTGGAGATCCTCGGCGGCGCGGTTCCCGCCGCCCCGGTCCTCGACATCGCGCAATCGCTGGAGAATCCCTTCGTCCGCGACAGCGACCGGGTGGCCGACTTCGTCTATCCGGACGGGTCGAGCGGCGTGCGGATGCTGACCGGGCCGGTGCGTATCGGCGGCGAGACGCTACCCACCCGCACCGCCCCGGCGCTGGGCGCCGACACCGAGGACGTGCTGGGCCGCATCGGCATCGGGCCGGAGCGGATCGCCGCCCTGCGCGAGCAGGGGGCATTGTGAAAGCCGCCGTTCGCCCGACCTCCGTCCGCCCCCCGTCCGCCGCGGAGGGGCCGCGCTTCCAGGAGATACTGGACGCGCTGCGCGCCGACATCGCGGACGGGCGGGTCGGGGTCGGCGAACGGCTGCCGACCGAGCAGGAGCTGTGCCTGCGTTTCTCCGCCAGCCGCTACACCGTGCGGGAGGCGCTGCGCCGGCTCCAGGATCTCGGCCTGATCGCGCGCCGCCAGGGCTCGGGGTCGGTGGTGACCGCCGCCCGCCCCGACGGGCGGTTCCACAACACGCTGTCCAGTCTCGCGGAGATCGGGCAGTACGCCTCCTCCACCCGGCTGGAGGTGCTGGCGGTGGAGAAGATCCTGGTGGAGGGACGGACGGCGGAGCTTCTGCGCTCGCAGCCGGACACGCCGTGGGTCCGGGTGGTGGCGCTGCGCCGCCAGCCGGGGGAGCGGACGCCGCTCTGCTACACCGAGGTGTTCCTGCCCGCCGCCTTCGACGACGTGGCCCAGGCCATCGGCACCTTTCCGGTCGCCGTCTACGCGGTGCTGGAAAGCCGCTACGGCCTGCGCATCGAGGAGGTCGTGCAGTCGATCGAGGCCACCTCGGCGGACGCCAACTTGGCATCCCGCCTGTCGGTGGAGGTCGGCACACCGATCCTGGTGGTGATCCGCCATTATCTGGACGCCGAAGGAAACGCGCTGGAGGTGGCGGTCAGCAGCCACGCGGCCGGACGATACCGCTATGAAATGACGCTGCAACGATCCGGGTAAGGGGGCCATTAAGGCCCTGCCCGCAGCGAACGGCCGGAAGAGCCGCGCGGGGACAGCACCGGACGGGAGGGAAGGAATGACGGAAAACCTCATCGGGGACGCCGCGGCTTGCGCGCGGACCCTGGCCAGGATTCAGGGAGTGACCCTGGACGATGCCGACGCCGCCCTGTGCGGGCGTCTGCTGGCCGCCGTGCCGGGTCTGCTGGCCGCGGCGCATCCCGGCGGCTCGCTGTTCGACGTGCCGCTGGGCGCCCATGCCGCGCTCATTACCGGGGAGCGGGCATGACCGATCCCACTTCGCTGACCCTGACGGAGGCGGCGAGGGCGGTCCGCGACGGCGCGCTGCGGGCGGAAGCCCTGGTCGACGCCTGCCTGGACCGCATCGACCGGCTGAATCCGACGCTCAACGCCTTCCTGTCGGTCGAGCCGGAGGAGGCGCTGTCCGCCGCCCGCGCCGCCGACGCGGAGGCGCGGGCCGGGCGGCTGCGCGGGCCGCTGCACGGCGTGCCGCTGGCCCACAAGGACATGTTTTATCGCGCCGACAAGCGCTGCACTTGCGGCTCCCCGACGATCCGCGGCGACTTCCGCCCGGAGCGGACGGCCACGGTGCTGGAACGGCTGGACGCGGCGGGGGCGGTGACGCTGGGCACGCTGCACATGGCGGAATTCGCCATGGGGCCGACCGGGCACAACGCCCATCTCGGGCGCTGCCGCAACCCCTGGGACCCCGACCGCATCACCGGCGGCTCCTCCTCCGGCTCCGGTGCTGCGGTGGCGGCACGGCTGGCCTTCGGGTCGCTGGGGTCGGACACCGGCGGGTCGGTGCGGCTTCCGGCGGCGCTGTGCGGCGTGGTCGGGCTGAAGCCGACGCAGGGGGCGACGCCGATGGACGGCGTGATGCCGCTGTCGGAGAGCCTGGACTGCGTCGGTCCGCTGGCGCGCAGCGCGGAGGATGCGGCGACGCTGTTCTCGGTCATCACCGGGCGGACGGACGCCGCAAACGCCATCGGCCAGGGGGTCGAGGGGCTGCGGCTGGGCATCCCGCGCCAGTTTTACTACGACGGCCTGGACCCCGCCGTGGCCGCCGCGCTGGAGCAGGCACGGGCGGTGCTGGAGCGCGCCGGCGCCCGCGTCGTCGACGTGGACATTCCCGACCACGAGCCCTACGGCGACCTCGCCAACCTCGTCTTCACGCCGGAGGCGGCGGCCGTCCATGCGCCCTGGCTGCGCGAGCGTCCGCAGGACTACGGCCCGCAGGTCCGCGCGCGGCTTCTGCAAGGGCTGATGGTGCCGGCAGCCTCCTACCTCCAGGCGAAGCAGCTTCGCGCGCTTCATCTCCGGGCGATGATCGACGGCCCCTTCGCCGAATGCGACGTGCTGTTCGTTCCCGCCCTGCGCAGCCGCGTGCCGACCGCCGCGCAGACCGACGTGGGTGCCGGGCCGGCGATGGCCGCGGTGGTCGCCGGGGTGGCGGCGCTGACCCGTCCGGTCTCCTACCTCGGCCTGCCGGCGCTTGTCACGCCCGCCGGCTTCGATCCGAACGGGATGCCCATTGCGATGCAGCTCATCGGCCGCCCGCAGGCGGAGGCCACGCTGCTGCGCATCGCCGACGCCTACGAGCGCGCCACCGGCTGGCTGAGCCGCGTCCCCCAGACACAGGTCTTCTCGTGAAGGGAGTTCCACCCATGCCGGGAACCGATACCTTGACCTCCGCGGCGACCTCCGCGGCGACCTCCGCGGCGACCTCCGCGACCCCGCACACCCAGGCGGAAGACGCCGCCGCGTCGCCGGGCCGCGGCCTTCCGGGCTGGTGGAGCTTCATCGAGGACCGCATCCTCCTGAACGTCGCCACGATCCTGATGATGGCGGCCATCGGCTTCATGTTCTACGAGGCGTCCAGCCGCTCCCTCCTGTCGGAGAGCCACTGGTGGGCGGAGGAGCTGGTCCGCTTCCTGGTGGTGTGGAGCGTCCTCCTCTCGCTGGGCGTCGGCACGCGGCACGGCCACTACATCCGCATGGACCTGCTGCTGAACATGATGCCGCACCGGGTGCGGCTGGCCTTCGCCTGGCTGAACAGCCTGATCGGGCTGGCCTTCAGCGTGCTGCTGGTGATCGCCGGCGTCCAGGAGGTCGCGCATCTCCAGGCCATCGGCATGTTCACCGAATCCAACCTCGACCTGCCGCTGTGGACGGTCCGGCTGGTGCTGCCGCTGGGCGGGGTGCTCTACGGCTTCGCCTTCGTCGGCAACATCATCCTGCTGCTGCGCGGCCACGATCCCGATCCGCCCGTCGAGGGCGAGAATCTCTGAACGACGGCTGAAAAAGGGGAGGAAAGACCATGACCACCATCGTTGCCGTCGTCAGCCTGCTGTTCTTCGTGGCGGCGGGCGTGCACATCGCCCTGGCGCTGGGCGTCATCGCGGTCGGCCTGCTGACCTTCAACTTCAACATTCCGGTCGTCCTGGTCGCGCAGATGGCCTGGGACTCCGTGGACAAATACGCGCTGGTCTGCATCCCGTTCTTCATCTTCGCCGGCAACCTGATGTCGCGCGGCAACCTCGCGCTGGTCATCCTGGAGCTGGTCGGGACGATCATCCGCTACTTCCGCGGCGGCATCGCGCTGGCGCTGGCCATGTCCAGCGTGTTCTTCGCGGCGGTCAACGGCTCGTCGGTGGCCTGCGCCGTGGCGCTCGGCCCGGCGGCGGTGAAGCTGATGCCGAAGGAGGGCTATCCGCCCCGCTTCGCCGCCTCGCTGGTGGCGGTCTGCGGCACTCTGGGTCTGATGATCCCGCCGTCGCTGACCTTCATCCTGATCGGCTCCATCGTCGGTCTGCCGATCACCGATTTGTTCATCGCCGGCATCGTGCCCGGCCTGTTCGAGGCGTTCCTGCTCGGTCTCACCACGCTGATCGTCAGCCGGCTCAAGGGCTACGGCCATGTCGGCGAGCGTCCGGACTGGAAGGGCTTCGGCCAGCGCCTTCCGGGTGCCGCCGGGGCGCTGATGATGCCGGTGCTCATCATCGGCACGATCTACATGGGCTGGTTCACCCCGACCGAGGTGTCGGCGCTGGCCGCCATCTATGCGGTGGTTCTGGTGACGGTGGTCTACCGCACGGCCAACCTCGTCGCGGTGTGGGAGACGGCGCGGGAATCGGTGCTCCAGACCGTGATGATCTACGGCGTGCTGCTCGGCTCCGGCCTGCTGACCGCGGTGCTGACCCGCCTCGGCCTGTCCGCCGAGCTGACCGCGATGCTTCAGGAGGCTCAGGTCTCCCCCTTCGAGTTCCTGCTGGCCGTCAATCTGCTGCTGCTCGTCATCGGCATGTTCCTGGACGGCGTGTCGATGATCGTGCTGCTGTCGCCGATCCTGTTCCCGATGGCGCAGGCGGTGGGGGTGAACCCGATCCATTTCGCCGTCATCATGACCGCGCTGGTGGAGGTGGCGACCCTGACCCCGCCGGTCGGCCTGAACCTGTTCGTGATGAGCCGCATCACCAAGATGCCGCTCCATTCCCTGGTGAAGGGCGTGCTGCCCTTCTACGGGATGCGGCTGGTGGCGCTGGTCGCCATCAACGCCTTCCCGGCCCTGTCGCTGGTCCTGCTGACGTAAGCGGACGGCCCCGCGCGGGAGGCATCGTACGCCGGTTGCATCGGCGCCCCGGCTCGTCCATCTTCCGGCATCATGAGGGATGCGATGTCGGACGAAGCGGACAGCCTGAAGGAAAACAGCGGGACGGACGGCGCGGCGGAGCGGGGGGAGACCCCGCTCTACCAGGAGATCGTCCGCACCTTGCTGGAGGAGATCGACGCCGGCGTCTACGCCGTTGGCGACCGCCTGCCGACCGAACAGGAGCTGTGCAGCCGCTTCGCCGTCAGCCGCCACACAGTGCGCGAGGCGCTGCGCCGGCTTCAGGAGATGGGCTACATCCTGCGCCGCCAGGGATCGGGTTCGGTCCTGGCGGCGCGGCGCGCCGACGGGCGCTTCGTCAATTCGATCAGTTCCCTGGACGAGCTGGTGCAGTACGCCACCTCGACCCGGCTGGAAATCCTCTCGGTGGACCGCATCATCGTGGAGGAGGAACTGGCTGGCCGGCTGGGCTGCCGCCCCGAGACGCAGTGGTTCCGCGTCAGCGCGCTGCGCCGCACCCGCGAGACGTCGGAACCCTTCTCCTACGTCGAGGTCTACATCGACGCTGCCTTCTCCGACGTGGTGCGCAACCTGGAGGTGGTGCAGTACGCCATCTACACGGTTCTGGAGCAGCGCTACGGTGTGCGCATCGCCGAGGTGATGCAGGACATCGAGGCGGCTCCGGCCAGCCTGAACGTTGCCTCGCGCCTGCATGTCCCGCCGCAGTCGCCGATCCTCGTCATCACCCGGCGCTATTTCACCGACGACGGGCGCTTGGTTGAGATCGCCGTCAATACCCATCCGGGCGCCGGTTTCCGCTACACCATGTCGTTGCAGCGGCGCTGAGAGGCGGCAGCCATCACGGCCGGCAGAACGGCGTTCCTCGCGGGTCGAGGCCCTCGCGCAGCCCTTCGGCCAGCAGGTTGACGGCGAGCGCGATGGCGGCGACGGTGACCGTCGTCGCGGCGATCAGGTGGGGGGCGTCGCGCAGGTCGGCCAGCCCGTCGCGGATCAGCGTGCCCAGCGACACCGCCGGTTCCTGGATGCCCAGACCGAGACCGCTCAGTGTCGCCTCCGCCACCATGACCGGACCGATGGACAGGGCGGCGCGGATGGCGACCGGCCCGGCGACCGCCGGCAACAGATGGCGGCGGACCGTGTGCAGCGGTCCCGCGCCGAGGGCGGCGGAGGCCCTCACATGCTCGGCGGTCCGGTTGGACAGGGCCAGCGCCCGGCACCAGCGAACCTGCGAGGGCCACGCCGCCAGGGCGAGCGTCAGCACCATGGCCTCCGTGCCCGGCCCCAGCAGGGCGGCGGCGACGATGGCCAGCGACAGTTCGGGAAAGCCGTGCAGCAGGTCGGCCAGCCGCAGGACCACGGCGTCCGTGCGTCCGCCGATCCAGCCCGCCACCCCGCCCGACACGACGCCCAACCCCACGGCCAGGGTGAGCGCCAGCCCGGCGATGGCGAAGGAGGTCCCCGTTCCGGCGATCAGCCGGGCGGCGGCGTCGCGGCCCAGCCCATCGCAGCCCAGCGGGTGGGCGGCGGACGGACCAGCCCAGGCCTGCCCGAGATCCATGGCGGACGGATCGAGCGGCAGCAGAAGGGCGGCCAGGGCCAGCGGCACCGCCAGCGCCGCCGCGAGCAGCAGCCCGGCCCGTCCGGTGAGGGAGCGCGCGACGATCACGGCGCCTCCGCATCGTCGCGCAGCCTCGGGTCGGCGAGGCCGATCAGCAACTCGGCGGTCAGGCTGATGGAAACTTGCATCAGGACGAAGACCAAAACGGCGGCTCCGGCGACCGTGTGGTCGCGGGCTAGAACCGCCTGGACGGTCAGCCGCCCGATCCCCGGCAGGGCGAAGACGGTCTCCACCGCCGCCGTGGTTGTGAGGATCGTTCCGGCCACCGATCCGACCGCCGCCGCCAGCGGCACCAGGGCGTTCGGCAGGGCATGGCGCAGGAGAACGGCGATCCGGCCCAGCCCCTTGGCCCTTGCGGTGCGGATGAAGTCGCGTCCCAGAACCTCCAACACCTGGATCCGCGTCAGGCGGGCGATCATCGCCGCCGCCGGCAGGGCCAGCGCTGCCACGGCCCAGGGCGCCGTACCGGACCCCGCCAGCATCAGCCACGTCGCCAGCGCCAACGGCGGTACGGACAAGGCCAACACCGACCCGATGGTCAGTGCCGTGCCCGGCCATGCCTGCCGGACGTCAGCGGCGGCTAGGCCCAGCGCGAGGCCGAGGGGCAGGGCAAGCGCCGCCGCACCCGCCATCAGCCCCAGCGTCACCGGCAGGGCGTCGCCCAGCAGCGCCGTCACCGGAACGCCGCCGTAGCGCAGCGATTGGCCGAGGTCGCCACGCAGCAGGGCCAGGGCGTAGGACAGGAATTGGATCGCCAGCGGCTGGTCCAACCCGGCGTCTTCCCTCAGGCGCCGGATCATCTCCGGGTCGGCGGCCCGCCCGTCGACCATGAGCATGACCGGGTCGCCGGGAAGCGCGTGGGAGGCCAGAAAGCTGGCCAGTATGGCGGCCCCGGCCAGAAGCAGCAGCCCCGGCAGGCGCCGGGCCAATCGCCAGGACATAAGGCGGGGGCCGAGCCGGCGCCCCGTCATGGCAGCCGGGCGGAGTGGTAGTCCGTCGTGCCGTCGGGCCGGATGACCACCCCGGTCACGCCCGGCCGCACGAGAGCCACGAACTGCGGCGTCGGCAGGGGCACCGCCACGGCCTGTTCCCGGAGCAGGGTTTCGGCGTCCCGGTAGAGCGCGTTGCGGGCGTCGGGGTCGGCGAGGCCGCGCGCCCGCTCCATGAGCCGATCGAAATCCGGGTTGTGCCAGTGGATGCGGTTGGTCGGGCTGGCGCTGTGCCATTGGGTGGCGAGCTGGTCCATGGGGTCGGGGAAATCCGCCGTCCAGCCGTTGATGAACAGCGCCTCGTGCCCCTCGTTGATCGCCGCCACGAAAGCCGCCCGCTCCAGGATGCGCACGCCGACCGGAATCCCCAAGACCGCCGTGAGCTGGGCGGCGAAATAGGTGGCCTCGTCGCGCACGTTGGGGCCGCCGGCGATCTGAAGCGGCGGCAGCCCGCGCCCGCCGGGGTGGCCGGCCTCCGCCAGCAGCGCCTTGGCCCGCTTCGGATCGGTCGGGGGCAGCGGCACCGCATCGGGCCGGTAGCCGCCCAGGCCGGGGGTGACGAAGCCGTTCGTCAGCAACGCCCGCCCGGCATGGAGGCCATTGACCGTGGCGACGCGGTCCAGCGCGAGGCCGACCGCCTCGCGCACGCGCCGGTCGCGGAAGGGCGGATACAAATCCTGGTTCAGGGCGAGATAGCGCACCTGCGCGCGGGCAAAGGCCGCGATCTGCCCGTCGTAGCGCGGCTGGCGGACCACCGTGCGCACGGCGTTGTCGGGAAGCGGCGCGACATCCAGCTCTCCGGCGTCGTAGCGCGCCAGCAGCGTGTTGGTGTCGGGCAGCACCGTCAGGGACACCGCCTCCACGGCAGGGGCGCCGCCCCAATAGCCGGCGTGGGCCTCCAAACGCACGGACTCGCCGTGCTGCCAGGACACGAGGCGGAACGGCCCGGTGCCGCCGGACGCCCGCTCATGCCACGCCGGTCCGAACTCGGCCTCCATCCCGCGGTCGACGAACAGGAACGGGTAGAGCGGGAACAGCGCGTCGGGTTCGGTCAGCCGCACGACGAGCGTATATGGGTCGGGAATCTCGACGCCGGCCAGCGACGCGGCGGTTCCCTGCTGCAGCGCCGCGGCCCCCTCGACGCCGCGCAGGTAGAAGGTGCTGTAGCCGGGCTGCGGCTTGCGCGTCAGATGATGTTCCCAGGTCCACAGGACGTCGGCGGCGGTGAATGGGCGTCCGGAATGGAAACGCACGTCCGGGCGTAGGGTGAAGCGCCACGTCCGCCCGCCATCCGGCGATTCCCAACGAGTGGCCAGCGCCGGAACGGCGTTGCCGGCATCGTCGATCGCGGTGAAGCCCTCATAGACCTGCCGCAGAACCCCGGAGGAGACCAGGCCGGGAAAGACGAACGGGTCGATGGTCGTCAGATCGTCGGACAGACTGGCCCGCAAGGTTCCCGCCGTTGCCGGAAACGCGGCGCCGGCAACGCCGGCCGCGATGGCCAGAACGGTCAGAAGCAGGCGGAGGACGGCGGGCAGAGGCATGGTGCGGGACGTTGCAAGGCAATGGCCGGGGGATGGGAAAACCAGACGCCCCTGCCTTCTTCTCAGCCTCCGGCCAGAGCGAAGCCGGAACCGTGCCGGACGTCCGCCATATGTATGCACAAGAGTGCGTCCATATCCAGGCATTCGCGCCGTCGGCGATGCGTCAGGCACCATACCCGGATTCGATCAGGCGCGCGACCCGAAATGCCAGCAGATCGTCGTCACCTGCCGCACGATTCCCGCCTGGTTGCGCAGCCCCGTCTTGCCCAGGATGGACGAAACCTGATTGTAGACCGTGCGCCGCTCCACCCCGCGGTCCTCGGCGATCTCGTCGACGCTCCGTCCGGAGCACAGCGCCAGCGCGATCTCGGCTTCCGATCCGGTGATCTGGAGAAGCTCGGCGACGGCGCGCGCCGACACGGCGGGCAGCACGTCCGGATCGACGAGGGTAAGGAGGAGGATGCCGGTCATCGGGCCGCCGTTCCCGACGCTCTGGGCCGGCGGCTCCGACAGGGTGGCGAAATAGGGCGAAGGCTGGTCCAGGCGCGACACGCGCAGCGTGATCGGCGTGCGGGTGCGGCGGCGGAAGAAGCCGGCGGCCCGCTTGGTCAGCTCCGCCTGTTCGGTCGGGGCATCGGGAATGCACAGCCGGCCACCGACCATGGACAGCCCGTCCCCCCGCGACAGAATGGAGGCGAAGGACTGGTTGCCGTCGATGACTTGGCAGCGCGTCGTCAGCAACGCCGCCGGGTAGGGCAGGGCGTCGAGAAGCCGGACGACGAAGGAGGGTTGGGCCGGTTGCGGCAGGGCCCCGCCATCGTTGAGGGAAATCAGGCTGTCGAAGCCGCTCCGGAAATTCTCCAGGACGTTGC
Organism: Azospirillum sp. P4_B5; assembly: GCF_056402275.1. Lineage (NCBI taxonomy): Bacteria > Pseudomonadati > Pseudomonadota > Alphaproteobacteria > Rhodospirillales > Azospirillaceae > Azospirillum > Azospirillum sp. P4_B5. Next base: position 25,407 of record NZ_JBFUHT010000054.1, read on the forward strand.
TGGTGACGTCGCGCCGGATCTGGTACCACCAGCCGTCCGTGTCATCCAACCGCTCGTAGGTGATCTGGATGACCCGCCCGTCGGAATGGAGTGTGAAGGACTGCCAGAACCGGTTGAACCGGCGAAGGTTCTCGGCGTAGCCGATCCACCGGTCCGGGTCGGAATAAATGGTGTCCGAACTGAACTTCTTGTGCCTTACGCATTCCCACACGATGTCGCGGAACGTGACCGAGCGCGAATAGTCGATGAAGGGATAGATTGTCTTCTGCTTGTCGTTGGTCGCCAGAAGCGTGTCGCTTTTGTCGAAGATGGCAAGCCCGGCGTTCATGTCCCTGGCGCGGCCGGAAAGATCGTGGACCAGATCAGACATGAATCCCTCCTTCCTCTCGCTGCCGGGGGTGACGGACACCCCCCTGAACGCGGCCTGGACCGCCGCTCAGAGGGGCATCCACGAAACGCGCTGCCATTCGAGCGAATTTAGCAGCAAACGCACCGTGTCATGCAACGATCAATACGATCGTATGACGCTCAGGCCGCCTCGACCGTGAGGAAGCAGCCGGCGAGTTCCTCCGTCGGCAGTTCCACGCCGAGCGTCGCCCGGAAGGCGTCCTGGGTGTTGGCGACGGCCTTCTGCCACGCGGCGGCGTCGGGAGCGTCCGGGTGATGATGGACCCGGGCGCCGACCAGCCGCATCATGTCCGCCTCGTAGCGGTCCATGAACAGGATGTGCTCGTGCCACGCCGCGTCCGCCGCCTTCGTCGGAACCAGGATCAGGTTCGGCTTCGCCGCCACCACGACGAGGAACTGGCGGTAGGCCTCGACCGACGCCGAGGCCTGAGCCGGCGTGTATCCGGCCATCTCGAGCCGCTTGTTGATGAAGGAGAGGTCGAGGTTCGCCGGCTGCACGGACGAGACGCGTTCGCTGTTGTCGTTCATTCTCGATGTTCCTTTCAAAAGGGAATGAGGTTCACTTCGGTCCCCAAGTGCCTCCGCCCGATGACGCCGGCCTGTGCCCTGCGGCAGAATGGTGGCCGCCGGCATGCCCGGGCCGGTTCAAGCGAGAGGGGGCCTGATTGGCGGTGTCCCGCCGGCCGGCGCCTGTGCATGGCACCGGTCGGCATGGTCCGGCTGCCGCCGGGGACAAGCCGCCAAGGCTGCGTTCATGCGCGTGGCGCGCCCCGTTAGCTCTCGCAACAGGCCCGCCATGCGCCCCTCCTGCATACCCGAGTGTATCATAGTATCGGTTGTGCAAGCGCTCAAGAGCATATCGCGGATTTGTATTGAATCCGAACCATCAATTCTCCGAGATGGCATACATACGCAGTCTGTTTCGTAAAAGTCATGGTCGGCTCGTGTGAAATATCTCACTTGATTGGATCGTTTCCATTGATATCCACGGAAGAGTTGGTATCTTCGGCAAAAGGTTGCAGTTCATCTCAGCGTCATGGGGTTGCGGATGCGGGACCGGCGGGCACGTCCTTTTTCTTCGCCATGGCTCAACGGACTGCTCGCAGAAGCTTTGCGGCGTCCGGCTCTCGATGGAGCCGAGGAAGCGCTGATCCTTGCGGAACTTTTCGCCACCGTTGCGCCACCCCCCGTCGATGCGGTCGCCCTGGCCACACGGGCCAGCGGCTGGTTGCGCCAGGCGGTGGCGACGGCGCAGGAACAGCCTCCGCATCGGGTGGGCCGGGAGTTGCGGAGCTTCGCCGATTACATGGTGGAGGCGGTGCGGCTGATGCAGCGGCACGGCCATTTCCAGGACCGCAACGATCGGCAGCGGGTGAAGGCCCTTTTTAAGAGGGCGGGCGCGCGCGCGACTCTGCCGGACCGCGGTGCCGCCGCGGAGCGCTTGCTGTTCGCCGCCGAAAGCCCGGACGCCGGGCGGTCGGATGCGATCGCCGAAGCGCTTGGCGCCGAAGCGCTTGGTGCCGGGGCGCTCGCACCGTCGGACGGCCTGGATTCCGCGACCACCGTGCTGCTCGGGCTGGCGGCCCTGCCGGTGGAGAAGCGCCGGACGCGTCTGCACGGCATGGGCATGGCCCTGCGGTCGTCGGTGCCGCCGGGGGGCTGGAACGGATAAGCGTCGCGCGGCGCAGCGGTTTGCGGGTGGTCACCGGCTCAGGGTAGCAAAATCGCCGACTGCCATTGCTGCAGGAACCGCTCCCGCTTCAGCCGGTCGAGGAACACCAGCAGGGCCGGGCTGAGGGCAATGGGGTGCAGCGGCGCCGCCGTGCTGGAGCGCAGGCCCGACGCCGATGCCTCCCGCTTGATGCCGGAGGAGATGGCGTAGAGGGCGGAGCGGTCGGCCACCACCTCCTGCCCGCGCGGCGACAGAAGATAGTCGATGAACCGGCCGGCGAGCTGCGGCCGGGGCGCCGTCCGGGGGATCACCGCGACGCGGGAGATGACCAGCGTGTAGTCCTCCGGCACCACGATGCCGATGGGCGCCCCCGCCGCCGCCCGCGCCCGTGCGTAGGAGCCGAGGACGTTGTAGGCGATCAGCACCTCCCCCCGCTCCACCATGTCGAGGATGTCGCCGGAGCAGCAGGCCAGCCGCGCCTGGGCGTTGCCCATCATCGCGACGAGCTGCCAATATTGGCCGAACAGCAGGGCGTCGTGGGAGGCCAGCAGATAACCGATGCCGCTGGTGGCCGTGTCGTAGGTGGCGACGCGCCGGCCGAAGCGCGCCGGGTCGTCCCGCAGCAGCCGGATCAGCGCCGGACGCGTGCGCGGCACCTGGGCGTCCGGCAAAAGGTCGCGGTTGTAGGCGATCACCGCCGGCTCGAAGGTGAAGCCGAACGCCTCGTCCCGCCAGTTCGCCCAGTCCGGCAGAGCGTCGGTCAGGGCGGAGCGGTGGGGCTGGGTGTGGCCGTCGTTGACCAGCTTCACCTGCAGGTCGGAGGCGGAGCTGATGAGCAGGTCGGGCGTTTCTGCCGACCCCTTGGCTGGCGCCCCCTTGGCCGGCACGGCCACCGCCTCGGCGTAGAGGTCGGCGGTGTCCATGTCCTTGTACTCGACGGTGACGTCGGGGTGGAGCTGCTGGAAATCGAGGACCAGCGGCTCGATGGCCTGCCGATCGGTGGCCGAATGGATGCGCAACCGCTCCCGCTCGCCGCCGGGGGCGGGGTAGGTGAACAGCTGCGCCGCCTGCGCCCAGGGCGCCCAGAGCAGGGCGACGAGGACCAGCAGGGGCAGCAGGGCCCGCGCGGCCCCTCCTCCCGMCGGGGCGGCGCCGCCCGCCTCCGGGAAATCGATGCGCGCGACCAGCCCGCCACCGGGGCGGTCGAGCAGGGACAAATCCGCTCCGTGCGCCTCCACCACCGAGGTGACGATGGCGAGGCCCAGGCCGCTGCCCGCCACCCCGGCGGCGGAGCTGCCGCGCCCGAACCGCTCCAGCACGCGGCGCTTCTCGTCGTCCGGCACGCCGGGGCCGCGGTCGGCGATCTCCACGCGCAGGCCGCGCCCGTTTGGCCGGGGGGTCAGCGTCAGGTCGATGGGGCCGGACGGGCCGGCGTATTTCACCGCGTTGTCGAGCAGGTTGGTCAGCGCCTCGCGCAGGCTGATGGCGTCGCCGGGGACGGTGGCGGGCTCCGCCGCGCGGTCGATGTCCAGGCGGATCGCCGTGTCGCCGGCCACCGCGCGGGCGCGCTGGAACACCTGCTCCAGGAGGGCGCCGAGATCGACGTCCTCCGGCTTCAGCGCCTCGCTGCGGTGGATCACCATGGCGTGGTTGAGGAGCTGGCTGGTGAGCTGGCTGGCCTCAACCGCGTTGCGGTGCACGCGCTGGGCGATGCGGTGCAGGGCGTCGGGATCGTCCTCGTCGATGGCGAGTTCGGCCTGCAGGCGCAGGCTGGCCAGCGGCGTGCGGATCTGGTGGGCGGCGTCGGCGAGGAAGGTCTGCATGGTGTCGAGGTTGGATTTGAGCCGCGCCATCAGCTGGTTGATCGCCTGGACGAGTTGGGAGACCTCCTGCGGCGGCGGCATGGCGATGGGGGAGAAGTCATGGGGCTGCCGTTCGCGGATCATCCGCTCCAACGAGCCCAGCGGGGCCAGCGCCTGCCGCACGCCGAACCAGATCAGCCCGCCCGCCGCCACCACGGTGAAGGCGATGGGCAGGAAGGCGTTCGCCAGGATGTCGCGGGCCAGCGCCCCGCGCTCCTCCCGCGTCTGGGCGACGGCGATGGTGACCCAGCCGCCAAGCTCCGGCTGCGCGGCGAAGCGCTTCAGGACGGCGACGCGCACCGGCATGCCGCGGAAGGTGGCGTTCTCGAACCGAGTGGCGGAATCGCTGCCGGCCGCGCCGGCGACTCCGGCCTTGGCGGGCGCCATGGGCAGGTCGTGGTAGCCGGTGACCAGCTCGCCGTCCGGGGCGGTGATCCGGTAGAACACCCGGTCGCGCCGCGCCTGGGCCAGGATGCCCAGCGAGGAGTAGGGCAGGTCGACGGAAAAGCGCCCGTCCTCCACCCGCACCGTGTCGGAGATCGACAGGGCGGACGCCATCAGCAGCCGGTCGAAGGCGGCGTCGGCGGCGCGCTGGGCGTAGGCGCTGACGAACAGGAACAGGCCGGCGGTCAGGACGGCCAGCACGCCGAGCAGCCGGATGAACAGCCGCCGCCGCAGCGAGAATCCTTCAGCCTTCGGCACACACTTCCGCCACATACCCCAGCCCCCGAACCGTCCGGATCTCCACCGACGCGCCCTCCAGCTTGCGCCGGAGGCGGGAGACATACAACTCGATGGCGTTCAGCGCGGTGGGCTGGTCCAGGCTGAACAGCCGGTCCATCAGGTCCTCCTTGGACAGGACGGTGTTCAGGTTGCTGAGGAACAGCTCCAAAAGGCGGAATTCGCGGCCGCCGAGATCGACGGGCCGGCCGTCGACCAGCACCTTCTTGGCGGCGGCGTCGAAGACCAGATTGCCGAACTGCGTCCGCGAGGAGGCGAGGCCGTGCGAGCGGCGCAGCAGGGCGCGGCAGCGGGCCTCCAGCTCCCGCAGGTCGAAGGGCTTCACGATGAAGTCGTCGGCGCCCAGGTCGAGCAGGTCGACCCGCACGTTCACCTGGGAGCGGGCGGTCATCACCAGCACCGGCGTGGCGTCGCGGCGCTGGCGCAGGCGGTTCAGCAGAGTCTGTCCGTCCACCCCCGGCAGCATGATGTCGAGCAGGACGAGCTGGTACGCCTCCTGGCGCAGCAGCTCCTCCGCCTCGTCCCCGGTCGGCGCCCAGTCGACGGCGTAGCCCAGCTTGCGCAGCCGGTGGACGATGGCGTCGGCCAGATCCTCGGTGTCCTCGACGACGAGTATGCGCATGGTCCGTCTCCCGGTGCCGTGGCACCGTAATGCACAAATCAGTGCGCCATGAAGATGGGAATGGCCGGCGGCTCGCGCAGCACGTCGAGCGTCACGCCGCCCCATACCCGCTCGCGCACACGGCTGTGGCCGTAGGCGCCCATCACCAGCAGGTCGCAGCCGGCCTCCGCCGCCGTCTCCTGCAAGGCCCGCCCGACCGCGCGACCCGACGCCGTGACCTTGCGGATGGTCGCCGCGACACCATGCAGGGCGAGATAGGCGGACAGGCGGTCGGGGTCGGCGGTGCGTCCGGGATCGGCGACGTCGGCCGACAGGATGACCGCCTTGCCGGCCCGTTGCAGAAGCGGCAGCGCCGCCGCGACCGCCCGCGAGGCCGCGGCCCCGCCGTCCCAGGCCACGGCGACCGCGGACCCGACCGAGGCCGGTTCGGCCGCCGGGGCCAGCAGCAGGGGGCGGCCCGAGCCGAACAGGGTGGCCTCGATGGCCGGCCCCATGGCGTTGGTCCTGTCGGAGGTCTGGGCGATCACCACCAGATCGGCGAGCCGCGCCTCCTCCGCCAGGGTCTCGGCCAGCGGGCCGGTCGCCTGCTGCCAGGAGGCGGACAGGCCGTCCGCGCCCTCGCCGCCGCCGGTCAGGCTGTCCGCCTCCGCGGCGCCGAAGCGGCTGCGGAATTCCTCGAACAGGTCGTGGGCGGAGTCGATCACCCGCGCCTGATCCTCCTGCCCGATGCGGATGAGTTGCTCGACCAGCGCCTTGGGAATCGCGGCGCTTTCCACGGAGGTGCGGATTTCGACCTGCGGCATGACGCTCAACCCTTCCACATGGGCGCGGAAGCGGGTGGCGAGCAGAAAGGCCGTGGCGATGGCGCGGCGGTCCAACGGCCGCCCGGTCAGGGGAACCAGTACCTTCTTGATCATCGGAAGCGCTCCGTCACGATAGCCGGGAGGTGTGCATGAGGACTTCGTTGCTGCCGCGCCAGATCATGTCGAGCGCCACATAGGTGATGATGACGAGACCGACCCAGCCGACCCAGCGATGCTTGTGCAGGACATGCGCGATCATGTTGGCCGCCGCCCCCATCAGGATGACGGACAGCAGCAGGCCGATGACCAGGATGGTGGGGTGATCCTTGGCGGCGCCGGCCACGGCCAGCACGTTGTCGAGCGACATCGACACGTCGGCCACCACGATCTGCCAGATCGCCGCGCCCACCGTGACGCCGCCGACCGCGGCACCGGCGGCGGCGCTTCCGGACACGCCCACCGGCGTGTCGGGGGCGTCCATCGCCTCGTCGGGCGCCACCTCGTCCGCCCCGTGGGAGCGCAGCTCGCGGAACATCTTCCAGCAGACCCACAGAAGCAGGATGCCGCCGGCCAGGGTCAGGCCGATGATGGCGAGAAGCTGGGTGGTGATGAGGGCGAAGAAGATGCGCAGCAGAATGGCGGCGCCGATGCCCCAGACGATCACCTTGCGGCGCTGCGCCAGCGGCACCGCGGCGGCGGCCATGCCGACCACGATGGCGTTGTCGCCGGCCAGAACGAGGTCGATGGCGATGACCTGTCCCAAGGCGGCGAGCTGGGACCAGAGATCGACGCTTTCCATGGAGAAGTCCTTCGAGGAATGGCGGTCTTACGTCGCGGGATGGGTGTCGGACCGGGAGGCGCTGTCGCCCTTGCCCGCGCCCTTTTCCGCCCCGTTGCTCCGGTAGCGCAGGACCATCGGGCCGATCACCAGCAGGGCCGCGACGATCAGCAGGGCCGCCGAGATCGGGTGGGTCAGGAAGACCGACGGGTCGCCCTGGCTGATCGCCAGCGCCCGGCGGAACTGCTGTTCGGCCAGCGGCCCCAGGATCAGCCCGACCACGCAGGGCGCCACCGGCACGTTCAGCACGCGCATGCCGAAGCCGACCAGCCCGATCACCCACAGGATGACCAGATCGATGACGTTGTTGTTCAGCGTGTAGGCGCCCAGCGACGAGAAGACGAGGATGCCGGCGTACAGCCAGGGCCGCGGGATCAGCAGCAGCTTCACCCAGAAGCCGACCAGCGGCAGGTTCAGCACCAGCAGAAGCACGTTGCCGATGTAGAGGCTGGCGATCATGCCCCAGACCAGCTCCGGGTTGTTGTCGAACAGCGTCGGGCCGGGTTGCAGGCCGTACTGCTGGAAGGCGGCCAGCATGATGGCGGCGGTCGCCGAGGTCGGCAGGCCGAGCGACAGCAGCGGCGCCAGCACGCCGGCGGCCGACGCGTTGTTGGCGGCCTCCGGACCGGCGACGGCCTCGATCGCGCCCTTGCCGAACTCCTCCGGCTTCTTCGCCAGACGCTTCTCGACCAGATAGGACAGGAAGGTCGGGATCTCGCTGCCGCCCGCCGGCAGGGTGCCGATGGGGAAGCCCAGCAGCGTGCCGCGCAGCCACGGCTTCCACGAGCGGCTCCAGTCCTCGCGGCTCATCCATTTGGAGCCCTTGAGCGCGTAGATCTCCTCCGTCTCGAAGCGGTGGCGGGAGGCGACGTAGAGCGTCTCGCCAACCGCAAACAGGCCGACCGCGACGACCACCGTGTCGATGCCGTCGAGCAGCTCCGGCACGCCGAAGGCCAGCCGCGCCTGACCGGTCTGCATGTCGATGCCGACCAGCCCCAGCGCCAGACCGAGGAACAGGCTGGCCAGACCGCGGGCCAGCGAGTTTCCCAGCACCGCGGTGACGGTGGTCAGCGCCAGGACCATCAGCGCGAAATACTCCGCCGGGCCGAACAGCAGGGCCAGCTTGACCATCAGCGGGGCGACGAAGGTCAGCGCCGCGGTGGCGATGGTGCCGGCGATGAAGGAGCCGATGGCGGCGGTGGCCAGCGCCTGGGCGCCACGGCCCTGGCGGGCCATGGCGTGGCCGTCGATGGCGGTGACGATGCTGCCGGACTCGCCCGGCGCGTTCAGGAGGATCGAGGTCGTCGAGCCGCCGTACATCGCGCCGTAATAGATGCCGGCGAACATGATGAAGGCGGAGGTCGGCTCCAGCCCGTAGGTGACCGGCAGCAGCAGGGCCACGGTCAGCGCCGGGCCGATGCCGGGCAGCACGCCGACCGCGGTGCCCACCGTCACGCCGATCGCCGACCACAGCAGGTTGTACGGCGTCAGCGCCACGAGAAAGCCGTGGCCCAGGGCGGCAAGGGTTTCCATTGTGCAGTTTCCTTCCCGAAGCGGGGGCCCGAAGCGGGGGCCCGAAGCGGGGCTTGTCCGGCGTCCTTATTCGGCGTCGGGGGAGGTGAGCCGTTCGACGATGCTGCCCTCGGGCAGGTTCAGGCCGAGCCCGTAATTGAAGGCCACGAAGGTGAAGGCGGCGAGCGCCAGCCCGATGGCGAGATTGACCATCAGCCGCCGGCCACCGAAGGCGCGGGCGACCGCGGCGAACAGGATGGTGGTGGAGGGTATCCAGCCCAGCGTGTCCAGCAGCAGGAACTGGACGGCCAGCCCCGCCGCGACCAGCGCCACGGCCCAGAGGTCCAGCTCCAGCCCCTCGGCGTGGGCGATGGCCCCGGCGAAGGCTTCGCGCAGCAGGGACAGGCCGACCAGAACGAGGCCGCCCGAGATCAGGTAGGGGAACAGGGCGGGGCCGACCACCGCCCGGCCGACGCTCGGGGTCAGCATGGTTTCGACCGCGATCAAGCCCCCAAGGGCGATCAGCCCGCCGCCCAGCACCGCCTCTCCGGCGCGCATGCTCCGACCGGTGGTCATCGGTTCATCCTCCCAGATTTTTGTCGTTGCGGACCGGTGGGCGCGGCGACCGCGCCCACCAGGTTCGGCCCTCACTTCACGAGGCCGATGTCCTTCAGCGTGCCTTCGATCTGCGCGCGCTCCTGCTTCAGGAAGGAGGCGAATTCGGCGGAGGGCTGGTAGAGGTCGATCCAGCCGCGCTGCTTCACGGCCTGCTTCCACTCGTCGCTGGCGACGGCCTTGGCGACGGCCTCCTGGAGTTCCTTCAGCTCGGCCGGCTTGGCGGAGGACTGGGCGAAGACGCCGCGCCAGTTCACGAACTCCAGATCGACGCCCTGCTCCTTGAGCGTCGGCGTGTCGGAGCCCGGCAGGCGCTGCGGAGCGGAGACGGCGATGGCGCGCAGCTTGCCCGCCTGGAACTGCGGGGCGAACTCGCTGTAGCCGCCCATGCCGAGCGTGACGTGGCCGCCGAGCGCCGAGGCCAGCAGCTCGCCGCCGCCCGCGGTGGCGACGTAGTTGACCTTGTTGGGATCGACGCCGACCGCCTTGGCGATCAGCCCGGCCAGGATCTGGTCGCTGCCGCCCGCCGAGCCGCCGCCCCAGGACACCGATCCGGGGTTCGCCTTGAACGTCTTGATCAGGTCGTCGAAGGTCTTGATGGGCGAATCCGGGGGAACGACGATGGCGGTGTATTCACCGGTCAGCCGGGCCAGCGGAGTCACCTGATCGAGCGTCACCGCCGACTTGTTGGTGACGATGGCGCCCAGCATGATCTGGCCGCCGACCAGCACCGCCGGCGTGCGCTTCTTGGCGGTGACGAACTGGGCGAGGCCGACCGTGCCGCCGGCGCCGGGGATGTTCACGACCTGAATGTTCGACGCCAGCTTCTGGTCCTGGAGAACCTGCTGGAGGGTGCGGGCGTGCTGGTCCCAGCCGCCGCCGGGGCTCGCCGGGGCGATGATCTCCAGCCCCTTGATCTCGGCTAGCGACGGGGTGGCGGCGAGGGAGGCCGTGGCGAGAACGGCGGCGGTCAGGACGCCCTTCACGGCGCCCGGCATGCGGATGGTCATGACGCTTCGCTCCATGGCTGTGTTTTGTTTTGGGGGGTGTTTTGTCTTGAAACCCGGCGGCCCGCCGCCGGGGTCCGGTCACTTGACGAGGCCGAGTTCCGTCAGCACGCCTTCGATCCGGGTCCGCTCGTCCTTCACGAAGGCGGCGAACTGGTCGGGCGGCAGGTAAAGGTCGATCCAGCCGCGCTCTTCGGCGATGCGCTTCCAGTCGTCGGTGCGGACCATGGCGCCGACCGCGTCGTCCAGGACCTGCTTCTCCGACGCCTTCAGGTTGCCCGGCGCCATCACAGCGCGCCAGTTCACCAGCTCGACATCCACGCCCTGCTCCTTGAAGGTCGGGACGTCGATGCCGGGGATGCGCTGCGGGGCGGAGATCGCCAGCGCGCGCAGCTTTCCGGCCTGGAGTTGCGAGGCCATCTCGTTGTAGCCGCCGGTCGCCACGGTGATGTGGCCGCCGAGCACCGAGGCCATCATCTCGCCGCCCGCTCCAGCGGCGATGTAGTTCATCTTGGACACGTCGCCGCCGATCGCCTTGACCAGCAGGCCGTAGAGAATGTGGTCGGGGCTGCCGACGGCGAAGCCGCCCCAGGAGACGGAGCCGGGATCGGCCTTGAACTTCCTGACGAGGTCGTCGAGCGTCTTCAGCGGCGAATCCGCGGCCACGACGATGGGCTGGTACTCGCCGGTCAGGCGGGCCAGCGGGGTCACCTGATCGAGCGACACCGGCGACTTGTTGATCAGGATCGCCCCGATCATGCCGAGGCCGGAGATCATCAGGCCGGGGTTGCGCTTCTTGGCGGTGACGAACTGGCTGAGGCCGATGGTGCCGCCGGCTCCCGGAATGTTGACGACCTGGACGCTGGAGGCCAGCTTGTGGTCCTGCAGGACCTGCTGCATGGCGCGCGCATGCTGGTCATAGCCGCCGCCGGCGTTGGCGGGGGCGATGATCTCCAAGTTCTTGATCTCCGCCGACGCGGGAGCGGCGAACAGGGCGGCAGCGACCAGCACGGCCGCCGCCAGCATCCCCTTGGCGGGGTTGCCGAGGCTCATGGTGTTTCCTCCGAGTGAACTTTTTGCTTTTTGGATGGCGCTTGGCGCGCCTTACGGTGCCTTGGCGGTGGAACTCTGCGGGCGCGCCTCGTAGAGGAGGACGGAGCCGCCGGCCCCCGCGCCGCAGGCGGCGCCGTAGAAGAGCGGGGTGCGCTGGTCCGCCGATGCGGTCTTCGCCGTGGGTTCCGCCGGCTTTCGGGCTGCGGATTCGGTCGCCATGGTGGAGGTTCCGGGAACGGTGGTTGGTTGTTCCAACTGTTTAGCAGGCGAACCTGTCATGAACCTGTCAGCCACCAGCCGGCCATGCAAAATTTCGGCGCTCCACCCGGAAGAGGCGGAGACCGGTTCGTGGCGGTTTTCCCCCCGCCGGGGTGATGGGGAGGAGCACTTTGCCCCCTCCCTAACCCTCCCCCGCTATCGCAGGGGAGGGGACAAAATCTCCCTCCCCTGCAAAGCGGGGGAGGGCCGGGGTGGGGGCAATAACCCCCCGAACCTACCCCACCACCAGCAGGAACAACCCCTGGCCGAGATAGACGGTGCCGGTCAGGGCGACCAGACGCTGGCTCCAGCTGCGGAACTGGGCGTCGCTCATGGCGTCCAGCACGCGGCGCGAGAGGTTCGTCCCCAGAACGGCCATGCCGATGCAGACGAGCGTCACCGTGATGTCCAGCGCCTCCGTCTCCGACGCCGCGACGAGGGAACCGAAATAGACCGTCTTGAACAGGTGGCCGAAGACCTGCATCGTCGCCTTGGTCGCGACGACGCTCTGCCGCGACAGGCTGGACTTCACGAAGAACACGTCGAGCAGCGGCCCCGAGATGCCGGCGATCAACTGCACGCCCATGCACAGGACGCCGGCCAATGTGCTGTGGCCGCGCCGCGACACGTTCGGCGACCAGTGCGACGGAACCGCCATCGCCATGAAGGGCGACAGCCCCAGCACGATCAGCGCCTCCGCCTTGCCGGGCACATAGCGGATCAGGGTAAAGACGGCGACCGCCACCGCCCCGCCCAACAGGAACCGGGCGACGATGCCCCATTGCACGTGCCGCCGCCACAGCCACGCCCGCCAGCCGTTGGCGGTCATCTGCGTGATCCCGTGCAACAGCATGGCGGAGGACACCGGCAGCAGCACCAGCAGCAGCCCCATCAGCACCATGCCGCCGGCCATGCCGAACAGACCCGACAGGAACGAGGTCACCAGCGCCGCAAGGCCGAGTCCGAGTGTCAGGGGAACCGTCAGCATCCCGCTCATCCGAAAGTTTTCTTTGGCTGTGGACGGCATCATGCCCCTGGCGCGCTTGCGCCGCAAACGGGATTGTCTGATGCTTACCCCCAGGAAATGTTGGGGTGCATGGGGAGGGGATCGGATGCGGCGCCTGCCATCGCTGAACGCCTTACGGGCGTTCGAGGCCGCGGCCCGGCACGGCAGCTTCACCGGGGCGGCGGGCGAGCTGAACGTCTCGCAGGCCGCGGTGAGCCGCATGGTGCGCCTGCTGGAGGAGCGGATGGGCTTCCCGCTGTTCGAGCGGCGGGCCAACGCGCTGGAGCTGACCGACCGCGGGCGGGCGCTGCAACCCGGCCTGACCGGTGCCTTCGACGCGATCGCGGACAGCGTCGAGCGGGTCGCCGCCATGCGTGACGGCCCGGTGCTGACCCTGGGGGTGGGCGCCACCTTCGCGGTGCGCTGGCTGATCCCGCGCCTGTCGGCCTTCCACGAGAGTCACCCGGACGTGGAGGTGCGCATCGCCACCGGCGGCGCCGGCGCGCCGATCCGCGAGGACTGGACCTGCGCCCTGCTGCTGGGCGACGGGCATTGGCCGGGCTACGAGGTGGAGGAGCTGTTCACCGCCGACATGCTGCCGGTCTGCGCGCCCGCCCTGGCGCGGACCCTGCGCCGTCCGGAGGATCTGCTGTCGGCGACGCTGCTCTCGGTGTCGCACTGGGCGGACGACTGGCCGCACTGGTTCGCCTCGGCCGGGCTGGCGCCGCCGGCCGTGAAGGGGCTGTCCTTCGGCAGCTACGCCATGGCCTTGCAGGCGGCGGCGGACGGGGTGGGGGTGGCGCTGGGGGCGCAGCTCTACATCGCCGACGATTTGGCGGCGGGCCGGCTGGTCACGCCCTTCACGCTGGCGGTGCCGATGGGGCGGGCTTGGTACCTGGTCTCGCGGCCGGCGCGGCACCGGGAGCCGGGCTTCACCGTTTTCCGGGACTGGCTGCGCGCCGCCGTCGGATCGCCGCACCCCGAAAAGAAAAGACCGCCGGAGCGTGCCCCGGCGGTCTGAAGTCGCACTTTGGAGAAACGTCACTCGGCGGGACCACGCGCGCGGCGCGGCCTGCCGATTGGGTTTCAAAGGATAACCGAACGAAAACACTTATACTAGTATATTACTCAAAGCGCAAGCGCTTTCGCTCACATGACGGCGCCCATCTGCCAGGGTGTGAACTCGTCGGAGCCGAAGCCCAGCTCCTCGCTCTTGGTCTTCCTGCCCGACGCGGTGTCGAGGATGAGCTGGAAGATCGCCCGCCCGACTTCCTCGATGGTGGCGTCGCCGGTGGCGATGGGGCCGCAGTCGATGTCCATGTCGTCGGGCATTTTCCGGAAAAGCGCCGTGTTGGTGGCGAGCTTCAGCGAGGGCGTCGGCTTGCAGCCGAAGACGGAACCGCGGCCCGTGGTGAAGCACAGCACGTTGGCGCCGCCCGCCACCTGCCCGGTGGCCGACACCGGGTCGTAGCCCGGCGTGTCCATGAAGACGAGGCCCGGCCCGGTGATCGGCTCGGCGTAGCGCACCACCTCGACGAGGTTGGTCGTGCCGGCCTTGGCGACCGCGCCCAGCGACTTTTCCAGGATGGTGGTCAGGCCGCCCTTCTTGTTGCCGGGGGACGGGTTGTTGTTCATCTCGCCGCCGGTGCGGCTGGTGTAGTCCTCCCACCAGCGGATGCGCTCGACCAGCGTCCCGCCGACCGCCGGGCTGACGGCGCGGCGGGTCAGCAGATGCTCGGCGCCGTAAACCTCCGGCGTCTCGCTCAGCACCGCGGAGCCGCCGTTGCGGATCAGCAGATCGACGGCGTGGCCCAGCGCCGGGTTGGCGGTGATGCCCGAATAGCCGTCCGACCCGCCGCATTGCAGCGCCAGGATCAGGTGGCTGGCCGGCACCGTCTCGCGCTTCACGTCGTTGACGCGGGGCAGCAGCGCGCGGATGCGCTCCACGCTCGCCCGCACGGTGGCGGCGGTGCCGCCGCTGTCCTGGATCGCCAGCGTCTGCAGGGTGTCGCCGACGGTCAACCCCTCGACCTCGACCAGCTTGTCGATCTGGTTCACCTCGCAGCCGAGGCCGAGCACGAGCACGGCGGCGAAGTTCGGGTGGCGGGCGTAGCCGGCGATGGTCCGGCGCAGCGCGTCGATGGCGTCGCCCTGGGAGCCCATGCCGCAGCCGTAGGCGTGGGTCAGCGCGACCACCCCGTCGATGTTGGGGTAGGAGGCCAGCGCGTCGCCGCGGAACTGGTCGGCGATCATCCGCGCGGCGGTGGCCGAGCAGTTCACCGTGGTCAGGATGCCGATGTAATTGCGGGTCGCCACGCGTCCGTCCGGACGGACGATGCCCTGGAAGGTGGCGCGTTCGGCCTCCGGAACGAGGTCGGTGGGGTGAACGTCGGCGCCGAAGGCGTAATCGCGCTCGAAGCTGTCGCCCACGCCGATGTTGTGGACATGGACATGGTCGCCCGGCGCGATGGGGGCGGTCGCGAAGCCGATGACTTGGTTGTACTTGCGCACCGGCCCGCCGACCGCGATCGCCTGCACCGCGACCTTGTGGCCGGAGGGGATCGCGGTCCGGGCGACGACGCCGGTGTCGGGCAGGGGGGTGCCCTCCGGCAGGTCGGCGCCGGCAACGACGACGTTGTCCGCGGGATGCAGGCGGATGGTCAGCGATGCCATGGTGGTGGTCCTTTTCCTGAAGTTCCCTCTCCCGCCCCGGGAGAGGGAGGGACCCGCCGCAAAAGCGGTGGGAGGGTGAGGGTGCCGGCAAGGATGGAAGCCATGATCCTTGGACGACCCTCACCCGCTCTCGGCGGACCGAAGGTCCGCCTGCCGCGTCAGCGCTGGCTTTCAGCCAGCGCGAGAGCCCGCTTCGCGGGCACCCTCTCCCGGGGCGGGAGAGGGCTTTCACGTCAGAGCTTGTAGGCCTTCTTGGCGAGGGTGTAGGCGAGATCCACCGCCACCTCTGCGGCCTCGTCCTCCTCCAGCCGGTGCTCCGCGACGAGCCGGGCCAGGAAGGCGCAGTCGACGCGGCGGGCCACGTCGTGGCGGGCCGGGATGGAGCAGAAGGCGCGCGTGTCGTCGTTGAAGCCGACCGTGTTGTAGAAGCCGGCCGTCTCGGTGATCATCTCGCGGTAGCGGCGCATGCCCTCGGGGCTGTCGTGGAACCACCAGGCCGGGCCGACGCGCAGCGCCGGGTAATGGCCGGCCAGCGGCGCCAGCTCGCGGGCGTAGCTGGTCTCGTCCAGCGTGAACAGGATGATGGTCAGGTCGCGCTCGTTGCCGACGCGGTCGAGCAGCGGCTTCAGCGCCCGCACATACTCGGTGCCGGTGGGGATGTCGGCGCCCTTGTCGCGGCCGAAGCGCTCGAAGAGGCCCGGGTTGTGGTTGCGGAAGCTGCCGGGGTGGATCTGCATGACCAGCCCGTCGTCCAGGCTCATCTTGGCCATCTCGGTCAGCATCTGGCCGCGGAAGATCTCCGCCTCGGCCGCCGTGATGGTGCCGCGCAGCGCCTTCTCGAACAGCCGCTCGGCGTCGGTGTCGGACAGGTCGGCGGTGGTCGCCGTGGCGTGGCCGTGGTCGGTCGAGGTGGCGCCGCCGACCTCTTTGAAATACTGGCGGCGGTTGCGCAGGGCGGCGAGGTAGCCGGCCCAGGTCCCGGTGTTCTCACCGGACAGCGCGCCCAGCGTCTCCACATTGGCCTGGAAGCCCTCGAACTCCGGATCGACGACCGGGTCGGGGCGGAAGGCGGTGATGACGCGGCCCTTCCAGCCGCTCTCGCGGATGGCGCGGTGATGCTCCAGCGTGTCGAGCGGGGACTCGGTGGTCGCCAGCAGCTCAATGTTGAAGCGCTCGAACAAGGCGCGCGGCAGGAAGTCCGGCTTCTGCAGGCAGGCGTCGATCTGGTCGAAGATGCGGTCGGCGCTGGCCCCGCTCAGCCGCTCCGTCACGCCGAACACCGTCTCGAAGGCATGGTCCAGCCACATGCGCGTCGGGGTGCCGCGGAACAGGTGCCAGTTCTGCGCCAGTTGGCGCCAGATCTTGCGCGGGTCGCTCTCCACCGCCCCGCCGTCCCTGCGCGGCACGCCCAGGCTCTCCAGCGTCACGCCCTGGCTGTAGAGCATGCGGAAGGCGTAATGGTCGGGCACCACGAACAGCGACGCCGGGTTCGGGAACGCCTCGTTCTTCGCGAACCAGGACGGGTCCGTGTGGCCGTGCGGGCTGATGATCGGCAGGTGGCCCACCTCCGCGTACAGCCGGCGCGCGATGTCGCGCTGCGTGGGATCGCTGGGGAAGAGGCGGTCGGGGTGGAGCATCGTTCATCTCCGGAAAAAAGGAGGCCGGACGAGGGTCCGGTGCCCAATTCGGTGGGTGGTTCGGGTGCGGCGCGGCGCCGGTCGTGCCCCCGCATGTCGGAATATATTAATATATCAGTTCCCGATGCAAGGGCTTTGTGCGTCCCGCCCACAATTCTGTCTGCGCGACGCCCAATTCAAGAGGGCCCAATTCAAGAGGAGGCTCGTCAGAGGCGGCGCGAATCGTGGGCGGCGAAGTCGACGGCCCGCGGGCGGTAGCCGCTGGTGAAGAGGGGGGAGGAGATCACCATGTCGGCGGTCGCCTCGTTGCAGGCCATCGGGATGTTGTAGAGCGTGGCGAGGCGGGTCAGCGCCTTCACGTCCACGTCATGGGGCTGGGCGGTCATCGGGTCGACGAAGAAGACGAGAAGGTCGATCCGGCCCTCCGCGATCATCGCGCCGATCTGCTGGTCGCCGCCCAGCGGTCCGCTCTTCAGCGAGGTGATGTCCAGCTGGGGATGGGCTTCCCGGACCAATCGGCCGGTGGTGCCGGTGGACCAGAAGACATTGCCCTCCAGCGCGCGGATGTTGGCGCCGAGCCAGCCGATCAGGTCGGGCTTGCGGGCGTCGTGGGCGACGAGGGCGATGCGTTTGCGGTCCACGGTGACGGTCCTTGAGGCTGTGCGCTCCGCGGTGGAGCTTTCTCGAATATACTAGTATACTGACGAGCGACGCAACGCGCTTCCCGGTGGGACAAACTGGCGCGGAGTCGGGGTGCCGCGCGGGGCCAAGGCGTTTGACCCACCCCGCCGGGTATTAGTATATTGCGATGAAGGGCGGACCGTCCGCGGCGTGAAACAATGGGTTCGACGCTGATGTCCGGAGATCCGGCGCCCTGACTTTTCCTGGCAGGAGCGGGTGTTGAAAAAGGCGGCGCAGACATCGGCGGTGGATTCCGAACAGGCGGAGGGCGTCAAGACACGGACCCGGCGCCGCACGGCGGCGGCGGTCGCCCGTCCGGCCCAGCGCGGCACCACCGTGGCCGCGACGATCTACCGCGACCTGCGCAACGAGATCGTCTCGCTCCGCCGCAAGCCGGGCGAGCCGGTCGCCGAGAAGGTGATCGCCCAGGATTACGGCGTCAGCCGCACCCCGGTGCGCGAGGCCGTGCTGCGTCTGGCCGACGAGGGGCTGATCGAGATCTTCCCGCAATCGGGCACCTTCGTCTCCCGCATCCCGCTGGGCGCCCTGCCGGAAGCCATCGCCATCCGCAAGGCGCTGGAGGAGGCGACCGTCCGCTACGCCGCCAAGCGCGCCACCCGCAGCCAGATCGCCAAGCTGCGCGCCAACCTGGAACTCCAGCGCGAGATGGAGGCCGCCCAGAATTTCGAAGGCTTCCACCAAGCCGACGAGACCTTTCACGCGCTGCTGGCGGAGACCGCCGGCTATCCCGGCTTCTGGAACCTGACGCAGCAGGTGAAGGTGCAGGTGGACCGTTACCGCCTGCTGACCCTGCCGGTGCTGGGCCGCGTGCCGGACGTGATCGCCGAGCATTCGGTCATCATCGAGGCCATCGCCAACAACGATCCGGAGGCGGCGGCGAAGGCCATCGACCTGCATCTGGACTATCTGCAGGTCACGATCGCCGACGCGCAGAAGGCCAACCCGCTCTACTTCACCGCCCCCTCGGAAGACGAGGCCGAGCCGGTCTGAAGGTTGTTTTGCGCACTTGGCTTTGGACCGTGGCTGATTTCTAATATATCAGTCACGTTCCTCCCAACACCGCGCAAGACAGCCAGGAGACCGCGATGCAATCGCTCTACCGCGCCGATCCGGCCCGCTACACCGCCATGACCTACCGCCGCAGCGGGCGGAGCGGGCTCGACCTGCCGGCCATTTCGCTGGGGCTGTGGCAGAATTTCGGCGGCACCGACGTGTTCGAGACCGGGCGCGCCGTGCTGCGCCGGGCCTTCGACCGCGGCGTCACCCATTTCGACCTCGCCAACAACTACGGCCCGCCGCCGGGCTCGGCGGAGGAGAATTTTGGGCGTGTCCTGGCGACCGACTTCAAGGCCCACCGCGACGAGCTGATCGTCTCCACCAAGGCCGGCTACGACATGTGGCCCGGCCCCTACGGCAGCTGGGGCTCGCGCAAGTATCTGACGGCCAGCCTGGACCAGAGCCTCAAGCGCATGGGGCTCGACTATGTGGACATCTTCTACTCGCACCGCGTCGATCCGCGCACCCCGCTGGAGGAGACGATGGGGGCGCTCGACCACGCTGTGCGGCAGGGCAAGGCGCTCTATGTCGGCATCTCCTCCTACTCGCCCGAAATGACCCGGCGGGCGGCGGCGATCCTCAAGGACCTCGGCACCCCCTGCCTGATCCACCAGCCCTCTTACTCGATGCTGAACCGCTGGATCGAGGGCGGGCTGCTCGACGCGCTGGAGGAGACCGGGATTGGCTGCATCGCCTTCTCGCCGCTGGCCCAGGGCATGCTGACCACCAAGTACCTGAACGGCCAGCCCACCGACGCCCGCGCCGCCAAGGGCGGCACGCTGAAGGCGCATTTCCTGTCGCCGGAGAATCTGGAGCGCGTGCGCGCCCTGGACGCCATCGCCCAACGGCGTGGCCAGACGCTGGCCCAGATGGCCATCGCCTGGGTGCTGCGCGACCCGCGGGTGACCTCCGCCCTGGTCGGCGCGCGCAACGTGGAGCAGCTCGACAACTCGCTCGACGCGCTGAAGAACACCGCTTTCACGCCGGAGGAACTCGCCGAGATCGACCGGCACGCCGTCGATGGCGGGCTGAACCTGTGGCAGAACTCGTCGAACGCCGAAGCCGGCTGATCCGCCGGAAGCCGGCATGAAAAGGGCCGCGCCGGGGATGCC